>NZ_OZ245801.1:407500-707500 GCF_965228225.1 Reyranella sp. | reverse complement strand
GACGAGATGCACTGGATCGACCTGATCAAGAACCGCTACGAACGGCTGCTGCTGGAGATACTGGCATGAGCGCAACGATCCTCTCCTGGTCCCTGCTGGTGGCCCTGGTCCTGCTCGGACTGGCGATGGCCGTTGCCGCCTTCCGCATCATGCGCGGTCCGAGGGCACAGGATCGCATCGTCGCCTTCGACGCCTTCTACGTGAATGCGATGCTCCTCCTGCTGGTCTTCGGCATGCGGACGGGCAGCACGCTGTACTTCGAGGCGGCGCTGGTGATCGCCCTGCTGGGCTTCGTCGCCACCCTGGCCCTCGCCAAGTTCCTGATGCGCGGGGAGATCATCGAATGAGCCACGCCGCCGACCTGCCGCTCTGGGCCGCCCTCCTCGCCTCCTTCTTTGTCCTGCTGGGCGCCGGCCTTACCCTGATCGGCGCCATCGGCCTGGTGCGCCTGAAAACCTTCTACGATCGCATTCACGCTCCCTCCCTGGGCGCCACCTGGGGTGCGGGCGGTATCCTGCTCGCCTCCATCCTCCTCTTCTCGGTCCTGCAGTCGCGTCTGGTGGTGCATGAGGTGCTGATCGCGGTGTTCGTGACCGTGACCACGCCGGTCACGCTGATGCTGCTGGGCCGCGCCGCTCTCTATCGCGATCGCAGCGAGGGCGCGGCCGATCTGCCGCCGCCGCTCCGGACCGACGGCGAGACGAAGTCGGGCGACGCGATCTGAGGCAACCGCCGATTCCCTGGAGGGACGGCGCCTTCCCGGAGCACCTGCGGTCATGCGGGCGCCAGACGAACGAAGGTACCTGCACATACCTTCGCATAATGGATCGCGATCCGGCGATGCCGCACCCTGCCGGGCAACTTCCGGGGCGAGACCGATCTGGTGTTCCGCCTCGAGCCCACCGGGGAGACCACGATGACCGAGGCCGAACGTCGCCGCACAGAAGTCGGCAATCTCGAAGGGAAGGCCACCCCTGCCAGGCGAGTGAGCCGCGTTGGAGTCCCGCCGGACCGCTCAGTCGACTCGCCCGCCGAGGCGATGGAACGCAAGCTGGATGCCGCCCTGGCCGACAGTTTTCCCGGCAGCGATCCAGTGTCGTTCCTGGAGCCCACGCCGAACAAGCCTGCCAACGCGCGCTGATCCCATGCGCCCGATCTTCGCCCTGGCCGCTCTGCTGGCCGCCTTGTCCTCAGGCCAGGCCCGTGCCGGTGACTTTTCAGACGAGTCCGGCATGGGCTGGCAACTCGAGCGCGACGTCGATTCGCCGAGGGCGACGGCCAACGATCACTGCGCTATTCTCTGCTTGACGTAAGCCTCGTTGGCATCGGGCTCGGCATATCCGATGAATTCCCGATAGAAGGAATCGGCATCGGCCTTGAACAGATCGCGCGAGATCGCGAGTGCTATCGCATCGACACCCCAAGGCAGACCATTGATGCCGCTGCTGATGAGCCCGACGCTCGGCACACCGGAGATGTTGAACAGATGCAGATTGCGTAGCGCGCGATCGGCTTCCGGCGTCCGGCCCACCGCCTCCATGGCCGGACCGAGATAGGGATATTTGCCCAGCCGCTGGTCGACATCGTCACCCTCGTCCAGCGCGACCCGGTCCCCCCACAACGTCAGGTGCGGCATCAGCGGCGCCAGGAAGGGCAGGCGTGCGAGATCGATCCGGAAGCCCGTCCCGAGGATCGCGAAATCCGCCTCGACGCTGCGTCGCGGCGTGGCGATCCGGACCGTCCCGTTCTCGGTCGGCGTCATGCCCGTCCAGCCCTCGCCGCAGCAGAGGACGAAGTTGCCATGCGCCCGGCAACGCTCAAGCGTGTCGGCGGGCGGCGGGGTCGGCAGAGACAGGTAATGGCGCATGAAGCGCAGCCTGATGTCGTCGTCGAGCGAGCCGAAGTTACGGAAGAATCCCGACGTTTCGAGGAAGCGCAACGCGTTGACCTGGGGCAGCTCCGGGCGCCGCAGAAAATGCACGACGCTCGCCGCGCCGGCTTCGAGCGCCGTCGCGCTATTGTCGAATGCCGAAGCGCCGGCGCCCAGCACGGCCACCCGTTTGCCGGCGAGTGCCGTGAAGTCGATGGCATCGGCGCTGTGCGCCCATAGCGAGCGCGGGACGCCGTCGGTGAACGCCGGCCGGCGCGGTCCCCCCGAACCGTCCACACCGGTCGCCAGCACGACCTTGCGTGCAAGGACGCTGCGACTGCCCTGAGGGCCCTTGAGCGCGACCCGGAGATGCTCGCCTTCCATCGCAATGGATGTGACCTCGGTCTCGCTCTCGACCGGCAACTTCAGGACGGCGCGGACCCACAGCAGATAGTCCATCCACTCGCCCTTTGGGATCCGCACGAGCTCGCGCCACGCCGCCTCACCCTTGCGTGCCTCGTACCAGGACCGGAACGATGCCGCGGCGATGCGTCCGTCGGGACCGGTCAGTTCCTTGATCGTCCGCAGGGTGATCATGCGGGCCCAGGTGTTCCATGGCCCCTCGCCGCCCGGCGGGCAGCGATCGACCATCAGGATATTCGTGATGTGCTCGCGAAACAGGCCGACGGCGAGCGAGGTCCCGGCCTGTCCGGCTCCGACGATCACGACGTCGAGGATGGGTTCACCGCCGGCACTCCGCGTCACGCGCGGCCAGACCTTGTTGGGATAGGCGAAGAGCTCGAGTTCGCGTGCGATCGCCTGCTCGAGCCTGTGCAGTGCGAGAGCCTCGGCGGCCATGGCTAGCCCCGTTCCGCGCGCGCCTGCAGGCGGCCCATGAAATCCTCGCACTGCGCGATCTGGTCGAGGAGGATCCATTCATCCGGCTTGTGCGCCTGCTCGATCGAGCCGGGACCGCAAACGACGGTGGGAATGCCGGCCTTCTGGAACAGGCCGCCTTCGGTACCGAAGCTGATCTTGCCGGTGCGGTTGGAGCCCGACAGCGCCTTGGCGAGTTCGGTCACGTCAGCCGTCTCCGCCGTGTCCAGCGCCGGCAGTTGCGACTTGAACCGAAAGTCGATGCGCGCCTCGGAGGCCACTGCCTTCATCTCGGGCTCGAGGGTGTCGCGCGCATGGTCCTCGAGCCGCTTCAAGTAGGCCTCCGGATCGTCGCCGGGCACATAGCGGAACTCGAATTCGAAGGCGCATTCCTTGGGAACGATGTTCATCGCCGTGCCTCCCTGGATGGTCCCGGTGTGGATTGTCGTGTAGGGCGGATCGAAATCTCGATCGAAGGGACCGATCTTCATCCTCTCGCGCGCCATGCTGCGCAGCCGATAGACCAGGTCGGCGGCGATCTCGACGGCATTGACGCCCTGATTCGCCAGGGCCGAATGGCACTCGCGGCCATGCACCTCGCAGCGGTAGCGCTTGTTGCCCTTGTGGGCGGTCACGACCTTCATGTCGGTCGGCTCGCCCACGACGCAGAGGCGCGGCGGCGCCGGCAGAACCCCGAGATGGTCGATCAGGCTCGGCACGCCCTTGCAGCCTACCTCCTCGTCATAGGAGAAGGCGAGATGGATGGGCGTGTGCAGGCGCGCGGCAGCGAATTGGGGCACGCGGGCGAGCACCACCGCAATGAACGACTTCATGTCGCTGGTGCCGCGACCGAAGAACCGGTCGTCCTTCTCGACGAGTTCGAACGGACTCGTCGACCATTCCTGACCGTCGATCGGCACGACGTCGGTATGGCCCGACAGCATGTAGCCCGATCGGCCGGCATCGCCGATCGTGGCATAGAGGTTGGCCTTCTTTCCGGTGTCGTCGTGGATCAGGGTGCTTTCGACCCCGTACCCTGAAAGATAGTCCCGCACCCAGGCGATGAGATCGAGATTGGAATTGCGGCTGACCGTGTCGAACGATACGAGCCTGCGCAGGATCTCGACGGTGGATTCGGCTGGACGACGGGACATGAGCACCTAGCGGAAGTCGGCGTGGACCTTGATGACGGCCGGATCGTAACGCCAGTCCTTGACCGGCTCGCCGTTGGCGAACTTGGCCAGCTCGCGCATCCAGATGCGGCGATAGAGGATCACGACCGCGTCGCCGCGACCGAGATTCTCGCGCGGCCGGCCGGCGATCGGTCCCACGCCGGCCTGCGCGATATCATCCTGCAGGAAGATCATGTGGACGCGGCTGGGATCCACGTCCTGCAGGCGCTTGCGGCCGGCGAGGATGTCTTTTGCGAGCGCCTCGCGATCGATGTCGTGGCGCGCGTACATCTCGTTGCGCCGCTTGTGATAGGCCTCGAGCTGTTCCGCGTCGGCCTTGCTCTTCACCACGACGGTGAACTGGGTGTGACGATCGTCGTCGTGCGGTACCCACCAGCCGATGAACTCGCGGTAGGGCACCGCCACGTCATCGGGCACGCCCCGCGTGTGATAGACATTGGGAAAGCCGATCTGATGGATGTTGCGGCGGCCGCTCGGGCGCACCGCATGAGCCTCGACACCCCAGTCGGATTCGACGGGCGACAACTTCGGCCCGTCCGTCATTTCGTCCCACGACACCGCGGCGTCGCGATGGGCGAAGGCGATGTGGCTGAGGTCGCCGGCGTTCTCCATGTTGTTGAAGAAGCCGCAGGCGCGCGTGTAGCTGTCGGTGTGGGTGACCACGTCCTCGCCCTCGAAGGCGGGGTAGCGCGGGAACTCCGGCGGCTCGCCCTCGCCCAGATAGGCGAAGATCAGGCCGAGATACTCGCGCGTCGGATAGGACGGGATCCTGATCTTGTCGCAGAAGGCGTTCTTCTCCGCCGGCTGCTCCACGCACTGGCCCGATGGGTCGAAGCGCCAGCCGTGATAGAAGCAGCGGATCGTGTCGCCCTCGATCCAGCTCGGCACCAGCGACATGTTGCGATGCGGGCAGCGCGGTCCGGTGACCTGCGGCTTGCCGCTCTCGCCGCGATAGACGACGAAGTCCTCGCCCAGGATGCGGATCGGCTTCACGTGCCCGACCTCGAGATCGGCGGCGTGGAACACCGGATGCCAGAAGCGCCGCATGTAGCGGCCGTTCAACGTACCGGGACCGACACGCTCGATATCGGAAAGGGTCACTTGAACGCGCTCGGTCCTGATGCCCGCACCACCTGCAATATTCTGATCAGGCACTTCGTCCTCCATCCAAACAAAGGTTCTGTACGAACTCAAGATTCTGCACGTCGACCTTTGCGAATACGGAAGCAGCAATCAAATATCATTAGTTGGCGGGTCTAATATCCTTTTGGATATTGATCCCGACACTGCAGCGACAGGGCTGACCAACTCCCGGCGCGGTATTGCCCTCGCGGCCGATGACAGCAATCTGGCGCAAGCGTAGTCGGTACCGGCGGTCTCGAGCGCGACCGTCACGCCCGCCGAGGCCAACGATCAGCGGCGAATATCCACCTGCTGGCCGAAAGTCGGGACATTCAGATGAATCGCTGAAAATGCTGACTTTCTTCGACCATGTGTGCCACCTCGATAGCCACGCAGGCAGACGATGTGTGCCTGCTGTAGTTGCATCGGCCATCTGTCTTTGGCTGAAGGTATCGGCCGCGACGTGCTTGATGTGAAGATGAGATACCGATGTCGTTCCACCCCATCGATGTCCAGGTAGGACGCCGCGTCCGCGGGCGGCGTGTCCTGCTGGGGATCAGCGTTGGGGCACCGTAGGAGACCCCGTTAGCCACTTCCGCGCTTCGTGAAGGCTCCGGAATAGCCGGATGGGCCGATCGCCCCCCGTGGCTGCGGCGAAGCGGTCGGCGAATCCGTTACGTGCGGGATCCACGACAAAGGCGACGGGTCCCCGCGCGACGGCTTCCCGCCCGCTCCGCAGCGCCGCCGCCATGCCGTTCACTCGCTCCGGGGTCATGTCCGATGCCGCGCCTGTGACGTCGATGATCTTCGCGTAGCCCGGCACGTTCGCCTCGACGAGCTTCTTGGCGTTTTGGGCGATCTCGTCGGCGCTCACTGCCCCCCGTGCGACGATGACGACGACCCGGTCGAGCGGTACGATGTCCATATAGATCGGCATGGGAGTCCTTCAGGCGGCTTCCGGGATCACGTAAACGCGCGGCCCCCGTGAAGGTTCATGGATTTTATGGCCGAGACGACCGTGGCTTGCCCCCCGCTCCCCCGCCGCGCGTGCCGGCCATGTCGCCGGTCAGTGGTTTCTGCCTTGCATAATCAGAGCCCGATTCATGAGACCCCGGCCGGCACCGCAACATGCCGGTCAATCGAGCTCGCCATTCCGGAGGTCCGTATCAGAAGAAGCTGGCGCGAGCCGGCATGCCCCTCAAGACGGCGCGGGAGCAGAACAAAAAGCCGGCTAAGTGTCCCGCTCGCCCAGAAAGAGTGCCCCGCCGCTCGGAAAACAGCGGCAGAACAATCACTTAGGGCGTGGAAATTCTGGGATGGTACCCCCGGTCGGGCTCGAACCAACACTCCGTGAGGAACCTGATTTTGAGAGGCGTCAGTTAGTCTACCCTATGTCTAGCCGGCAGTACGCCATAACACGATAAGTGCCTGATCTACCTGGCATTTCCACGTCATATCGTGATCCAGTCCTAGCCGGTCGTACGCCACGGTTGGATTTCTGGCTGCACCTATTTTGCACCTGAGATCCGACCTAGTCGGAGGATAGGAATGCCAAGACTCAAACTCACCAAGACCGTTGTGGACGCCGCTCAGCCCAAGAAGGACCCCTACGAACTCCGCGACGCCGCAATACCGGGATTCCTGCTCAAGGTCACGCCGACTGGCCGCAAGGTCTTCATGGTGGCCTATGTCGCGAACAATGGTCAGCGCCGCAAGCCAGCCATCGGCCGCTTTGGCGAGATCACGGTCGAGCAGGCCCGAGACATCGCCCGCGATTGGTTGGCCGATGTCCGCAAAGGCAAGGACCCGAGTGCAGAGAAGAGCGCCGCGCGCCGCGCGCCCATATTGACGGAGCTTTTCGAGCGCTTCATCGCCGACTACTCCGAGCCGCGCAACAAACCCTCTACGGTCGAGGCCAACCGCGGCTACGGCAAACTCTACATCATCCCCCACCTCGGCCAGATCAAGGTTGCCGACGTCACGCGCGCGGACATCTCGAGCCTGATGAAGAAGATGGCGAGAACGCCCACGAATGCCAACCGGGTTCTCTCGGCGGTGCGCAAGATGTTCAACATGGCGGAGGTCTGGGGTATGCGCTCCGACGGATCGAACCCCTGCCGCCATGTTCCAAAATTCCCCGAACGGGGAAAGACCCGACTGATCACCGATGCGGAGTTGAAGCGGCTGTACGCCTATTTGAACAAGGCAGAGACTGAGGGACTTGAACACCCGTTCATCCTCCTCGCCGTCCGGCTACAGTTCGAATTTGCAGCTCGGATGTCCGAGATCCTCAAGCTCGAATGGACCTGGGTCGATCTCTACAATCGCCGTGTTGCATGGCCCGACAGCAAGACCGGCGGAATGTCGAAGCCGATGAGCGCCGAGGCGGTCCGCCTCCTCGAGGCAGCGCCGCGACTGGAAAAGTCACCCTACGTCTGTCCCTCCGTCTTCGATCCCAACCGGCCGATGTCCAAGCATACCTACTACAAGGGCTGGCGACGCATCCTCGGGCGAGCCGGGCTGCCGCACATTGGCACGCACGGCATCCGGCATCGTTCGGCGACGGATATCGCAAACTCCGGCATTCCTGTGAAGGTCGGCATGGCCCTCACGGCGCACAAGACGGTCACTATGTTCATGCGCTACGTCCACACCGAGGATGATCCAGTGCGAGCAGCGGCTGACGCCGTTGCGTCACGACGTCAAGGTCTGATCGGCGGCGCCGTGGCAGCCGCTGCCACGAAGTCAGCTCCCCCGCCAATCATCGCGCCCGAGACCGTCGCAGAATCGACGGCAGAAGCAGACAAGCCGCTCGGCTTTGAAGATGGCAACTACAAATCCCGAACCAAGCTCGGAAACTATCGGCCGTTTCGTCACCGTGGCGGCCCAAACCGGGCTGTTCCCCTTGGTACTAAGCGGACCGCAGATGAGGCGAAAGAGGCCGGTGCACGATCGGTCAGGAGTTAGACTAGCTACGGCATAGCCGCATGGTTCAACGACCAGGTCGCCAGCACTGGCAGGATCTCGGCGTAATGCCAAGCAACCGGACCTACGATGGGAGGACGCCCAGATGGATCTCGTCCAGCATGACGCCCGGCGGCGCCGCGCCCTCGTGGAACCGTTCGCCTAACCGGCGGTAGCCTTGAGTTCGGCTGGTTCCGGTCCGCTCGTAGCGTCTTCGTCCGCAGCCCTACGCGGCAGTCGCCAGCCCTTCACCAGCCCGTAGACCGCCGGAATCACGATCAGCGTAAGGACCGTCGAGGATACCATGCCGCCGATCATCGGCACCGCGATCCGCTGCATCACCTCCGATCCAGCGCCCGCGCTCCACAAGATCGGAACCAAGCCCGCCATGATGGCAACGACCGTCATCATCTTCGGCCGCACACGCTCGACGGCACCGATCATGATCGCCTCATAAAGGTCATCCCCAGTGAAGGCTCGGCATTGTCGGATTCGCTCCGCCTTCACCTCCGCCGTAGCCTGTTCGAGATACATCAGCATCACGACGCCGGTTTCAGCGGCAACGCCCGCAAGCGCGATAAAGCCGACCGCTACTGCCACGGACATGTTGAAGCCGAGCCACCACATCAGCCAGATTCCGCCGACCAAAGCGAAGGGCAGCGACAGCATGACGATGAGTGTTTCAGTGAGTGCTCGAAAATTGAGATAGAGCAGCAGGAAGATAACGAGCAACGTCACCGGCACGACAATCTTCAGTCGCGCCTCGGCGCGCTGCAGGTATTCGAACTGACCGCTCCACGAGACATAAGTGCCGGACGGCAGCTTTACTTCCTTCGCAACTGCTTGCTGCGCCTCGGCGACATAGCCGCCGAGGTCGCGGCCGGTGATATCAACGAAGACATAAACAGCGAGTCTTCCGTTCTCAGTGCGGATCGAGGTCGCGCCACGTGTGAGTTCCACCTTGGCGACCTCGCCGAGCGGCACCGTGCCGCCGCCGGGCAACGGCACCTGCACATCGTGAGCGATTGCCTGCGGATCGCTCCGGAAGTCGCGCGGATAGCGAATCGCGACGCTGTAGCGCTCACGACCTTCAACCGTGGTCGTCACGGTCTCTGCGCCCAGAGCGCTCACGATTACCCTTTGAACGTCGTCAATGGCCAAATTATAGCGGCCAAGCACGTCCCGATCCGGCACGATGTCGAGATAGTAACCGCCGATCACCCGCTCCGCGTAGGCGCTCGACGTCCCTGCTACGGACCGCAGCACCCGCTCGATCTCGCGGGCAGTCTGTTCCATCTGCGCCAGATCCTGGCCGAACACCTTGACGCCGACCGGCGTTCGAATGCCGGTCGCGAGCATATCGATGCGAGCGCGGATCGGCATAGTCCAGGCGTTTGAGACGCCAGGGAATTGCAGCGCCTGGTCCATCTCCGCCTTTAGGCTGTCGATCGTAACCTGCGGCCGCCATTCGCTCTTCGGCTTCAGATTGATGATGGTCTCGAACATCTCGATCGGCGCCGGATCGGTCGCGGTAAGCGCGCGCCCCGCTTTGCCGTAAACCGAGGCGACCTCCGGAAAGCTCTTGATGATCCTATCCTGCATTTGCAGGAGTTCGGCCGCCTTGGTGACGGAAATGCCCGGCAACGTTGTCGGCATATACATCAGCGTACCCTCATCGAGGCTCGGCATGAACTCGGAGCCGAGCTGCCGCGCCGGCCAGACAGTGACGCCCAGCACGACGAGGGCGATGAGAATGGTCAGGGTCTTTACCCTGAGAACTCCCCGGATTATCGGCCTATAAGTCCAGATCAGGAAGCGGTTGATCGGGTTCCGGTGCTCGGGAACGATCCGCCCGCGCACAAAGACGATCATCAAGGCCGGCACCAGCGTCACCGAAAGGAGTGCCGACGCCGCCATGGCAAACGTCTTGGTGAAGGCAAGCGGACCGAACATCCGTCCTTCCTGCGATTCCAGCGTGAAGATGGGCAGGAAAGAGACCGTGATGACCAGCAAGCTGAAGAACAATGCGGGCCCGACCTCGCTCGCCGCCTCGATCAGGGTCTCAACACGCGGCTTGTCCGGCGGAGCGCGCTCCAAATGCTTGTGAGCGTTCTCGATCATCACGATCGCGGCGTCGATCATAGCACCAATGGCGATGGCGATGCCGCCGAGACTCATGATGTTGGACCCGAGTCCGATGACTTTCATCGCCGCGAACGCCATCAGGATGCCGACTGGCAGCATCAAGATGGCGACCAGCGCGCTGCGCACATGTAGCAGGAACACGACGCAGACCAAGGCAACGATTATGCTCTCCTCGATCAGCGTGCCCATAAGCGTTTCGATCGCCCGGTCGATCAGCTCGGATCGGTCGTAGACCGGCACAATCTCGACGCCCTTGGGCAGGCTCGACCCGATCTCCATGAGCCGCGCCTTGACGTTCTCGATCACGCTCAGCGCGTTAGCACCGAAGCGCTGCAGCACAATGCCGCTTGCCACCTCGCCCTCACCATTCAGCTCGGTGATGCCGCGCCGCTCGTCCGGTCCAACCTCGACACGGGCAACATCCTTCACCCGCAGGGGTACGCCCCGGTCGGTCTTCAGCACCACATTCTCGATGTCGGCAACGCCGCGAAGATAGCCGCGGCCGCGTATCATAAACTCAAATTCGGAGAGTTCGACAGTGCGTCCACCGACGTCGGCATTGCTCCCCTTGACGGCCTCGCGCACTCTATCGAGCGAAATGCCTAGCGCTCGCAACCGATTCGGATCAACCACGATCGAATATTGCTTCACGAAGCCGCCGACGCTGGCGACCTCGGCGACGCCCTCTGCATTGGACGCACCGAAGCGAACCACCCAATCCTGCAGCGAGCGGAGTTCGGCGAGTGTCATCTCCTTGGCGACAACGGCATACTGGTAGACCCAGCCCACGCCGGTAGCATCCGGTCCAAGGGTCGGCGTCACGCCAAGTGGCAGGCGCTGCGAGGCCGCATTGAGGTATTCCAGCACACGGCTTCTCGCCCAATAGGGATCGGTGCCGTCCTCGAAGATCACATAGACGAAGGAGACGCCGAAGAAGGAGAAGCCGCGCACCACCTTTGATTTCGGCACCGTCAGCATGGACGTCGTGAGGGGATAGGTGACCTGGTCCTCCACGACCTGCGGCGCTTGACCAGGATAGTCGGTAAAGACGATCACCTGCACGTCAGAGAGATCGGGAATGGCGTCGAGCGGTAGCGTCTTCAGAGCATAGGCACCGGCCGCGACAGCGAAGATCGTACCGACGAAGACGAGCACGAGATTGCGGGCGGACCATCCTATGAGACGGGCGATCATGGCTGCGCCTCCGGTGTTGCCAGGCTGCGCAGCGCGGCCTTCAGATTGCTCTCAGCGTCGATCAAGAAGTTCGCCGCAACGACGACACGGTCGCCCGCGGCAATCCCTTCACGGATTTCGGTGAAACCGCCGCCGCGGAGTCCGACTTTGACCACACGCGGTTCAAATTTGCCTTCCCCCCGGTCAAGGACCACTACCTGCCGAGTGCCGGTGTCGATGACGGCGTCGTCTGGAACGGCGACAACCGGCGTCACGCCGCCGGTGCCGATCTCCACATCGGCATACATGTTGGGAAGCAGCACGCCGCCGGGGTTCGAGATCTCGACGCGTACCCTTGTGGCCCGCGTCGCCTCGCCCACTTGCGGATAGATCAGCGACACGTGCCCTTCGAAGCTGCGCCCAGGCAGGCTTCGCACCTGAATCGTCGCCGGAGCGCCAAGTCGGACGACACCGAGGTCGAACTCCGGCACATCCGCAAGAACCCAGATGCTCGAGATGTCGGCAATACGGAAAAGCACCTCCCCGGGCGCCGCTTTCATGCCGTCAACGACGTTGCGCTCGAGCACAATGCCATCGCGTGGTGCGTGCCAAGTCACCGATAGTGGGACCTTGCGCGTCCGCTCGATCTCGCCAATCACCCGAGATGATAGCCCTAGGTTTTCGAGGCGCTGGCGGGCACCGCCGACGGTGCCGTCGCGGCCGCCGATACTGAGGTCGGTGAGAAACTGAGCGCCCGCTGCGGCTATGTCAGGTGAATAGAGGCGAAGGAGCACCTGACCTTTTGTCACCTGGTCGCCTGTCGTCACGTTCGCCACCTCGTTGACGAAGGCGTCGCTCCGCGTTGCGACCACCGAGATGCGACGCTCGTCGAGCTGAACCGTTCCCGGCACCCGCACTCGCCGGCCGACGGTGCGCCGCTCTACAACCTCCGACCGGACGCCGGTGCGCTGCAGCCTGCCGGGCGACACCTTTACGACCGAGCCGCCGTCGTCCTCTCCCTCGTAGACGGGGATATAGTCCATCCCCATGGAATCCTTTTTCGGCTTAGGCGAGGTGTCGGGCAGGCCCATTGGGTTGCGGTAGTAAAGGATGCGCCGCGCGCTTGCCGGGACGGTCGCCTCAGCGCTGGCCGGCGGTTTGACCTCGAAACTCACGTCCTCGCTGGCACGAACAGCACGGAAAGCCCGGCCGTCGTTAGTCTGATGCGGAGTCGCCGAATAGAAGGGTTTGCCGTCGGGATCCCGATAATAAATTACCATGTCGGTGCCGTCCGACAAAGCAGCTGCAGGCCTAGGCTCGAAACCGAACCATGCGCGGACGCCAGGCGCCGGAAGACCCCGGACACCTGCCCAATTGCCTCCGATCCCCGCCGCTGCAACGGCGGCCAAGGCGAGGCCTGTGAGGACGATCCGTTTCATGGCACTGCCCTCAGGATCAGCTTATTCTGAAGCGTGCCAGTCTCACCTTGAATCTTGGCCCCTAGGGAGAGCTGCCAGCCGCCCTCCATCGTCAGATTAGTTGTGAAGCGGTAGATGCCGGGTTCGGTCGACGGCAGGGCCTCGATCGAAGTGGTCATGGTCGGCATACCGTCTGGCGCCATATCGATCCGCATGGCGAAGATGACCGCGTCTGGAACTGGCCCGCCCGTGCGCTTGTCGACGAGCCGGACAGAGACCATCGCACCATCGCCTTGCTTCAGATTCGGCTGAACGAGACGAAACTCATAGTCGGCAATGTCGGCGCGCACCGTCGAGACAGCCGACACGGAGAGTGCGGCCGTGAGCGCCGCCATCGCGGCGCGCTTGATATGAAAGGTCGTCATGGTTTGGAAATCTCAAAACATTGGAGCACCGTGCGCACAGCCCGGCGTTGCATGGCCTATGGCCACACGCTCTTAACCGCCCGAGCCTCGCTGGAGCGGCGCGAGCCGGCGTACAAACGCCGGCGATTTACTAGGTTCGCGGAGGTCGGGCAGGAGGCTCTGGCCCGAGCGCGTCGCCCGCGACGTCGCCGCCAGGGCGGATAACCTCACTCTGCTTCCAATGAATGTAAGCCATGCCCGAAAACAGCGGCGTGATTGAGAAGCACTTCGCCATACACGTTGTCGTCAATGTGCAGGTCTTTTGGCAGTCCGGAACGGCAGGTTTCTCAGTCGGGCAGCACGGCATGCCGTCCGGCATCTCGGAAATTGTCGACGCATCCGCCATCATCGGCACGCTCATCGTGGTGACGAACGGGCCGCCAATAAGCCCCACGATCGCAAGGATCGGAAGCACCGTGCGGAGCCACACGCCGACTTTCATGAGCTTCACAATGCCATAGGAGGAACTCTATGGGAAGTCGCGCACTGGAGGCGGTTGCCACAAGCTTCCAGCGTCGGAATTATTGCCGAACGGTCAACCTATTCGATGTTTCAAGAGGATTCGCACGCCGATCAGAAAGTGAGCCATGCTTGCGGCTTTTTCCGCGATTGACACATCCTTGCCACCGAAAGACTCATATCACTTACGGCAATGCCATTTTGTTGCTGATCGTCGCCATCGGACGGGGATTGCAGGCTCGCGGGAAGGTCGCGCTGCTGCAGCAGGGGCTGTTTCTCGGAGCGCTCGGCGAGAAGCATTTATGATTCAGTCGCTCTGCCTCGCCATCCCTGGGAGTTGGCGCCCTCACGTCTCGACTTAATTCCAAGTACGGAATCCTTTGCCTTTTGCGCCGCCGCATAGGTATCGTGCCTGACTGTTTGGCAGCAATTCGTGATCTATCGATGAGCCGGGAGCCGCGGGGCGCTTTCCGGGGGAGGCTGGCGCTCCAGTTGAGAAATCAGTTCCTTCATCTCGGCAATTTCCTTCACCTGTGTCTGTAAAATGCTGTCAGCCAGCGCCCGTACGCGTGGATTCCGGATATGGGCGCGCTCGCTGGTCATCACCGCAATCGAATGATGAGGAATCATGGCCTTCATGTAGGCAACGTCGTCAACCGTCTCCTGGCTGCGCACCAGCCACAAGGCGCCCGAGAACGCAATGGCCGCGCAAACCACGATCACGGCATTGGCCGCCCCGCCCTTGTACATGCTCCACATGAAGCCGAGCATCAGCACGGCCATCGTCGCGCCCATCACGACAGCCATCCAGGCCCGCGTCTGACTGAAGAAGACGTGGTCGATCGCGTAGGTGTTGAGATACATCAACACGAACATCACGAGAGTCGACACGACAATCATTGCCGCAAAGCGCGCATAGGACATTTGACGACCCCTTTTCGATCCTTGTCGATCAAGGGGAACAACGGGGGCACCCGGAGGTTGCATCGCCAACCTCGACAATAGCAAGCAAAGATGAACGCCTGCCGACGAGGGCTAGCCATCGCGGACGCGTAGGCTGCTGCCCGGCAACGTGCGTTTCTGCACGGAATTGCACTGCGATCACGGTTGACGAACCCATCGCCTCGCCGTCAGGGCGTATTTTGACGGGCATCCTGGAAGACGTAAGGGATGGAAGCGCCTGGCGCGTATTCACGGAGGAATGGAGGGAGCTATGGATACCCAATTCGATTTGACCTTGAGGCGATTGTCGCAAGGCCTGACCCACCCACGTCTTGCGGATATCGAGTCGACTGTTTTGCAGCGTATTGCCGATGCCAGGGCAGGCCGTGCTGGCCAATGGCGGCTCGATGCACTCGCTTTTCTCGGTGCGCTGCTCATCGGGCTTGGCGGCGCGGTAGCGATGGCCGCGCCGACCGCGGTCGCGGCGACTGTCGCCTCGTTGGGCGGCATCTCGCACCTAGCGCCTTCCTCTCTGCTGGAACGCGGCCGTTGAACGCAACACTGCGAACAGTTGTGATCGCGTTTCTCGCGGCACTGATGGGTGTATTCGTGGGGCGAGTCGTGCTCGACCATCGCCCGACGCCGAAATCGGATGTCCATGCATTCATGCATGAGTATCTCGACCTCGACGCCGATCAGAAGTCCCGACTGGAGGCCCTCGAAAGACAGTTCGCGGTGCGCCGAACGGCGATTGAACTCGAACTGCGCTCATACAACGCGCTCCTGGCGGAAGCGATCGAGGCCGAACATGGTGCCGGCCCGAGGGTCAATGCCGCCGTCGACCGGTCTCACCAGGCAATGGGTCGCTTGCAGAAGGAAACGCTCGCGCATGTCTTTGCAATGCGCGAGCTGCTGCGACCGGACCAAGCGAAGAGATTTGACCAGGCGGTGGTGAAAGCCCTCACTGAAGACAGTCGTGAGCATTGACCTCCAGGAACTTTCCGACAGCGAGTTGGTAGCGCTCAGCATCGCCGGGCGGGATCGCGCGTTCGGGGAAATCGTGCGCCGACATCGCGACGTGCTCTATCGCATCGCCTTCGCGAGCCTCGGGGATGCGGACGACGCCCTCGACTGCGTTCAGGATGTATTCGTGTCGGCTCATGGGGCGTTGAGACGGTTCGACGAGCGCCGCGCGTTGCGGCCCTGGCTAGTCGCTATTGTCCTTAATCGATGCCGCGATCTCGCACGTAGGCGCCGGGTCCGGAGTTTTCTGGGTTTTGCATTGCCGCTGGGCGCGACGGCCGACACCGTTGCGGAGGATAATCCCCGGCAGGATGACGCATCTGTCGACCGACAGGAGCTACTCCGCACGGTGCGGGCAATTTCGCAGCTACCTGCAGCGCTGCGCGAACCGCTGGTACTGCACACGATGGAAGGCATGAGCCAGGCCGAAGCTGCCCGAACTCTCGGGGTGAGCGAAAAGGCCATCGAAAACCGGCTGCGGCGCGCCCGCCAGCAGCTACGCAAGCAACTCGACCTCCAGCGCCGATAGACGAGATAGAACGAGGGCTGGTCGTCCAATCTGCGTATTTACCAGACGAGCGCGCAATCATATCAGTTGGGAGTTTCCATGAGGCCGATCCTGAATCGCCGCCGGCTCCTCGTCGGGGCGGGCTCCAGCAGCGCCGGAATGGTCGCCGCGGGCTGGTTTCCCGCGTGGGCGCAGCCTGTCTCGGCGGGAATCGCAGCACCGCTGCCGACGGTGTCGGGCTCGGACATCACCCTCAAAATCGCCCGCCAGAGCCTTGTGGTCGACGGGCAGCGCAGCGACGCCATCGGCATCAACGGCACAGTGCCCGGGCCACTCGTCCGGCTTCGAGAAGGACAGAACGTTCGGCTCCGCGTCACCAACGACTTGACGGAAGACAGTTCCATCCATTGGCACGGGCTGCTGGTGCCTCCTGCAATGGATGGCGTGCCCGGCATCTCCTTCCCCGGCATCAAGCCAGGATCGACCTTCATTTACGAGTTTGCGATCAAGCAATCCGGTACCTATTGGTATCACAGCCACTCCGGACTGCAGGAGCAGGCGGGACACTATGGCCCGATCGTCATCGATCCGGCGGGCGCCGATCCGGTCAAGTCGGATCGGGAGCATGTCGTCGTACTGTCGGACCACAGTCCGATGTCGCCGGACGCCATCTTCCGCAAGCTCAAGCAGCAGCCCGGTTACTTCAACTACCAGAGGCAGACGCTTGCCGGACTGATGGCGGGCAAGGACCAACCGCTCAAGGATCGCGCCAAATGGGCGGACATGCGGATGGATCCTACCGACATCGCCGACGTGACGGGCTCGACCTACACGTATCTCGTGAACGGCCACGGGCCGCATGACAACTGGACGGCACTCTTCTCGCCGGGCCAACGCGTGCGTCTACGCGTCATCAACGCCTCGTCGATGACGACCTTCAACGTCCGCATTCCGGGCCTGCCCCTGACAGTCGTGCAGGCCGATGGCCAGAATGTTCGTCCGACGACAGTCGACGAGTTTCAGATCGGTGTCGCCGAGACGTATGATGTGATCGTCAATCCGCGCGACAACCGCGCTTATACGCTTGTAGGAGAGAGCGTCGATCGATCCGGGATGGCTCGTGCGACCTTGGCGCCGCGGGCCGGCATGACCGCCGACGTGCCTCCTCTGCGGCCCCGGCCCCTGGCAACCATGACGGACATGGGAATGAATATGTCGGGAATGGATAGCATGCAGGGCATGGACCATACCGGTATGAAACACGGCGACATGAACATGGACATGCGCAATCCGAAGAACGCGCCAGGCGTCGCGATGACGCCGGGCGTACAGACCATTTCACCAATGCCAGAGGATCGCATGGGCAGCCCCGGACAGGGCCTGGGCGACGTCGGGCATCGCGTGCTGAATTATCGCGACCTCGTCGCGCTCGATCGCAATCCCGACGTTCGCGCGCCGTCTCGGTCGCTCGACATCCATCTGACCGGCAACATGGAACGGTTCATGTGGTCGTTCGACGGGGTGAAGATGTCCGACAAGATGCAGCCGATCCCATTCCTGAAAGGTGAGCGAGTCCGGGTGAACCTCGTCAACGACACGATGATGGGACATCCGATCCATCTGCATGGACATTTCTTCGAGCTGGTGACCGGTCATGGCGATCATGCTCCGAGGAAGCATACGGTGCTTGTGCAGCCTGGAGGCAAGGCGACATTTGACCTGACCGCCGACGCGGTGGGCGACTGGGCCTTCCATTGCCACCTGCTCTATCACATGCATGCCGGCATGATGCGCGTGGTCAGTATCCGCGCTCCCGGAGGTGCACGATGAACCGCGGTTTGAGGGCCATTGGCGTTCTCGTGGTCACGCTGTTATCGGGCGCCGCCACTGCACAGCCCGTGCCTACGATGGATCACAGTTCAATGCCCGGGATGGATCACAGCTCAATGCCCGGGATGGATCATAGTTCAATGCCCGGGATGGATCATAGCTCCATGCCGGGGATGAAACCCGGGCCCGTGCCGGCAATGCCGCGTAACGCCTCTCCCGCGCAAAAGGCTCCCGACGGCGGGATGGCGCCGATCCCGCCAGGGGGCGGCCCGAGCGGGACCGCCCTTCCCGCTGGCTCTGACCCGGCGCCGTCGCCGCCGCTCGACCACTATGCCGACAGGCAATTCGACAAGGTCGAGATGGATCGGGCGCGCGCCGCGATGATGCGCGAGCAGGGCGGCCAGCCCTTTTACCTGGTCATGCTCAATCTGGCTGAACTGCAGGTCTACCGCGGCGAATTGGGCTATCGCTGGGACGGCGAGGCGTGGTTTGGCGGCGACATCAATCGCTTCACCTTCAAGAGCGAGGGCGGAGGCAATGTCCGGGAGGGGGTCGACGCCGCTGAGGTTCAGGCGCTCTACAGTCGTGCCATCGGACCGTACTTCAACCTGCAGGTCGGAGTTCGGCAGGACCTGAGCGCACCGCTGCATCAGACCTACGCCACCTTCGGCTTTGAAGGCCTGGCGCCATACTGGTTCGAGGTATCAGGAGCGCTCTTCCTCTCGACCCGAGGCAATCTGCTCGCGCGTCTCGAGGGCTACTACGACCAGAACATCACGCAGCGTCTCATCCTCCAGCCGCGAGTCGAACTGAACTTCGCCGCCCAGAATATACCGGAAGACGCCGTGGGTGCGGGTCTGACGAATGCCGAACTCGGCTTGCGCCTGCGTTATGAGATCACGCGGGAATTCGCGCCCTATATCGGCATCTCCTACGACACGAAGGTCGGCCAGACGGCGACTTATGCCTCACAGGAAGGCCGCGCTTCATCCGTGCTGAGTTTCGTTGCAGGCGTTCGGGTCTGGTTTTAGCGGGCAGAACCAGACGAAACGCAGTCAGAAGCGGCAACGTAAACTCCATCGCAAGTCGACCGTCATCAATCCATTGAAGTCAATGCCTACGGAAGAAGTGCATCTTCTACGGCGCGATGGATGTCGCCCGCTCTTGCCAAGCCGATCCGAGCGCACAGTCGGCAAGCCGAGCGAACGGGCCACGCCACTCCCACCCTGCTCACTTCAGGAAGTGGCCGATTTTGCTACCGCCCTGTCCGGCGATCAAGCTGGGAGCGGACCGAAGCGGCGGCCCGCATTGATCTTAACTTGCGACGGACCGCAACCATCTTAACTTGCTGCTTCGAGCCGTCGCGTAAGCTCAAGACAAGGTGCACAAAGAGACCTAGTATCAAGATCGTTCGTCGGCAGCGAATGAGGTCGACCTTGATCGCAGACGGCCCGCGACTCCTGGCATCGATCTAGCCGATGCAAAGTCCCGAAGAGCCGGGCCCGGGCCGTTTCTATGGCAATCGGCTCTAGGTCGTGTGGACTCTAGGGATTCCGCATCGCTCCAAAACATGATTCAAGGCTGTCTTTTGGAGGGCAGCCTTGGGAGTTCTGGACCGTCTGATCCTGCGGGATGACCAGTGGGAACGGATATCGCAGCACATCATCGGTGACGACCGCACGCGCGGGACGCCGGGCCGCGACAATCGCCTGTTCGTGGAGGCGGTGCTGTGGATCGTGCGGACAGGTTCGCCGTGGCGCGACCTGCCGGAGGTGTTCGGCAGCTGGAACAGTGTGTTCCGGCGCTTCAGCCGGTGGAGCCACAAAGGCATCTGGCAACGCATCTTCGAGGCTCTATCGGACGATCCCGACTTCGAATACCTGATCGTCGATTCCACGATCGTCCGCGCCCACCAGCACGCTTCGGGCGCCAAAAAAGGGGGGCTGAAGATCAGGCTCTCGGCCGCTCCCGCGGCGGGCTGAGCACCAAGATCCATATGGCGGTCCGCGGGCTCGGCTGCCCCGTCCGCTTCCTCCTGACCGGCGGACAGGGCGGCGATGCCCCTCAAGGCGAAAACCTGATCGAGGGCCTGCCAGCCGACTTCGTCATGGCCGACACGGCCTACGACAGTGACAGGCTGAGGAACATCATCGCTGCAAAAGGCGCAGTGGCCGTCATTCCCAACAACCCATCGAGAGCCCTCAAGCACCCTCTCGACGAACACCTCTACGCCCAGCGCCAGCTCGTCGAGTGCTGCTTCTCCAGGCTCAAGCAATTCCGACGCGTCGCACCTCGCTTCGAAAAGACCGCTCGCAACTACTTTGCCGTCGTAACTCTCGCCGCTATCGTGCTCTGGACTAGGTAAGTGTCAACACGACCTAGCCAGCCTTTTGACTTGAAGGGATTTAACAGGACTCTCCCGCCCGTTGGGATCGTCTAGCCGTTGCGCCACCGCCTCGGCGATACGGCGCGACGCGAAATATTGGCTTTCGGCATAGATATAGCGCCGCGCTCGAGCGATCAGCGTCAGGTACGCCGTCTCGATCTGGAAAATCGGCGCTTCTCCGCCGGCCGCGATCTGCAGATCGCCACGGAGATATTGCGGAACTGCGCGTCGAGGTCATCGGGCCCGCAATCGCCGCCGCCGCGCACCGGCGCCGTTCCGGTAGCCGGCTTTCCAGCGCTGCCGTCCCAGCTCGCCCTGTGGCTCCGCTACCGGACCTTCGAGAATGGCGGCCGCATCGCGCCAGCGGCATAGTTGCTCCCGTCCGGGGCGACCCAACTAATCTCGGCCTGATGGCGAGATCAATTCTGCAAGCAGACGTCGCCATGTTGCGACCTCGCGCGCAGGCCGGAAAAGCGGTGCGCGGCGGGCGATGGCCTTCTCCAGCAATCTGACAAAACCCGGCTCCTGCTCCAGCTTGTCCAGCAGCCGCGCAAGCGCCCCTGTATCCCCGACAGGGAAGTATCCCGGGTAGTCGCGGCCGAGCAGACCGACGTTTCCGTCCATACGCGAAGCCAACACCGGTACGCGGGCAGCAACGGCTTCCGAAATGACATTCGCCCCGCCCTCGCTCAACGACGAGATCACCATCGCGTGGCTGCGGGCCAGGAGCGCGCGCACGGAAGCGCGGGGAACGTCGTCTCGCCATCGGTACCGCTTGTTGGCCTTCATCTCAGTTCGGGCTTTCGCCGCCCATTGCTGCGCGTATGCACGGCCGACCTGCTCGACCCGGACTCGGCTTTCTGGCGGCAGCAAACGCACCGCTTTGGCTGCCCGCAATGGATCCTTCACGTCCCGCAGGTGGCCGATGACAGCGATTGTTACAGCGCGGGCACTGGGCCGCCTTTCCCGCGTCGGTGGCTCGGCCGATTCGAAAATGATGCGAAGCCGGCTCCTGAATCTCTTTGGAAGGACATTCGGCACAAGATCGTTGAGGCCGATCAGCCGGTCCGCCAGCTCCATCGAGCGCAGGGTGGGACCGGGATCAGACTGCAGGTACTCGTAGATATCAGTACCGCTGAGCTGCAGCACGACCGGGCACGCAGGATATAGCGCCTTGAACCGCTGGATCGACTCGGCGGCCCGCCACGCATGGATTGCGACCATAAAATCGAAACGCTTGCCATCGTAGCTGGGCGCAATCGTAACGTGGTGGCCCAGCTTTCGCAGGATGCCAGCCCATCGGGACGCCGCGACCCGATTGCCCGTGCGTGAAGTCGGCCCGGCTGGTGTGATAAGGACAATCCTCATGGACAAAGACCATGCGCTTCGCCCGACCAGCGGCGCTTCCGCCTCCGACCTGATTGCGCAACTGCGCGAGGCCCGTCATCGCACCGAGCGTTTGACGGAAGATCTATCATCGGCGGAATTGTTGGGCCCCCACCGGGAAATCGTCAATCCGGTGCTTTGGGAGATTGGCCACATCGCCTGGTTCCACGAATACTGGACGCTAAGGCACGCGGCGCGCGAAGCACCGCTGATCGAGCGCAGCGAGCCCTTTTGGGATTCCAGCAATGTAGCGCAAGACGCGCTGGACCCTCGACCTGCCGGACCGCATCGGCACCCGCCGCTACATGGCTGACGTATTGGCAAGGCAGGAGGAGCTTCTAAGTCGCGGAATCAACGGCGAGTCCCGCTATTTCTACGAGCTTTCGATCCGGCATGAGGACATGCACGTCGAGGCGCAGAGCTACATACGCCAGACTTCCTCGAATGCGCCGCCCCAGGGACTCGGCAGCGCGCCCCCGCCGTCTGCTGGAGCGTTGCCGGGCGATGGCGCAGTCCCCGGCGGCTCCTGGCGCCTGGGTTCGACCGAAACCGACGACTACATCTTCGACAACGAAAAGTGGGCACATCCGGTCGAGTTGGCCCCCTTTCATATTGCCCGAGCCGCCGTGACCAATAGCGAGTTTGCGACCTTTGTCGATGAGGGTGGCTACAATCGGCGTGAGTTCTGGTGCGATGCCGGCTGGACATGGCGACAGACGCGCAATGCCGAGCGCCCCGTCTACTGGCTAACCAAATGCGATGGCATCTGGACGACGCGGCACTATCGCGAAGCTCGGCCGCTGCAGCCCGACGCACCTGTTGTATTCGTCAACTGGTTCGAGGCGAGCGCGTGGTGTCGCTGGGCCGGCAGACGACTTCCGAACGAAGCCGAGTGGGAAGC
The DNA here is from genome assembly GCF_965228225.1 of Reyranella sp. Lineage (GTDB taxonomy): Bacteria > Pseudomonadota > Alphaproteobacteria > Reyranellales > Reyranellaceae > Reyranella. The sequence goes on along the minus strand of NZ_OZ245801.1, from coordinate 684,840 downwards.
CGCTGCCGTTGGCGAAGCTGCAGGTGATCGGCTGTCCAACACCCGCAGACGCTGGCCGTGGGGCGATGATCCGCCGTCACCTGCAAAAGCCAGTCTCGATTTTGCCTACGGTGGGCCGGTTGACGTTGCGGCGCTTGGCGAAGGCGACAGCTCATTCGGCTGCCGGCAGATGATCGGCAATGTCTGGGAATGGACGGCCTCAGACTTCCTGCCGTTCGACGGCTTCTCAGCCGATCCTTACGCGGATTGCTCGCAGCCTTGGTTTGGCAGCCGCAAGGTGCTGCGCGGTGGCTGCTGGGCAACAAGTGCTCGAATTGCCCGACCCGCCTATCGCAATTTCTTCACACCTGATCGAAATGACGTCCTGGCCGGCTTCCGCAGTTGCGGTGTCTGAGCCACCCTGGGAATGGAGGCGGAGACATCGAGTCTCGCCCGCGTGACTCTCAATCGCGGCCAATCAGCGCCTGAAGCCTCCGTTGCAAGATCCGCCGCCTTCCACTCAGGGAAGCCTTCTTCGAGGCGGCGAACAAGGAACCCTCTCCTCCGCAGCATCGCGACTGCTTCGAAGGACAGCACACAACAGATCTTACGACAGTAGGCCACGATCTCCTGACTTTGGGAAGTTCCGCGAGGCGTCGCTTTAGTTCATCCATCAGTATCCTGAGCGCACCACACACATGCCCGAGCGACGCAACCCGATGAACCGCGCTGATCTGGCTCTACCGCCCGGCCATTCCCCTGGTGTTACGTGCGCGCGTGCTCACCGTGGGACTGGCCATGGCTGCTCTTGCCGCGACCGCGTGGCCGGCAATGCGGCTCGGGGTCGAGTTTATGCCGAGCCTCGACGAGGGCACGCTATTCTATATGCCGGTCACCCTGCCGGCCTCTCGGTGGCCAAGTCGGCCAAGCTGCTGCAGACCTATAACAAGATCAAAAAGTCGTTCCCCGAGGTCACCTCGGTGTTTGGGCAAGGCAGGCCGCGCCGTCACCGCGACGGTCCCCGCTCGACGGCACCCGATGTGCCGAGGAGAGCCGTGCCTTCACGCGCACCGATCTCCATGGCGCTGTCATGGAGGGTGCCGTCAAGCGGGTGCGGCCCAAGATGACGGCCACGGCGATCGCCGCCGGCCTACTGCCCATCCTGTGGAACGAGGGCACCGGTTCGGAGGTCATGCAGCGCATCGCTGTGCCGATGCTCGGCAGGACGGCGAGTTCGACGCTGCTTACCTTGCTCGTGAATCCCGCAATCTATGGATTGGTGAAGGGATGGCAACCAACCGCCACGTGCAGATCGATTCTCAATATCGATCTCAAATAAGGTCAGCTATATGCGGCGGAGCGGCAGACCCTCATCGTGCGCTATTGAGGCGGTTCTGCCGAACCCTGATGTCCTTCGGCCACTCGCTTTTGATATGAGACAGGATCGCTGCGATCTCGCGATCCGAAAGGGAATCTCGGAAGGCTGGCATATCGGTCAGATAACCCTTCGGATAGGCTGCGGGACCACGCTGGGTGACGCTCATCAGGAAGGTGTCCGAATGATGCCACGTATGCCCGCTTGCGTCATGCGGAGGTGCTGAGAGCCGGCCATTGGGAAGGCACCGCTGCCAGTCCGGCTGTCCCTCGAGAGCGCCTCGGTGGCAACTCGCGCAAGCCGTCGCGTAGAGCCGCTTGCCGAGCGCCACCTGGTCACGCCGGATCAAGCGGACAGGGTCGCGGCGCTGGAGCAGGCCGGCAAGACCGTGGTCGTCGTCCTGCAGGGCGCCCAGGCGCTAGGAATGATCGCGCTGCGCGACCAGCCGCGTCCGGATGCGCGTGCCGGCCTTGAGAGGCTGCAGTCTCTCGGCGTGCGCTGCGTCATGCTGACCGGCGACAATGCACGCACTGCCACGTCGATCGGCAGCCTGCTCGGCCTCGACGTGCGGGCCGAGCTTCTGCCTGACGCCAAGCTCGCCGCGATCGCGGCCTACCGCGCCGAGGGACCGATTGCGATGGTCGGCGACGGCATCAACGACGCTCCGGCACTCGCTGCCGCATCGGTGGGCATCGCAATGGGCGGCGGCACCGACATTGCGCTGGAGACCGCCGACGTCGCCTTGATGAAGGAACGGATCGAAGGCGTAGGCGAGCTGATCTCGCTGTCGCGGGCGACCATGCACAACATCTGGCAGAACATCGCCCTCGCGCTCGGCCTGAAAGCCATCTTCCTGGTAACGACCCTCGTCGGCAGCACACCGCTCTGGATGGCGATCCTCGCCGACACCGGCGCAACGGTGCTGGTCACCGCCAACGCCCTGCGGCTGTTACGCTACGGTCGTCGAAGCCCGGACTGAAGGTCAGCGCCGCGCCTTCCCTGTGTCGAGGGCACTCGACCACACGCCACGCGGTAGATGTCATGTAGTCAATACGTCGCAGACCCTCGTGGACAAACCTGCCATCACGCTTTTGCGGCATACTCTTGCGGCGCGAAGCTGGCACACCGGGTCACGCGACCGTTTGTACCGATCTGATATTTGTCCACGACCAAGTCCGTACGGAAGCAGGCGATTATGTTGAGTCCTAGAATAGCGGCATTTGCACTGCTGCTCGTCAGCCAATTCTTCCTGCTTGGAGCCCGTGCCGACACTGCACCAGCACTGACGATCTGGCGTCTGCTCGACTACATGGCAATCGACTATGGCGGTGCGGTCCGAGACGGCGTTGTCGTCAGCAGCGAAGAATACAAGGAGATGGTCGAGTTCGTTGGGTCGGTGACGGAGAGGCTGGAAGGGTTGCCGGCGTCCGACGCCAAGAGCGATCTTCGCAAACGTGCCGTAGAGCTTCAGGGGGCCATTGAGAACAAGGAAAAGGCCGAGTTGGTCGCCGAACTCGCGCGCAATCTGGCCGCGGACCTGATCAAAGCCTATCCCGTGCCGCTGGCGCCTGCCGTTGTGCCGGATTATGCGGCCGGGCGCGTCCTGTATGCCGAGCATTGCGCGAACTGTCATGGTGCCCGCGGCAACGGCAAGGGACCTGCAGCAGCCGACCTCAAGCCCCCTCCCATCGACTTCACCGATAAGGAGCGCGCCATCGAGCGTAGCCTCTTCGCACTCTACCAAGTGATAGAGCAGGGCCTCGACGGCACCAGCATGGCGAGTTTCGCGCACTTGCCGTCCCAGGACCGCTGGGCACTTGCCCTTTACGTCGGCTCGCTGGCCTTTCCCGCTGCGGACGCCGCTAAAGGGCAGCAGCTCTGGCAGAGCGACGCGGACCTTCGCCAGCAGATGAACCTGATCAACCTGGTCGGCGAGCGGCCGGCGGTGCTGGCCAGTCGTGTGGGCGACGAAAAGGCAAGCGCCCTTCTGGCCTATCTTCGGCGCAATCCGGCGGCCGTAATACCCTCGACCAACGCCTCGCTTGCGCTCGTCCGCACGCGGCTGACCTCTGCAGTCCTTTCCTACGAACAAGGCGACCGTCGCGCTGCGACGGACTTTGCCCTGTCCGCCTATCTCGACGGCTTCGAACCCGTCGAGCCTTTGCTCTCGGCGCGCAACAAAGACCTCATGATCAGCATTGAAGGCGCCATGGGAGAACTGCGCGCCGCGATCGGACGCGGAGCAACTGTGGACGCCGTTCGCACGCAGGCAAAAACAATCGACGGTCTAGTGGACCAAGCCGAAGAGGCGCTCGACCCCCGCCATGCGAGCAGTGCATCGAGCTTTTTCGGCGCCTTCACCCTGCTTCTCCGCGAAGCCCTCGAAGCGCTCTTGATCGTGGTCGTCATGCTGACCATGTTGCGCAAAGCCGACCGACCGGAAGCCACTCGATATGTTCATGGCGGCTGGATCGCGGCCTTGGCCGTCGGCTTCCTCACATGGGGCCTCGCCACGTATGCAATTTCCATCAGTGGCGCGGATCGCGAGTTGACCGAGGGCTTCGGATCTCTCTTCGCTGCCCTGATTTTGCTGTGGGTCGGGATCTGGATGCATGGCAAGAGCCAAGCCGGCGAATGGCAGCGCTACATCCGTGACAAGCTCAATCGCGCACTCTCGCGCGAGTCGATGTGGGGTCTGTTCGGGCTGACCTTCGTCGTCGTCTATCGCGAGGTCTTCGAGACCATTCTCTTCTTCGCCGCCATATGGGACGAGAACAATGCCGGCGCCGTCCTTGCCGGCGCGGCATCGGCGGTGGCCATGCTTGCAATCATTGCCTCGGCGTTGATGCGCTACAGCCGTTCGTTGCCGATTGCCAAGTTCTTCGCTTTCAGCTCGATGCTGCTTGCCGTCCTTTGCGTGGTGCTTGTCGGAAAGGGCATTGCGGCCCTGCAGGAGGCGGGCTGGATTCCCATTGATCAACTGGCGGGGGTTATCCGCATGGATTTTCTCGGGCTTTATCCGACCATTCAGGGCGTCTCCGCTCAAGTCGCGATGGCGGCCTTATTGGCGATCGGTTTCTGGCAAAACCAGCGCCGCTCGTCGGCCAGGCAATAACGAATATTCTTCTGGCATTGCGATTCACCCGTCAGCCCACGAGCGCTGAATCGTATCAACGCACCGTATTCTTCGTTGTTCAGTTCGCAGGTTCACGCCGATGCTCTTCCCGCGTTCTCCAGAGCAACAACGCAAGACCGCTCACGATCGAAATGTCGGCGAAATTAAACGCTGGCCAATGGTACATGCCAACATGGAAGTCGAGAAAATCGGTCACGGCGCCGAACCGCATACGGTCCATAATGTTGCCGAGTGCACCGCCAATAGTCAGACCGATAGCGGCGGCGTCCAACTTCCGGTCGGTGCGCCACAGCCAGACGGAAAGGCCTGCGACGGCCAAGAGGCCAGTAATCGCCAGCGCCCACCAGGGAAGGTTAGCCAACAATCCGAAGCTCACGCCGCGATTGCGCACGAGGATGAGATTGAAGACCGACAACACCTCGATTCCGGCTTCCAGCCGCGGCCCCATCGAAATGGCGATGGCCTTGCTTGCCTGATCAACGATGGATGCAGCAAGCGCGCAGCCGATTCCGACGTCCTGCACCGGCCGCATTAGGCCGTGCGACCGGCCTGCTGCAGGTCGGCGCGTGCGTGGCCAATGATGGACCAGGCCGAGTGCAGGAAGAGCCCGGCTATCACCGCAGCGACTACGAGGTCAGGCCACGGCGTTCCTGTCCACCAGACGAGTGCTGCCGCAACGACGACGGCCGCGTTGCCAATGGCGTCGTTGCGCGAGAACAGCCAGACCGCCTGGACGTTCGCGTCGCCGGTACGATGAGGAATGAGGACGAGAGCCGCAGCGACATTGACCGCAAGCGCAACCGCGCCAAAAATGCCCATCAGTTCGGCATGGGGTTGGCTGAGGACCAGCACGCGGTATCCCGTGAACACGATCACGCCGACGCCGAGGGCCGCGAGGAAAATGCCCTGCAACAGTGCCGCACTCGCCCTGGCCCTCAGTCCCCACCCAATGGCGATCAGACCAAGAAACGAAATCAGCCCGTCACCCAGGAAATCGAGGGCGTCGGCCTTGAGCGATTGCGAGCCGGCGAGGAAGCCGCCGACAATCTCGATTGCGCCGTAACCGACGTTAAGAAGGATGACGATCCAGAGGGCACGCTTGTATGCCGGTTTTACATGGGAAAGGTCCGGGACCCTGTCGTCGTCGTCATCGGCGCCAAGCTTTGTGAGCTGGTAGCCTAGACCGGTGATCGTCCGTTCAAGCTCCGGCAACGATGTTCCCTTGTCACCCAGCTTGAGTGTCATCTCCTGGGAGGCGATCGAAACCCTGACATCGTCGATCCCGGGCAACTTGCGAGCTGCGCCTTCAATCTTCGCTGCGCACGAGGAGCAATCCATGCCGGTAACGCGATATCGCACCGTGCGTTCAAGGGTTGTCGCGTCCATATCGCTTGTCCTTTGTCCTGCGTCGCGCGATCATACATCCTGTAGTAACTACAGGAACAAGAGGTCATCCGTGATGATGCCTATCGGTACTCTGGCCAAGCAAAGCGGCGTTCATATCGAGACGATCCGCTACTATGAGCGTGTCGGCGTATTGCCGAAGGCGCTGCGTGCCGCCAATGGTCGCCGGATCTATGGCCAGCAGGATGTAAGAAGGTTGGCGTTCATCCGCCACGCTCGCGACCTTGGCTTTGAACTGGCCTCCGTGCGCGCGCTGCTCGCCCTGCAGGAGACGCCTGAATTGTCGTGCAAGTCCGCGTCGGATCTGGCGTCCGCTCAACTGTTGGCGGTCGAGAGCCGATTGAGCCGCCTGAACGTACTGCGCGACGAATTGAAGCGAATGGTGCGTAGCTGCAAGAACGGCCGCGTCATGGATTGTCGCGTGATCGATGCGCTCTCGACGATGGTTTGATTCTTCAGCTCCTCCCGTTTCAATTGTCGGCGGGTGGCCCGGGCAACTCGATGGTTATGGGCCCGGTTGGTGGTGCGGCCGGCGGGCGCGTCACGATCTGGGGAAAGGCGATGAGCAATCCCACCATCAGGATTTGCAGCGCGAGAAACGGCACCGCTCCCCAATAGATTTGCGACGTCCGAATTGTAGCGGGCGTTACGCTGCGTAGATTGTAGAGCGCGATCCCGAAAGGTGGATGCATGAACGAGGTCTGCAGGTTGACGGCCAGCAGTACCGTGAACCAAACCATGTCGATGCCATGCTGCCGCGCCAAGGGAGCGATCAGCGGCAGCACGATGAAGGCGATCTCGAAGAAATCCATGAAGAATGCGAGGACGAAAATCGCAGCATTGACGAATACGATGAAACCAAGCTGACCGGCCGGCAGATGGGCGAAGAGCGATTCGATCCAGAGGTCGCCGCCGACGCCGCGAAAGACCAGTATGAAGAACGAGGCCCCCAACAACAGGAAGATGATGCCGGAGCAGAGTATCCCGGTGACATCTAGAGCCTGCCGGAGGTTGCGGCCGGTCAGCTTTCGGCTCACCAGACCCACGAGCAGGATGGCGCAAACGCCGATGGCACCGCCTTCGGTCGGTGTCGTGACGCCGAAGTAGATTGCGGCCAAAACCGCCGAGACGATGATCAGAGGTGCACCAGCCGCCCGCAGCACTTCGACGAGTATTTGCCATCGCGTCGCGGCCTCATGCTCCGGCGCCGGCGGTGCCCATTCCGGAAAGCAGCGCGTGGCAAAGAAGATGTAGAGCAGATACAGCGCGATCAACAGCGCAGCCGGCAACAGCGCGCCGCGGTAGATCTCGAGAAGCGACACTTCGAGCTGTTCGGCGAGGATGATTAGAACCAGGCTGGGCGGAATGACCTGGGCGAGAGTACCGGCTGCGGCGACCACGCCCGTGGCAAGTCGCGGATCGTACTTCGAGCGGAGCATCACCGGTAAAGTCATGAGTCCGATGGCGACGACGGACGCCGATACAAATCCCGTAATCGCCGACAGGGCCGCGCCGACGATGATCGTTGTATAGGCGAGTCCTCCGGCAAGTCTTCCGAACAGGCGATTGAGTGCCACGAACATATCCTGGGCGATGCCTGTACGTTCGAGCAGCATTCCCATGAAGATCAGCAGCGGTAGCGCCAGCAGGTTATCGTTGTTGAATACGCCCTGGATCCTGAAGACCATGTTGATGAGGAAGGCAGGGTGGAAGTGGCCTGTCGTGATGCCGATGATTCCGAAAGCGCCACCGACAGCTGCCAAGGTGAAGGCGACCGGAAATCCGAAGAACAAGGCCAGCACGAGGCAGAGGAACATCGCGGGCGCGAAGATCTCGCCCATGTCAGCTCTTCTCGATCAGCATATTGCGGCGCACGGGTCGCGGCAGAACGCCTCTGATGCACGCGACGCAGCGGATCGCCTCGGCCACGCCTTGCAGGCCGAGCAGGAGGAAACCGCCGGGAATGAAGCCCTTTATGATCCAGCCGGGAATCTCACTCGTGCTTTCGCGGGTTGCCCGGCTTTCGCCGGAGAGAAAAGAGGTCAGAAAATGCGGAGTGCTCACCCATACAAGCACCACGCAGACGGGAAGAAGGACCAGGCAAATGCCGGCGAGATCGAGCCACGCAAGTCCGCGCTCGCCAAGCTTTTCCGTCGCGATATCGATACGGACGTGCTCGTCGCGCTGGAAGGTATAAGCCGCCATCAGGAGGACGGTGGCGGCAAAGAACTGCCATTGGAGGTCGAACGCCGATGAGTAGGCGATAGAAAGCAGTTTCCGGCTCAATGCATTCAGGGTGATGAGGATTGCATTGGCGAGCAGTCCCCATCGCACGACCCTGGCAACGGTCCTGTTCAGCGCATCGATTCTATTCGCGATTTCAAGCAGGTGTCGCATGATCTGTTCCGGACATTCCGCATATGATGCGACCTGTAGCCCCTACAGGATCAAGACGGAATGCTGTGTGCGCCTTTCTGAAGGCTCTCGGGATCCAGCCGCGTCCGGATGCGCGCTGGCGACAATGCATGCACGTCCATATCGATCGGCAGCCTGGTGGGCCTCGACGTGCGGACCGAGCTTCTCTTCGACGCCAAGCTTGCCGCGATCGGGGCTTATCGTGCCGAAGGACCGATTGCGCTGGAGGGCGATGTCATTAACGATGCCGGCGCTCGCCGCCGCATCGGTCGGCGTCGCGATGGGCGGCGGCATCGATGTTGCGCTGGAGACCGCCGACGTCGCTCTGATGAGGGAGCGGATCGAAGGCGTAGTCGAGCTGATCTCGCATGTCATCGCCGAACAAGTTATTTTGCGTGGACGCGGATGGGATCCTGAAAAGTCCCCTTGAAGGGCTTTCCTCCAAGCATACCCTTCATCGTGCCGTTGGCTTCTTGGGCCGACAGCTCCGCAGTTCCGGTTCGGCCGTCACTGCAGACCACGACCGCCGAGCCGGTCTGATCCTCGTCGAGATTCCATCGACCTTCGCAGCTCGCGCCCTTGTCGCTGCGCAACAGCACCACGCCTCCAATGCCATCGGATCGCCGGCTAAAGGTGCCAGTGAACGTCTCGCCGTCAGAGGTTTCGCCCGATGCGGGCACTGTGCCAGAGCATCCCGTCAGCGCAAGTAGCGCGAATGCATAGATGAGTCGTCTCATAGGATACTCCTGAAGGTTAGGTGGTGGGTCATGCACATCCAGAAGATCTTTGACTTGGGAGCTGCACACAGGCTCCTTCGTCGGCTTGGGGGGAGCCGACCGCTCCTTGGTCACAGGGCGTCATTCCGATATGCTAGGATTCTCAGTGCATTTATGACGACAAGCAGCGTGGATCCTTCGTGGACTGCGACAGCCGGTCCTATTCCCAGGCCGATGATTGTCGCAGGCACCAGCAGTGCCACCACACCGAGACTGACAAACAGGTTTTGCAGGATGATGGAGCGCGTATATCGGCTGAGACCAACGACAAAGGGAAGATGCTCAAGCCTGTCTGCCATCAAGGCAACATCCGCAGTTTCCAGCGCCACATCGGAACCTGCAGCGCCCATGGCGATGCCAACCGTAGAGGCCGCCATGGCCGGAGCATCATTGACACCGTCTCCGACCATCGCGATCAGCCGCGACTCCTCCTTAAGAACACCAATGATCTTGACCTTGTGCTCGGGCATAAGATCACCGCGGGCGTCATCGAGGCCAACTTCGCTAGCAATCGCATCTGCTACTTTCTGATGATCACCCGAAAGCATCACCATGCGGCGAATACCCAGTTCACGCAGACGAGCGATCACCTGCCGTGCGGCCGATCGCGGCGAGTCCATCAGCCCGATGACACCGAGATCCCTCTCCCCCTTCTTGATCACCATCGTTGTCCGCCCAGAATTGCGGAGTGATTCGATCGCGGACCTGGCGTCAGGACTGATAGCTGGTACACCATCCGCGCCGAACATCTCCGCTTTCCCGATCCACACGACATCGCCACCGATCTTAGCCTGGAGGCCGCGTCCGGTGAGGCTCTGCACGTCGCTCGCGGGCTCCAGCGTTCGATTCCCAAGGCGCTGACGTCCGTCCCGCACAATCGCGAGCGCCAGGGGATGGTCGCTGGCGGATTCCACGGCCACCGCGACTGCCAGCAACTCCTCGGCCGTTACCCCTTCCACTGGCTCAACATCGGTGATGCGAGGGGTTCCCTCGGTCAGGGTACCCGTCTTGTCGAATGCGATGGCGCGGACGGCGCCCAATGCTTCGAGCGGCGCGCCGCCCTTGATGAGAACGCCGCCCCGAGCCGCTCGTGCAACGCCCGAGAGCACGGCACTTGGCGTTGCGATAGCCAGCGCACAAGGGCTGGCGGCAACAAGCACCGCCATTGACCTGTAGAAACTCGCGGCAAACGGTTCGTCGACGACCAGCCCTGCCCCTAACAGCAAGACGGCCAGGATCAAGACGGCTGGAACGAAGAACCGCTGAAACTTGTCGGTGAAGCGTTGCGTAGGCGACTTGCGAGACTCCGCCTCGCTGACCATCTTAACGACCTTCGCCAGAACGGTCTCACTCGCCTTGCGAGTCACCTGGACTTCGAGCGCCCCCGAGCCATTAATGGTCCCTGCGAAGACACGCGACGAAGAGGCAATGATCTCCGGTCTAGTCCGTGCGATGTCGAGGTCTGGAACGGGCTGTTTGTCGACCGGAATGCTTTCGCCCGTTACAGGCGCCTGGTTTACGCTCGACTGTCCCTGGATCACGAAGCCATCCGCAGGTAGTCGTTCGTTCGGCCGCACGACGACGACGTCGCCAACGGCCAATTGATCAACCGGAATCTCATGCGTCTGTCCGTCACGCTTCACGGTCGCAGTCTGGGGCGCAAGCTCGGCAAGGGCTTCTATGGCCTGCGTAGCCCGGCCCATGGCAAAGTGCTCAAGCGCATGTCCAAGGCTGAATAAAAACAGAAGCAATGCGCCTTCGGCCCAGGCGCCGATGGCCGCCGCGCCCGCCGCCGCCACCAGCATAAGCGTGTCGATCTCGAACCTGCCGCGGCGTATGTTGTCAAAGGCTTTGCGTACAGTGTAGGAGCCGCCCGCCAGATAAGCCCCGCAATAGAGTGTCAGCGATACCCAACCGGGTGCCCATTCCCCTTGTTCGATCGCGAAGCCTAAGCCTACCAGCAGTCCGCTCCCGAGCGATAGGATCAACTCGGCATACCGACCAAGGAAGCCCGCATGTGAATGTGAATGCCTACTTCCCTTCTGCCCGTGTGGCTCTCCCTTCGCATGAGAGTGCGAATGTGGTTTCTGCGTTTCGTTCGTTGGGAATTGGGTCGGCATGAGATGTCTTCCTAAAACTTAATAGTGGCTGTCGTGCCGCTCGGTGAGGTCAGTTCTAATGACAAGGCGGAATATGGCCGCAGCGCTGATGTGCTGCTCCCTACCAACCTGCCCGCGGTGGTGGGCCGAAGCACGATCTGCTCGCGGTTCGCCCCCGAAACGACAGTCACGATGGCCTTGTAGTTGCTCGTATCGATCGGTGCATTCTGACGGTACAGGCAAAGCGTTACTTCGCGTTCGCCTACCAGCAGTTCTACCTCCACATCGGCAATTTCCTGCATCTTGCCGTCATGAGGGCCGGTGACAATGTCTCTGCCGTCCTGGGCCTGCGACAAGTTCGAAAACAGGAACAACGCGGCAATCAATACAAACGCTTTCATCGGCCGATTCCTTGCTGAATCAATTCCCCCGTCACTCTCCCCAGTTCGTTCGGAATGTAGGCGATGCGCATTCGTCTACTGCGCCCTTCGATTTCAACTCCGTTCTCGTACTTCCAGTCGGTTAGCTCTCTTCCATCGCCTGCTTCGACGACCTCCCATGACGCAACGATCGACGCGTCCAGGGGTTTGCACAATCTTTCCAGGCGCTGCGCGACGTTGACCGCGTCGCCCACGAGGGTGAACTCGTCATGCGAGCCACTGCGGAGGACGCCGCCTATCGCGGTACCAAAATGCAGACCGATACCAGCGCGTGGATTCACGTCGCACCGGCGCCGCCGCATCTCGGACGAGTCATGCAGCATACGACTCAGGTGGACGGCGCATTCCAAGGCGCGTGCAGCGTCGTCCGCCGTTGATTTCGGCTGGCCAAAGGCCGCCATCACTCCATCGCCTAGGAACTTGTCGATCACCTCCGTGCGCAAATACTTCGCGCGTTACCAGTTCCCGGAATTCAGCTAGGAGCCTGGCCAGCATTTCCAAGGGGATCGTCTCGCTCAGACTCGTGAACCCGCGCAGGTCAACGAACATCACCGCCACTTCGCGTCGACCGAGGGCAAGGGAGGTTCCTGTCGCTTGCAGCTCCGTCAGGACAGTCGGCGAGAAGAAGCGACTGAGATTGGCGCGTCGTCGTTCCGCCAGGACCGCAGTCCTCAGGATGACATTGTGATCGTGAGTGAGCAAACCGCAGACCAGCGCGGCAAAGCCGAACGCTGCGGCGAGTGCCGCTTCCGTGAGAAACGCTGACCACGCGTGGGCCGCGCCCTTTCCCAAGTGGGCTTCCACCGCGACGGTCAGCAGTGCCAGCCAACCCAAAATTACCAAACCTGAGAACAGGAAAACAAGCACCGGCCGTAGACGGAGGGCAACATGGGTCAGCAGAACGAAGCCGATTGCGAGCGACGGTGCCGTGAGCGTGTGATCGAGATCCTTGCCGGGCGCAAAGAGATGCTCGTGAAAGAGAATGAAAACGAGCATCGCATCGAAAACCACATAGAGCCAAGAGAGCCACGTCGTCCCTCTTCGGAGTTCTGCGAGAATCAATGCTGTGATCGTCAGGGCGCCGTAGACAACGATGATGTTCTCATAGACGATTCCGCTGTCCTGCGTGCCAGCGAGGCCGAGATTCACGACCAATATCGCGAGGGCCACGAGGCGCAGCCACGCCGATCTGCGCTCGCGATGCCAGCGGCGCTGCCCGGCGTTCAGCGACAATTTCTCTGCCACGACACTAAGCATTCTTTGCGAGTACATTTCCTGTCGGCCGCCCTGGAGATGGGGCAGCTGTTCCATTCGGAACGAGGGGTGGGGACGCGGCGGCCCCGCGGGACTGCCGCGCCTTGATTCCCTTAGAACTTGGCCTGACCTGACTTTCCGGCGGCGTTCTTTAGCACTAGGGTTACCTGTGCGCCGGACGGAATGGTCGCCTTCGCTTCGCCCTTCAGCGAGCTATCGCCGGAGACGGCGAGTTGCACGGTTTCGCGAGAGGATCCGGCAACGATCAGCACAGAGCCGCTAAAGCCTTTAGCGGACGTCGGCTTGTTGCTTTCGTCGAGCAGGTTGATGGACACGGCGTTGCCGACCATCACAAGCTCGGCATGCACCCCGGCCACATCGTGGACGGGCCCGCCGTTCGGTCCCTTGGTAGCGGCGTGGTTATGCTGCGCCACCGCCATGCCAGCCCACAGCATCAGCATCGCTGCGATCATGATCTTCTTCATGCCATCTCCTCTTTTTGAACAGGTTTGTCTCGATGAAACAGGGCGTACAGAGCCGGTAGAACGACCAGCGTCAGGATCGTCGACGAGATGATCCCGCCAATGACGACGGTGGCCAGTGGCCGCTGCACTTCGGCGCCTGCGCCTGTTGCGATCGCCATGGGCACGAAGCCCAGCGACGCGACTAGCGCGGTCATGAGTACAGGACGGAGCCTCTTCATGGCCCCCTCGCGCACGGCGTCCGCGACCGTGCGCCCCTGGTTTCTCAGTCCCTGGATAAAGGTGATGATGACCAGGCCATTCAACACGGCAACGCCAGACAAGGCGATGAAGCCGATGCCTGCACTGATCGAGAGCGGAATGTCCCTGAGCACGAGAGCAGCCACACCGCCGGTCAGAGCCAATGGCACACCGCTGAAGACCAGGAGTGCATCGCGAACCGCTCCCAAACTCATGCACAGGAGGACGAAGATCAACATCAACGCGACCGGCACGACGATAGCAAGGCGCTTTGTAGCGCCGACAAGCTGCTCGAACTGGCCGCCCCAACCGATCCAGTAGCCCGCCGGCAGCTTGACTTGTTCAGCGACGCGACTCTGCACTTCGCTTACGAAGGAACCGAGATCGCGGTCGCGCACATTCGCTGAAACGACGATGCGCCGCTTACCGTTCTCGCGGCTGATCTGATTGGGACCTGGTGCGATTTCGATCGAGGCCACGGCGGAGAGCGGCACATACGGGGCCGCCATGCCAAGGCCAGTCTGCACAATCGCGCGACCATCCTTGGCTCCGTTCTCCTTTCCCGCCACTTGCGCAGGAATGGGAATCGGAAGCAACGACAGGGCATCGACATCAACGCGCATGCGCTCTGGTAGCCGGATCACGATATCGAAACGGCGGTCGCCCTCGAAGATCAACCCCGCCTCTCGGCCTCCGACGGCGATCTCCACCACCTCCTGGAGTTCCGCCAGCGTAATGCCATAACGCGCGAGAGCCGCACGGTTGGGTTTCACAGTGAGCATCGGCAAGCCGCTCACCTGTTCGGTCTTCGCGTCGGCAGCGCCGGGTACGGCCTGCACGACGGACTGGACCTTGGTGGCAATTGACAGAAGCGTATCGAGGTCGTCGCCGAAGATCTTGATGCCGAGATCGCTGCGAACACCGGAGATCAGCTCATTGAAGCGCATCTGGATGGGTTGCGTGAACTCGTAATTATTGCCGGGGATCTGCTCGACACGCTTTTCGATGGCCGCCACCAGGTCGGCCTTGGAGCGGTTGGGATCTGGCCATTCGGATCGCGGCTTTAGGAAGATGAAGTTGTCGGCGACATTCGGCGGCATCGGGTCGGTTGCGACCTCGGCCGTGCCGATCTTGGCCGCGACCTCCTTGACTTCCGGAAATTCCAGTATCGCCTTCTCAAGCGCTTCTTGCATCTGTACTGACTGGGTCAGGCTGGTGCCGGGTATGCGCATCGCATGCATGGCGATGTCGCCCTCGTCGAGTGAGGGAATGAACTCCCCGCCCATGCGCGAGGCCGCGACGCCCGCCACGCCTACCAGCACCAAGGCCATCGCAACGACGACGTAGCGCAACCGGATGGCGCCTTCGAGCGCCGGTGCGTAAAGGCGCAGGGCGCCGCGCATGAAGAAGTTCTCCTTCTCGGAGACCTTCCCGGTGACCAGAAGCGCCACTGCTGCAGGCACCAGTGTCATCGAGGCAATGGCGGCTCCCAAAAGAGCCATGAGTACTGTGAGGGCCATGGGCGTGAACATTTTCCCTTCCACGCCGGTCAGCGTAAGGATGGGCAGATAGACGACGCCGATAATCACAGTGCCAAACAGGCTCGGTTTGATGACCTCGCTGGCACCCGCAAGAATCGTCTCGAAGCGCTCATTCCGCGTAAGCAGCCGACCGCGCTTGTGCTGCTCCTCGGCCAGCAGGCGCAGGCAGTTCTCGACCACGATCACCGCACCGTCGACGATAATGCCGAAGTCGATGGCGCCAAGGCTCATCAGATTGGCGCTGATATGGTTCTCCACCATGCCGGTGATGGTGAAGAGCATCGACAGCGGAATGACGCAGGCCGTGACGAAGGCTGCGCGGAAGTTGCCGAGAATCAGGAACAGCACGACCACGACCAACAGAGCGCCTTCGAGCAAATTCTTCTCGACTGTCCAGACTGTTGCCTCGACAAGCTTGGTCCGGTCGTAGATCACCTTCGCCACAACTCCGTCAGGCAACGAGCGAGCAATCTCGTCCAGCTTGGCGCCAACGCGCTGAGCGGCCGTCCGGCTATTCTCGCCGATCAGCAGCATCGTCGTGCCGATGACGGTTTCCTTGCCGTCGAGCGTCGCGGCGCCCGTCCGCAGGTCGGTTCCTTCCTTGACCTCCGCCACGTCAGAAATGCGGATGGGTACTCCGCCGCGTGTGCCGATGACTATGTCGCGGATCTCCGGCAGAGTATTCACTTGGCCGGGCGTGCGGACAAGGTATTGCTCGCCGTTGCGTTCAATGTAGCCTGCGCCGACATTCGCATTGTGTGTCGCCAGCGCCTGCATCACATCGCGGAAAGTGAGGCGATAGGACATCAGCTTCGTGGGATCGGGCAGCACGTGGAACTGCTTCTCGTAACCGCCGATCGTGTTGACCTCGACAATGCCTGGCACCGTGCGGAGCTGCGGCTTGATGATCCAATCCTGGATCGTCCGCAGGTCCGTGGCCGAATAGGGTTCGCCGTCCGGCCGCTTCGCCCCAGGCTTGGCTTCGACCGCATACATGTAGATCTCGCCGAGACCAGTTGAGACCGGCCCCATCGCGGTTTCTGTGCCGGGGGGAAGCTGCTCCTTGGCCTGCTGGATGCGCTCGTTCACGAGCTGGCGGGCGAAGTAGATGTCAGTACCGTCTTTGAAAACGACGGTGACCTGACTGAGGCCATAACGCGACAGAGAGCGCGTGTATTCGAGCTTCGGCAGGCCGCCCATCGCGGTTTCCAGTGGGAAGGTGATGCGCTGCTCGACCTCCAGGGGCGAGTAGCCCGGCGCAACAGTGTTGACCTGCACCTGCACGTTGGTGATGTCGGGCACCGCATCGATCGGTAGGCGCGTGAAGTTCCACGCACCTAGCGCACCGACCGCGATGCTCATCACGATGACGAACCAACGGTTCTGGATGGAGAACGCCAGGATTTTATTGATCATGTTCGGCCTCTCGCCTCAGTGTTCGTGAGCGGCGCCGGCCTTGCCGATCTCCGCCTTGATCACGAAGCTGTTCTTGGCTGCATAAACGTCACCGGCGACGAGACCGAATATTACTTCTGCCCAATCGGCATCCCGATTACCCAGCTCGACCTCTCTCGCCTCGAACGTTTCGCCGTTGCGAACGAAGACGACGTTTTTGCCTTCGAGCGTTTGAAGAGCGTTTGTACTGACGGCGACATCGACTGGCCGCGCCGACAGGACGACCTTCCCGTCGACGAACAAGCCCGGACGCAGGCGTCCACTGTTGGGAACGATTGCCCGCGCTATGGCCGATTGCGTATCGCTAGCGCCGATTGGCGAAAGGTAGTCGATCTTGGCTTCGATAGGCGCACCGCCGTCGCCAACGTCGATGGAAACAGCGTCCCCGATCCGGACTTTCGAGAAATCCTTCCGGAACACCGCGAAATCGACCCACATGGTGGAGAGGTCGGCGATTGTAAAAATCGGCCGCGCTTCCGATGCGAACTCACCCAGCGTGCCGTCGCGGTCGATCACGGTGCCGTCGATCGGTGCTTTGAGTTCATAAACGGTCAGGCTCTGGTTGCTCTCGACGCTCGCGAGCACATCGTCTTTCTTAGCCTTGTCGCCCAGCCGCTTGCGCATACTGCGGATGACGCCGGGGAAGCGTGGGGTCACCTTGACCAGGGTCTCTTGGTTGGGCTGCACCGTGCCATTCAGCTGCAGAATATCGCGCAGTTCCCGGGGACTTGCTGTCAGCAGCTCGATACCTGCGGCCGTCACCTGCGCATCGGTGAGCTTTACACCCTCATCGTGGCTGTCCCCTTCCTTCTCGCCGTGTCCGCCTTTGGCGCCGGCGGCGGCTTTGGACTGGTTGGCAAATCGCGTATCGAAGACGTAGTAGCCGGCGGCGGCCAAAATGCCGGCGCATATGACTGCCACCGTCAAATAGCCTAGCGCCTTCTTTGCAAAATTCATCATCGTGCCCTCGTAACGTTCACGGGGCTCGCGGTGAGTCCCTCAATTGTGGCAACGGCCGAATGGAAGCTCGTCAGCGCCTCGTGCTCCTTCAGCTCCGCGTCGGCGACAGTCTGATAAGCGTCCAGGATTTCCAGCACGGTGAAGCGTCCCTGGCCGTACCCCGTTTCGATGGTCGCGTAAGTCTGGCGTGCCGCGGGCAAGATCGTCTTGCGAATGAGATCAAGCTGGATGAGCTGGTTATTTGCGGTGTCGTGTGCTTTCGCCACGACTGCAATCAGGGCAAGCCGGTTAGAGGCTCGCTCCGCATGAGATTTACGGGAGTTTTCTTGCGCTTCTTGGATTCCGCCCCGGTTTCTATCCAACACCGGAAACGGCATTGAAACACCTAGTCGGACAGCACTCTGCTGGGTGTCGGAGTAGTAGCGCCAGCCTACGCTGGCCGTGACGTCGGGAATGGGCTTCAGGCGTGCGACCAGCAGTTCGCCGTCACGTTGGGCCCGTATGGCCGTCCAGCGCATGAGCTGCGGATTGTCGTCGATCGCCTTGATCAAGACTTCGAGCGGTGCAGGACGGACAAGACGATTAAAGTCGCCGGAAACAGACGTAAAGGCTGGGAGATCACGCCCCATTAATCCGGTGAGCTCCCTCCGAGCTACCGCAAAAGCCAGGCGCGCGCGTTCGCGTTCCAGCCTCGTCACGCCGACCGCGGTCTGGGTTCGCGTGACTTCGGACGGCGACGAAGCACCCGCATCGACCCGGCGCTGCATCAGCGGCACAAGCCGCTCAAGGGTGGCCGCCTGACGCTCCAGAATCTGGATACGCCTCTGCACCGAAAGCGCCTCGACGAAGGCGAGCGTCGTTTCCGAAAGGAGTTCCAGCCGGGTCGCGTCCTTCTCCCACTTCATCGCATCTGCATCGCCGAGTGCTGCGGACACACGCGCGTCGCGCTTCCCGCCCAGCTCGATGAGCTGGCTCAGCATCAGCGTCGTCTCGGCACCGCCGACATTCTCGGAATTGCCCGGCGCGAAATTGTCGATTTCGAAGCCTATCGTCGGATTGGGCATTGCGCCCGCCTGACGGCGTCGGCCATCGGCCATACCGATGTTGCGGTCAGCGATATCGATGCGCGGGCTGGCATTTACAGCCTGCTGTAGAGCCTGACGAAGGGTCAGCACGCCGTTCGGCGCGGGCTGCTGACCGCTTGTCGTCGTGCGATGCGCAGCCAGAGGCGGAGTCTGCGACGAGGCACCGCTTGTATGCGTGACGACGAGCAGCGCTGCGCACAACGCTCCCACTACGCGGATTGACATGATTTGATCCCAGAAAAGCGTTCATCAGCACGCCGCACCGGAAACTTCGGCACGACGATCGAAAACAAGGCGGGATCAGTTCTTGGGGGGGCGCCCTGTTATGCGCGAAAAGGCAACGGACACCTGCACAAGGCGTCCCTCAGGCACTTCGGAAGAAGCGTCGGCAGCGAAGAGAACGGATGCTGCGGTGAAATAAGGCGACACCGAGCAGCTATGACAGGCTTCCGCGCCCTGGCCGCCCTCGTCCTCGAGATCGTTTGGCGCGCTGGAAACCACGGTCTGCCCTGCGCTCATCCCGGCGCTACTCGCGCTAAAATCGCTAATAACATGTACGATACTAGCGAGTGCTAAGAACAGCACGCAGAACATCCGGACGAAGCGTACACTCCGTCGAAATGCCGATGCCAGCTGATGTCCGATAGTATTCACCAAAATCTCTTATCTACGAGCGCGAAGGGGTTATACAATCACGTCAGTGGTGATGCTGCGTTGCGCCCCAGAGAGCTTCACAACAGTGCCTTCGCCAGGTTTCAGGCCGACTTCGGACGGATCGGTCACCTTTGCACTTGAACCTCTAGTCGTTGGAGGGTGCAAGCTGGGGTTGGTTGTCGTGACGCCGGACGATCGAAAGCAACGTGCCGTTAGCAGCGAACAGTGCCAGCAAGTTTTGTGATTCTGTGCGCTGGCGATGATCTTTCAGGTACCACCATTCAGCCCAAGTGATGCCGCGCAAGGTGCCCTTCGTCTTGAAGGGTTTGCCCAATAGTCGAACCGCATTCGCAAACGTCGATGAGCCAGGCATTAGTCGGTCCGCTAGCGGCGGCTCGTATTTCGTTCCGATCTCCCGCGAACAACCGCCTACGATTAGAAGAAGAACGGTCAAACCAAGCGCAATGGAGGTCTTGACGAGCATTCCCGTCTGAAGGGCGCCGCGCCAGCTGGTGGCCAAGCGCTTACCATAAGCAAGCTCCTGAGACATATTAAAGCCTTCGCTGCCCTTCTGCTTCGCGAAGGAGCTGGTCTTCTATCTGAAATGTGGTGTGCCGTATGTTGAAGGTCGTTTTCATGCCTTCGTTCGCAGCGACCAGGATCGCCCTCGCTTGGGTAATGTCAGACACGACTAAATGACTGCTAATTGCGTCGATACCGGATGTGATCGTCCAGATGTGCAAGTCATGCACAGCTATCACGCTAGGAATCTCCTTCAATTTGCGCTCGAGTAGCAGCATGTCGACTTCGGGAGGCGTGCCCTCCATAAGGATGTGGATCGCCTGCTTCAGCAGCATCCAGGTGCGCGGAACAATGAACAGACCAATGCCGGCGCTGATGATGGGGTCGGCCAGCCTCCAGCCTGTCAGCATGACGACAATTGCGGCGATTATGACCCCGAGCGAGCCGAGCTGGCGCTCAACACCTCGAAGTACGCCCCTTTTACATTGAGGCTTGTCGACGATCCTGCCGACAGCAACTTCATGCTGACTAAATTGACGACAAATCCTGCTGCGACAACCGCTAGCATGGGCCCACCCAGAATATCCGGCGGGTTCAAGAAGCGATGATAGGCTTCGTAGCAAATGTAATGACGGCCATCAGAATCGTGGAGCGTCCAATCGGCCAATGAATAACTGTTCGCCGCCACAAACACGGCTAAGTTCGGCTTGCCGGCGGATGCATATCGCCATGAGGACCAATCCTGCACTTTGACCCGGTCGTCGTCGCGTCGTCGATAATTCCGTTGCGATCCACCGTAAAGTTGATCATGCAATTCGTGGCCTTAAAGATAACCTGTGACTTCGGTCCTGTTACCGCTTGATTGGCGAACATGTACCCAATCGCCTGGCCACCGTCCGCCGTCGGGTAGTCGTGATGCGGCTTTCCCCAAGACTGAATGAGGTGAGCGGCACTGTGACCAACCCAGTCGCGGATGCTCAGATCTTTCACCGTTCCCGATGACATTGGTCCGCATGCCACCAGGGCGGTGGCGGCTAATGAAAGCGCCAAGTACGTACGAATACCCATTACCGAGTTCTCCTCTTTCTATTCATCAAGTGCGCTATCTAGCTCTCATCGAATCTCGCGAAACTCTTTACCCGCGTGCTCTCTAGGGAATCGGAGGTTGCTCTGGGCTGATGATCTTTTCAGTGGGGCCGCCAGACTCAGTAGACCCAGGGTAGGCCCTTGCAGTTGATCGAGCGAGAGTCGGAAACTACTCAGCACTGCTTCGAAGCTTACCAACAACAGTTAGGCCTCGCGAACATCGCAGGCACCGTACCTCTCTTGCTCATCCAGCCGTCTCTTCGCCAAACAGAAACCGTCGAATTTGGTCTAGGCCGCCTACAGGCAGGCCTTCCGGCCACGTGGCCCCTGGCCCGAACGGTCGGATAACGATTTCCGCCAATCAAGGAGATGCCGGCCGTCGTCAGATCGGAGGGCTCGGAGGGCTACTTTTTCATCCCGTCCATCATGCCTTTGCCCTTCCCGTCCATCATGCCCTTGCCCATGCCGTCCATCGGCTTTCCATCCTGCATCATCGTGCCATCCATCGTCATCGACTGGCCTTCCTTCATGTGCCCGTCCTTCATTTTCATCGTGCCGTCCGGCATGATCGTGCAGCAGCCAGCCATGGTCATTTCTTTGTCCATCGGACCCACCGCCTTGCCGTCCTTCATCATCATCATCTTGCCATCCTTCATCATGACGCCATCCATGTCGGCGGCGACAACGCTGGAAGCAAGGAAGGACACAGACAAGAGCGCAACAGATGCGGCTGTAAAGGTATTGAACTTGGTCACAGTACACTCCTTCGCTTTTCTTTATCGAGGGTCGAATCCTCGGCTTCTCATTTAGTGCCGTGGCGCCAGCGCGAGCGGTAGCCTCGGAAACTACTCAGATCGGCGCGAGAGAATTGGTTACGACAAGGGAACAAACGCGGATGGTCCGAATAACGTCATCCGCCGGCTGCCTGCGCGGCTTGATCTAAATCAAGAAGTGCGGGAGCGGTACGTGCGAATCTGAGTAGTTTCCGAGGCTACCGCTCCCGCATGCTCGACGGTCATGATGTTCGCTAATCACCCGGGTTTGCGGTTCGGCATCAGAAAATCGAGGATTCATCACAATGAGAACTCATTATCTTTGCTGGTTGCGCGTGTTCCTGATCGCTGTCACGACGGGAAGCTGTTTCATATTCGTCAGCGCCGACAAATCGCATTCGCAAACTCCGAATTCCGCCGCGCCCGCAGTAACACACGTTGATCCTGCGCTTGCGCAGCAGCTTTCGCAGTTGCAGGCAAGAGTTGCACAACTCGAAGCCGCGCTCGCGAAGAGCATGCCTGCGATGGCGGCCCCTCCAGCGGGCTCAATACCCGCTCCCGCGATGGCGGGAATGAGCGCCGGAGCCGCGCCCCCAGGTGGGGCGAATAACATGATGGGCATGATGAACAAGATGATGGGGATGATGGACAAAATGATGCCCCCGAGTGGCGGCGCACCGATGCCCAGCGGAGGCTCGATGCCCGCCCCCGCGGCCAGCATGAACAGCATGAGCGGTAGCGCCAGCTCTCTGACGCAGTCCGCCGTACCCGGCGTCCCTGGTGCTTCGCACCTTTACCATATTGGCGTGACCGGCTTTTTCCTTGATCATCCGCAACACATCACCCTCACGATGGACCAGCAAGCCGGGTTGAACAAAGCCAAGGAACGTGCGCTGCTCGCGAAGAGCGCCGCGGATCGCGCGGTAGAGCAGGCCGAGCAGGCGCTCTGGTTGCTTACCGCCGCGGATCAGCCGGACGCCACCCAGATAGAGGCGAAGATCCGCGAGATCGAGAAGCTGCGCGGCGATGGACGCCTCGTCTTCGTTCGCGCCGTCGGCGACGCGAGCAAACTTCTCACTGAAGAGCAGCGCAAGATTCTCACCGGGTTTGCGCCGGCCGCGCCCGCGCCCACGAATTCTATGACAGCTCCTGCTGCCGGTATGCCTGGGATGAAAAAGGACATGTGAGCGAGAAGTCGCCCAAGCCGTTCTCGAAGTTGGAGACGACGAAGGTTAATCCACCACCGTTATCCATGACACTAGGCCTTGTTCTCGTGACACTCTCCTCGATGCGCCCACGCGATACGCTTCTCGCCGCGCTGATCGCGGGGCTGTTCGGCGTTTCTTTGACCGCTGCTGCCCAGACCGATCCGGTAGATCACGGGGCTCATCACCCCGGAGGCGGCGCTCCGACCGCTTCTTCTCCAGCACCGGCTCCCGCTCCGACCGATCCGCGCGGCGGCATAGGAATGAGCGGCATCATGGGCGCGCCTCCGCCACCAATGCTGCCTCCAACTGCGAGCGCCCAGTCTGGCGGCGGCTGCGGCGCAATGGGCTGCATGGGGGGTAGCGGGACAAAGCCATTCTACGCGACCTTGATGGACATGCCATCGCTCACGCCGGAGGCGCGCCGAATTATCGAGGCCGAAGCGGGCAAGCGTCTCGGGTCTGGGTCGGAAGCGATCACCACTGGCCAGACGCAGCTGCATCATGCGCTGTCGGCCAACGACCCAACCGCCATGCAGCGAGCCATATCAGGCGTGCGGCTGGGAGTCCTTCAAGCTGAAAGCGGCGCCGCCGCACTACTGGCCATCAACGAGGGTCAAACGCCGCGTCAGATCGCGCTCACTTGGTTCAAGGGGCAGATGAGCGTGCCGGCCACAGTCGGGATGTCGATGAACGAAGGCCCCTGGGGCCTGTCCTGGTATCACCTGACGACAATGGTATTCCTGGTGGCGTTCATGCTCGGGGCACTCCTGATCCACTACGCACGATTGCGCAGGATCGACGGTCTCGTTCAGCGGCTCACGCCCGGCGCGACGCCCGCACCTGCGCCTGCGGGTAACCCAGCTCCGGCTGGTGCGACGGCTCCTGGCGCGGCACCGGCTCCCACGCCTGCAGGCGTGCCAAAACCCGCACCCGCTCCGCCGGCCGCTGCGGCTGCGAGTAGTCCCAAACCCGTAACCGCTCCGCCGGCTGCCGCGGCTTCTGGCGCGGCACCCCAGCCGGTCCCTCCTTCAGCTCCTGCGGTCCCAGTTGAATCCGCTCAGAAACCCGGGGCGGCCGACACCACTCCTCCCGCTAAGTTGTCAAAGCCCTGGTCGGGTGCACTGCGCGTCGCCGACACCTTCTACGAAACTCCGAACGTCAAGACGTTCCGGCTCAGAGAACTGGGGGGCGGACCCATCCCCTTCACCTTCGTGCCCGGCCAGTTCCTGACTTTCTCCGCAGAGGTCGATGGCAAGCGCATCCGGCGTTCCTATACGATCGCCTCTTCGCCAACACAGCGCGACTACGTCGAACTCACCGTAAAACGGGAAGATCAGGGAGCGGAATCCCGCTATCTGCATGACAACGTGGCGATCGGAGATCACCTGGAGGTGTCTGGCCCCGCCGGCGTGTTTACCTTCACCGGCACGGAAGCCGACAGTATCGTCCTGATCAGCGGTGGCGTGGGGATCACTCCCATGATGGGCATCACACGCTATCTCACCGACCGCGCCTTTCCCGGGGATATCTTCTTCCTTTACGGGGCAAGTACTCCGCAGAACGTCATCTTCCGCGAGGAGCTCGAGTACCTGCGGAAGCGGCATGCAAACCTGCATGTCGCCATAACTGTGGATCGTGCCGACGAAACCCCTTGGACAGGAGCGGTGGGGCGCATTTCTAAGGAGTTCATCGCACACACCGTGCCTGAGATCGCCCGCAGGCGGGTCCATGTCTGCGGACCTCCGGCAATGATGGAGGCCGTCAAGTCGGCGCTCGCCGATCTCGGAGTACCGAAGGCCAAGACCAAGACAGAGTCGTTCGGCGCGGCCATAGGCGCCGTGCCTGCAGCACACGCCGCAGCGGCGCCGGCACCCGCACCTTCAGCTCCGGCCGTCACGAGCGCTCCCTCCGACGCAACTCTGGCGCCTTCTCCGGATGTGGCAGCGGCGCCACCGTCAGCCCCGATAGCCCTTGCGGACGCCGCAACACCCGCCACTCCGCTTGCCGCCGCAGCCGCCGCTCCTTCTGCGCAAGCCGAGGTTCAATTCCGCAAGTCCAGCAAAACCGGGCCGCTCGCCCCGGATCAGCCCGTGCTTGAGGCCGCAGAAGCGATCGGTGTGGCAATCGACTTCTCCTGCCGGGTCGGTATCTGCGGGATTTGCGTCGTACCGTTGCTCAACGGCTCCGTGACGATGGAGGTGGAGGAAGGGCTTCGTCCCGAAGACAAGGCGCGCGGTATCATCCTGGCTTGCCAAGCGAAGTCCGCAGGCAACCTGGTCGTGGACGCCTGAGGTGAAGGAGACCGAGAAGCTCGCGGTTGGGGCACTCGTAAGCGCCCTCGTGCTCGCCGTCCCAGGATTCCTGTTCCACGTGGCGCCGCGCTTTCCCGGCAGCCTAGCCGGTAGCCTGATCGGCATCGCCGGGGCCGTGCTGCTGGTCCTTCTGCTGACCTACTCGGCGGTCAAGCGCAGCGCTTGGGTGAAGGCACGAGTGACGAAGTACGCTTCCCTGGGCGCCATCCTCTCGTTCCACGTCTATGCCGGCGTCATCGGCGCGCTGCTCGGACTCGTCCATAGCGGCCACAAATTCTACAGTCCTCTCGGGATCGGCCTCGTCTCGGCTATGCTGGTCGTAGTGTTCAGCGGCTTCGTCGGCCGCTACTACCTTGTGCAGGTAGGCACTGACCTCAGCGAGCAGCAGAGTATGCTGGCGGTGCTCCGGACACGTTATGATGCAGTCGCAGGGGCGCTCGCCGGCGCCCCTGCCCCAACCGTTTTGACGGACGCACCGCTGCCCAGCCTGCTGGACGCCATCGCGGACTTGGAATACGCGATCGGTGCGCGAAAGGTGTTGAAGCGTACCTTGTCGCGTTGGACGGTGCTGCACGTCGGCGCGGCAATCGTGATGTATACACTCCTTGCGCTGCACATCTGGAACGGCATCTACTACGGACTACGGTGGCTCGATTGAAGATCACCGCGGCAATCTACTTGACACTCGGCGTTCTCGGCCTCGCGGCCGCAGTGCTCGTGCCCGTTGTCATCTCGCGCTCCGGCACGTCAGTTCTCCCAATCTGGGTCAGCGCCACCAGTCCGGGCCCGCTGTCATCTGCGCACGCCTTCCTCGGAGTGCAATGTGAGAGCTGCCACACTCCAAACCGAGGGATCGAAGCGGGGTCCTGCATCACATGCCACGCAGCCGATGCACTCGTACTCGCCAAGCAGTCGACCGCGTTCCACGCAACGATCGGGGAATGTCAGGGTTGCCACGTCGAACACCAAGGAGCGGCGGTTAGGCCAGTCAAGATGGACCACGCGGTATTGATCGAAGCCAGCTTGACGGCGGTGCGGCCCCGCATCTCCCCCGGCTCACCAGCCGCCACCGGTATGGAAGCGCTTCGACGTTCTCTGGCAGCGGTCACCGGCCAGGGGCCGGCCAAGACAAGCGAGGTGCTCGAATGCGCGTCCTGTCACAGCTTCCGCGACAAGCACCTGACAATGTTCGGTCAGCAGTGCGCCGACTGCCACACGACCGAGACCTGGAAGATCGCGGGCTTCCTCCATCCTTCGCCAAAGTCACAGGACTGCAACCAGTGCCACCAGGCGCCGCCCAGCCACTTCATGATGCATTTTGCGATGATGGATCAAAAGATCACCGGGCAGAGCAGCGCCCGCGTCGAGCAATGCTATCTCTGTCACCAGACCGACTCCTTCAACGCCATCAAAGGAGTTGGTTGGTTCAAGATGCATTGAAAACGTCCTAGATGTTTCGTCTTGGCATGGCAGAGTGCTCGGGCTGAGACTCGACAAATAGATGATGCCTTTTTGTTGGAGGCGCAGCCATCAAGTCTTAGACTATTCTATCGTCATTAGTCCCGTTGTTTCCATGCCCTGTAGCAAAGAGAGCCATTCGCGTTAGCGATGGGAGAGACCTCGCTCCTGTTCTCTTCATGATCGAGGCGCGATGGTTTTCGACGGTTCTCTGGCTTATGCCGAGAGACGCTGCAATTCTCTTGCTGGGATGGCCGGCTACCACCATTCCCAAGATCTCGCGTTGCCTGGCAGTAAGTCCCGCAATTCGACTATCCGCTTCCAGCCGCTGAGCGACAGCCTCTCCCTTGCACGCCCTTCCCAGATGGCACGCACAAGTAAGAAGCTCGGTCTTCAAACCGTCGAAACTGACATTGCCTTCCGAGGAGCCTTTCGAAAGAGTTGACTTTATGCTGCTTGACTGACTGCCCTTACCTGAATGCTTACGCCCTGCTTCCCAAGAGCCGTTCCGACCAAAGCGAGTTGAGGACTTCATTGCGCACTCCATGGTGAAAGCATAGCGATTCCGGGAGCTCACACACAATCTGCTACAAACAAGCTCCCTTTAGCTCAGACGCGAGTTGAGGAAGGCCAAGACGGCCCTCGAGGTCTTGCTGGCATGTCGCGCAACATCAGGTGAGTTCTCGCCCCAGCGGCGTCCATACCTGTGTTGGCGGCCTCGATGAGCCATTCAGCCGACTCACAACACTTCGGGTACAAATAGTAAAACCCTGGTTGAAAATTGCGTGGGGAATTCGTGACGAAAGAATGCGCGGCGCTTTCGAGGTTTCGCGTGAGGCAAGCCACACTTATCCGTTGCATGCCAGAATGGCCTTGATGTGGATCAATTGTCGAAGCGCGTCTCCAACAAAATCTTCAAGAGCTGAGAACGCATATCGAGATACCAATCTACCGGCATTTAGCGACCGCGCGTTTTCTCGGTGCCTGTGTCCCAGCACACTTCGGCGACGAAGTCTCGGTTGCGAAACTTCGATTGGTCACCTCACAGCATTCTGACGGCTCTGTCGGTCCCTTATATCGGGCGGCCACTGGCTCTTGATGTACGCCAGGATGGCAGCGATTTCCCTGTCAGACAGAGTGGCTCCAAAGGCGGGCATATCCGTCCGATATCCCTCGGGGTAGGCGGAGGGACCGAGCTTGGTTATCCGCATCAAAAATGCATCCGAATGGTGCCACGTGTGCCCGGTTGCGTCGTGAGGTGGCGCCGGAAGCCGCCCATTCGGAAGGCGACGTTGCCAGTTCGGTTGCCCTTCCAGCGAGGGGCCATGACAGGTCGCGCATGCGGCAGCATACAGATGTCGCCCCTGCTCGACCTGCTTCGCGTTCGCTGGGTCGATGCGAGGCAGGCCGCTCGCGAGGAGATAGTACGCTGCACCGACAGCGATCAACACCAACCCGACAGTCAGCATGATGAGCGATGCTCGCTGTCGTCGCAGGGGTGCCGGCTTCACGCCAGCGATACGCCCACCCCCGGATTTGTTCCGGAATTTGCCGTGCTTGGACACGATCCTACCTATCGTCGTCCTGACGCAACCGTGGTTGCGTCTGACAGACGTTGCTCGAACACAACACGTCGATCTCTTTACGGCTCCCTTTGCAGGTCACCGTGTAGACCGTGATGGCGCCCGACACTTCAGTCACGACAATCTTTGCCGGAATGCAGTTGAGCTTGGCCAGCGTGGCCTGCAGTTCGGAATCGTCGGCGAGCGCCGACGATTCCACCCGCAAAAAGGCTGTCACTGCGAGGCACAAATAGAGCAGTACTCGCTTCATGACTTGTCCTCGTCGTCGCGTTAGTGTCCCTTGCCGATCTTGGTTACTGTGATCGCACCGTTGACGCGATCGGCCTCGAACTCGATCTTGTCACCGGCCTTCACCTTGTCGAGCATCGAGGGATCGGCGACGCGGAACACCATGGTCATGGAGTCCATGTCGAGATTCTTGATGGGACCATGCTTCAGAGTCATTTTCCCAGCCGGCTTGTCGACCTTAACGACTTCCGCCTTGACCATGTTGCCATCCGCCAGCGCGGCTATCGAAACCAGGCACAGGGCGAATGCCCCGAGAATAGCCTTCTTCAACATCGGATCCTCCTTTGGGTTGGACAAATCACTCGACGACGATGGTGCCGAACATGCCGGCTTGGCGGTGTCCGGGAATGAGGCAGGAGAAGTCGAACGTACCCGCCTTGGTGAACTGCCAGAGGATTTCGCCGGTTGCCTTCGGCTTCAGGCGCTTGGCATTGGGATCGTCGTGCTCCATGTCGGGGTTCTTCTCCATGTCCTTCATGTGCTTGAGGTTCTCCTCGACCGTGCCGACGACGAACTCGTGATCGATCGCCCCATTGTTGCGAAGCTGGAAGCGCACCTGCTCGCCCTTCTTGAACTTCAGCTTGTCCGGCAGGAACAGCATCTTCCCGTCGTCCTCGCGAAACACGATCTGGACGATGCGCGCAGGCTTCTTCGGATCGCCCGGCTTGCCGTAGTCGGTGTCGTCCGCGTGGCTGTGTCCTTCGCCGGGTTTGTGGCCCGGAGCCGCCAGTGCCGCGACAGAGATCAGGCTGGCTGCGATTGACACTGTAGTGATACGCCTGAGTTTCATCGATACCTCCTTCAATTGAGCCTACTTGTGAGAACCATGTGACGTCGGCTTGACGACCTGCAGAGTGGTGCCAGGCTTTGCAGCAGGAACAGGCTTCGCCGCACGCGTCGTGGCGGGTGCGGGCCCCTTCCATTCATACGCAACGGTCCCGGGGGGATTCTGGTACCAGCCGGGATCCTTGTAGTCCCCGGAGGCCAGCCCCTCGCGGACCTTGACGACCGATAACATGCCACCCATCTCGACGGCACCGAACTGCGCGAAACCGGTCATCATGGGCAGCGTGTTGTCCGGTAGCTGCATCTCCATCTCGCCCATGTCCGCCATGCCGGCACTGCCCATAGGCATGTAGTCCGGGACCAGCCGTTTCATCTGCCGGGCGAACTGCCTCTTATCGACGCCGATAAAGGTGCGAAGATCGTGACCCATGGCGTTCATGGTGTGATGCGATTTGTGGCAATGGATGGCCCAGTCGCCAGGGTAGATCGCGTCGAACTCGTAGGCCCGCATGGCGCCCACGGGAATGTCGATCGTGACCTCGGGCCAGCGTGCCTCCGGCCGCACCCAGCCGCCATCGGTACAGGTCACCTCGAAATCGTAACCGTGCATGTGGATTGGATGGTTGGTCATGGTGAGGTTGCCGACCCGCACCCGCACGCGGTCGCCCTTGGCGATCACCAGCGGATCGATGCCGGGGAAAACGCGGCTGTTCCACGACCACATGTTGAAGGCGGTCATCTCCGCGACCTTCGGCACGTAGTTGCCGGGGTCGATGTCGTAGGCATTCAGCAGGAACACGAAGTCGCGGTCGACCCGGTGCAGCTTGGGGTCGCGCGGATGGACGACGAAGAAGCCCATCATGCCCATCGCCATCTGCACCATTTCGTCGGCGTGCGGGTGATACATGAAGGTACCGCTCTTCATGAGTTGATACTCGTAGACGAAGGTCTGTCCGGGTTTGATGTGCGGCTGATTGAGACCGCCGACACCGTCCATGCCGCAGGGCAGGAGCTGACCATGCCAATGGATAGTCGTATGCTCGGGCAGCTTGTTGGTCACGAAGATGCGGACCTTGTCGCCTTCGACGGCCTCGATGGTCGGACCGGGGCTCTGGCCGTTATAGCCCCACAGACGGGCGATCATGCCCGGCGCCATTTCGCGCTCGACCGGTTCGGCGACGAGATGGAACTCCTTCCAGTCCCCGTTTTGCCGCCATGGCAGGGTCCAGCCATTCAGGGTAACGACAGGCTGGTAGTCGGGCCCGCTCGTGGGATGAAGGGGCGGCTGCATGGTGTTGGTTGTGGTCGTCGGCGCTTCCGGGATCGATTGCGCCTGGACGCGGCCGCTGACGGCGGCAGCGCCAATCAGGGCGAGGCCCGAGGCCCCGACGAGATCGCGTCTGGAGAGGCTCATGTCTTTCTCCTTTCTAGAGTCCAAGAGGAATGGTTTCGGGTGGAGGCGTCGTGTTGATCACGCCGGACGGTGGCACGAGGCCGCCGACGATGAGAGCTGCCTGCAGGTCGGCGACTGCGAGATGGTAGTCACGCAGCGCATCGAGCGATGCCACGTTGGCGGTGATGCGTTCCCGCTCCTCGATGAGGAGCTCGAACACATCGACCAGCATGCCGTTGTAGCGGAGCAACACCTCCGCCGAGATCTGCCGACGCAACGGTAGGATGCGGTTCTGGTAGTAGCGGGCGATGTCGTGCGTCGCCCTGTAGGTTGTGTAAGCTACACGCGCTTCGGAGCGTGCGTTGACGGAGCGCTCGATCAGACGATTGATCGCCCGCATGTAGGTCTCCCGAGCCGCAGTAACCCGCGCTTCGCCCCTGTCGAAGATGGGGATGACGATGCCGAGGTCGAGGCCGTAGCGATTCTTGGTGGATCGTTCGCCCGCTTCGTTGCTCTCGGCCTCGTTCCGATAGCCGAGGCCGAGCTCGAGGAACGACATGTAGCGCGTCGCATTCACGAAGCCGACCGACTTCGCCAGAGTCACGATCTCATAGCGCAGGATGATGAGATCTACTCGTCGCCGCATGGCTTCGACTTCGACATCTGCGAGCATATCCAGCGCGGCGGGCAACGCCGGCAGTCGCGGCGGAAGCCTGTAGGCAAGATCGGAGCCCCAAAGACCAAGCATGCGGTTCAGGGCTTCGCGCGTTCCGGCAACATGTAGTCGAGCCTGGGCCACCTGGGCGCTGAGGTCGGCGTAGAAGGCCGAGACGCGCGCCTGATCGAGCTTGTTGGCGGCACCGGTCTCACCGAGCTGTCTCATCATTTGTGCAGACGCGTCGGCGGTCTGACGGGCCTGCTCCAGTAGCGCGAGCTTCTGTTGCGCGGCGATCGCGCGGACATAGGCCCGGCGGACGTCTACGGTCAGGCTGAGCGTCGTCGCGACCGCGCGATAGCGCGCTTCCTCGAACTCACGCTTGGCGATCTCCGTACGCCGTGGCAACGTCGCGATGGCCAGCAAGTTGCCGACAAGCTGAAAGCCGATTTCGGCAAAGTTACCGGGACTTCCAAACGTGCGGCCCAAGGTAAGCGCAGGATTGGGCGGCAAGCTCGTCTGGACATACTCCGCTTCGGAGATGCCTAGGTCGTTGTAAGCCGCCTGCAGCCCGCGATTGTTGAGCAAGGCGACCTGGACAGCCGTATCTTCCGTCAGGGGCTCCGCCAGGAGTGTCTGAACGCGCTCGCGGGCTCTACGCATGTCTTCCGGAGAGGAAAGCTTGACGGCGTCGCGACCGGTTTCCTTGCGGACGCTGTCCGTGACCGGCGCCATGCCGCCATCCTCCGTGAACTTTGCGCAGCCCGCGGCCAGGAGGCCGACGAGGACCACGGCTATCGATTTCGGGAGGACGTTCATTGGGACCGTGCGGCGCCGGGGGCGACGCGGTCATTGAGTTCCCGCCAGGGCTTCAGCCCGACGGGGACATACGGTGCGGTGCCGGACATCACCGGCTGGTACGGCGCGGCGACAGTGGGAGCATCGGGGCTGGACGCATCGGCAGGCAACAACTCGGGCAAAGGCGGCGCGGAACAGGCAGCCACTCCAAGCGCGAGCATGGATGGAACCAGGAGTTTCATGGCAACGACCCCAACGAAATTGACTTGAACGCGAGGAAACAAGCATCGCGCCGAGCGGCGGCGAGCTTCTGGCGTGCGCGCAGGTCAGGTGTCTGGAATTACCGAGCCGGTGAGAGGCCCGAGACCGGACACGCGCCTAAGGCGCGAACGCGGTCAGACGAGTCTGGGAGGACGTTCGGAACGGTCGCCGCAGCAGCCCTCGAGCAAGTCGCTCAGCGGAGACAGAAGAAGCGACGCGGTAATGGGGCCAGGCAAAATGCCAATGACAGGCGTGGCCATGGCCGCATGGCAGGCGACCGTGCAGCAGTTTCCAGCGTGCTTCGTCGGAGTTCCGCTCGGGCAGGAGCTTCCGCCGTGATCGCGGAGCGCCTCAGGTGTTTCCGGGAGACTGGTCGCGGATACCGCGGGGTCTTCGTTCTGAGACTTCGGAAGGGATGCTACGGCCTCGACTGGCGGACGCAATTCTGCGCCGACATGACCACCGTGGGCCGACGCGACGCCAGCGGTGACCACCCATGCCACAAGCGCAAGCAGAACTGCTTGCGCGAGTTTCCGAAAGGAAAGGGCGGCGGTCATGACAATATAGATGATCAGCGTCAGACGAGTTGTCAATCCACGGAATCGAGAGCGTCGTCAGTGGCGACGACTGTCGAGCACTTCGAGTATCTCCTCGATCTTGTCCTTACGGTCCTTCTCCGATCCGGCGTGGAACGCATGGGCGACACAATGTTGAAGATGGTCACCGAGCGTCTCCTGCTCGACCTTGTTCAGAGCGGCACGAACCGCACGAAGCTGGTTCAGCACGTCGATACAGTAGCGCTCTTCCTCGATCATCCGGGCGATACCGCGCACCTGGCCTTCGATACGGCCGAGGCGGGCGAGTTGCGACTTCTTGATTTTACTGTCCATGCCTTGCACTATACCCCCGTACGGTATATGTTGGCAAGCATGAAACACGATTGCTGCAGCGGCGGACACGCCCATCATCACGATCATCCCTCTCACCAACCCGGCGAGCCACAGACGGCGATAGATACCGTCTGCGGCATGAAGGTAAAGATCGCCACGGCCAAACACACCGCCGAGCACGAGGGGCATACGCACTACTTCTGCAGTCCCAAGTGCCTGCAGAAGTTTACGGCCGAACCGGACCGGTACTTGAAGCCGGACAAAGCCGCACCGCAAGCACCTGTCGCGCCCGGCACCGTCTTCACCTGCCCCATGCATCCGGAAATCCAGCAGATCGGGCCGGGAAGCTGCCCGATCTGCGGCATGGCACTGGAGCCTGCGGAGGTCTCGCTCGACGACGGGCCGAACCACGAGCTGATCGACATGTCGCGGCGTATGTGGATTGGCCTCGCGCTGAGCCTGCCAGTGGTCGCGCTGGAAATGGGGGGACACCTCACGTCGCTGCATATGCTCCTCGGGCAGAAGACGTCGAACTGGATACAACTGCTGCTCGCCAGCCCGGTTGTGCTGTGGGCCGGCTGGCCGTTTTTCGTGCGCGGCTGGCAGTCGCTCGTAACCCGCAATCTCAATATGTTCACGCTGATCGCCATGGGCACTGGCGTGGCATGGGGCTACAGCGTCTTCGCCGTCCTCGCCCCTGGGCTGTTCCCTGCCGCCTTCCGAGGCGCCGACGGCTCGGTTGCCGTCTACTTCGAGGCCGCAGCGGTCATCACAGTTCTCGTTTTGCTGGGCCAAGTGCTCGAGTTGCGGGCGCGCGCTCAAACCTCGAGCGCGATCAAGGCCCTGCTCGACCTCGCTCCGAAAACGGCGCAGCGCCTGAAAGACGATGGGACGGACGAGATCGTATCGCTCGACCTGATCGCCGTTGGCGACCGCTTGCGCGTGCGGCCTGGCGAGAAAGTTCCTGTCGACGGAGAAGTCGTAAGCGGCCGATCGGCGATCGATGAGTCGATGGTCACCGGTGAATCGATGCCCGTTACAAAGGAGACAGGCGGCCGGCTCATCGCCGGTACGCTCAACACGACCGGTGGACTTGTCATGCGTGCCGACAAGGTCGGGCGGGACACCATGCTGGCCCGCATCGTCCAGATGGTTGCCGATGCGCAGCGTAGCCGCGCACCGATCCAGAGGCTGGCTGATCAGGTCTCCGGCTACTTCGTCCCCGTTGTTATGGCCGTCGCTGTCGTCGCATTCGTCGCATGGTCCGTCTTCGGGCCCGAACCGCGCTTCGCGTTCGGCCTGGTTGCAGCCGTCGCCGTCCTCATCATCGCCTGTCCATGCGCGCTGGGGCTCGCTACCCCCATGTCGATCATGGTGGGTGTCGGACGCGGCGCGCAGGCCGGCGTATTGATCAAGAATGCCGAGGCGCTGGAACGCATGGAGCGGATCGACACTTTGGTCGTCGACAAGACCGGCACTCTGACCGAAGGCAAGCCGAAGATCGTGGCGATCGTGCCCGCGGCAGATTTCACCGAAAACGCGGTGCTCGCGCTTGCCGCCAGTGTCGAGAAGGCCAGCGAGCATCCGCTCGCGCTGGCGATTGTCAATGAAGCTAACGAGCGGAAGCTGGGGTTGTCCGAGGTAAGTGACTTCGACTCGCCCACCGGCAAGGGCGTGACCGGCACCGTGAGTGGTCGCAAAATCGCCCTCGGAAATGCGAAATTCCTGGCAGAAGGGGGTGTCGACACCGCCAGCCTGGCGGCTGAAGCGGAACGCCTTCGGCATGAGGGAGCAACTGCAATCTTCCTCGCCGTCGATGGCAAGGCCGCGGCTATCTTCGCCATTGCCGATCCCGTGAAGCCAACGACGCTTGAGGCGGTGCGAGCACTAACGGCCGAGAAGATCCGCATCGTCATGCTGACCGGAGACAACCGCACGACGGCAGAAGCCGTGGCACGCCGCCTCGGCATTGCCGAGGTGGAGGCGGACGTACTTCCTGAACAGAAGAGTGCAGTGGTCGAGAGGTTGCGAGCCGAAGGTCGCGTCGTTGCCATGGCGGGCGACGGAGTGAACGATGCGCCGGCACTGGTGGCAGCCGACGTAGGTATCGCCATGGGCACTGGGACAGACGTGGCCATCGAGAGTGCGGGAGTGACCCTGCTCAAGGGTGACCTGATGGGCATCGTGCGTGCCCGCCGACTGTCCGAAGCGACGATGCGCAATATCCGCCAAAATCTGTTCTTCGCCTTCGTCTACAATGCGGCAGGAGTACCGATCGCGGCAGGATTGCTTTACCCAACATTCGGCATTCTTCTCTCACCGATAATTGCAGCGGCGGCGATGGCACTGTCCTCGTTCAGCGTCATCGCCAACGCGCTGAGGCTCAGGGCATTGCGATTCTAATGATCGCGGCCAGCCCCGCCAGGAACGAAGTTGCCCTCTCCGGTACGGAGCGTCGGTGGCGGCGCGAGAGGCGCTCCGCATGGTTGCGGCTACTCGTGCTTGGTGTCCTGGTACTCAATCTCTTGGCAAGTGGACATGGCGACAGTGTGCTCGTCCATGGTCAGGTGATTGCAGGCTACAGTGTGGCGACAATTGTCGCGATCATCCTTGCATTGACACGCCGCGGCCCAGCATGGTCGACGACC
This sequence comes from Reyranella sp., assembly GCF_965228225.1. Lineage (GTDB taxonomy): Bacteria > Pseudomonadota > Alphaproteobacteria > Reyranellales > Reyranellaceae > Reyranella. Next base: position 648,884 of record NZ_OZ245801.1, on the reverse strand, counting down.
GCATTCGTTGTTGTGGATGCCCTGCTGGTCGTGGCGCTGTTCCACGAGCATCTTTTCGCTCCCGGCCAAGAATTCGACCACAGTCTGACTGCGCCTACTCTGGCAGTCGGATTCTTGCTGCTGACTCACGCGGCATTGCGGCTGAAGCCTGCTCTTGTCGTCCTCTTTTCTGCCGTAGTGCTCATAGGCTGGCTATTGCTGCTCGCGATCACGCTTGTCGTTCATGCGAAATTACACCCGATGGCCCACAGCGAATGGTCAACGTTTGGCGTCGAGGGGGCACTCGCTGCTGCGTTCACTTTCGCGGGCTTCGTCTGCTACCTCCTGACAAAGGAGCACAACGTAGCGCTCGCCGAAGCGCTAGGGAGCGAAGGCCGGCGCCGAATGTTGGCCAGGTTTTTTTCGCCAAGCCTTGTCGCCGAGTTGCAGAGCAACGATGCCGCTCTTGCGCTTACTCGCAGGAGGGCAGCCATAATGTTTGTCGATCTCCGCTCTTTCACTCGGTTGACTGAAGCCTCCGAGCCCGAAGCGATGGCCGCGCTTCTGTCAGAGTATCGGCAAGTTGTGACGGAGGCCGTGTTCGAGTATGGCGGCACCGTTGACAAATTTATCGGGGACGGCGTGATGGCGGTGTTTGGTCATCCGAAAACATCGCTGGACGATTCAACGAGAGCAGTGAAGTGCGGTTTGGCCTTGAGCAGCTCACTTGAGCAGTGGAGGAAGGCGCGTCTAAGCAAAGGGAGTGCCGCCCTCAAGGCAGGAATTGGGCTACATGTCGGGTCCGTCATCGGCGGCGTACTCGAAAGCGGAACTCACGCGGAGTTCACCGTGTTTGGCGATGCCGTCAATGTGGCCGAGCGACTCGAACGCCTCTGCCGCTCTCTTGATGCATCTTTGGTCGTCTCAGAGCGTTTGCTAATCGAGGCCCCGAGTTTTCGGGATGGAATCGATTGGCGATGGAAAGACGCGGCGCTCGACGGCAGGCACGAGAAATTGCGGATCGCTTTCCTTTCCCAAGCCGACGGGCATTCGACGGCCTGACTTTGGTGGAGCACCTAAGTGTACCTCGCCTCCATGCTGCGATCTCGGCGAGGATCAACCTGTCGTTTCTAGCGCATCGAGCCTCCAATCAGGCGCATATTCGCCATTGCCGATTCCGTGTAGCCGACGTCACCCGAGGTGATTCGCGCCCTCACCGGTCGCGCTGTGCCGTGTTGCTCCTTCGCTCATCGGCGCCGCTGTCGTGCGGGGTAGAGGTCCCGCCAGGACCACTCCCGATAGCGTGCCGAAGCCTGCGGACCCGCCGATGACTGACGCGATTAATTCTGCCGTCCGAGCAAGGTAAGTGGAGTTGCAATCAAACGATGGCTCCAAAAGTGAACAGCCACGTGCACGCAGAAGATGACCGTGCTCATGTCCGTAGTTGCCGAACGCTGCGGACGCATGCCAGCGGCGAATCTGCCGAGATTGCAAAAATGTGTGCTGATGGAAATCACCGAGACAGGATTCACCGAGTAAGAGGAGCTAGCGATACGCACTGGCAGCCTCCTACTCAAATCCTGCAACTACACACATGGTCGGATTATGAATCTCGATCTTGGTTCGCTCCGCAGCGTTATCGCTGCCGCCGAGCACGGGAGCTTCCGACAAGCTGCGGCGGCTCTCAACCTCAAACAATCGGCATTGAGCCGTCGCGTTCGCCACCTTGAAGATCAAGTCGGCGTTTCGCTATTCGAGCGCTCCAGTGGAGGAGTGCGCCTTACCCCGGCTGGCGCGAGCATGGCCCATGCGGCACGCCGTCTGTTCGAAGAAATAGACGACATGATCAAGGCTTCGCAGTTGGCCGATCGTGGGGAAGCCGGTGTGCTCAAAGTAGGCTTCGGGACGGCCGCATCGACCAACAAGGTTCGTACCATCATAGCCGATCACATCAAGCTATTTCCCGAAGTCGCCATGCAGGTTACCGAACGATCTCCGGCTCAGCTCATAACGGCACTCGGATCGGGAGATGTGGACATCGCCATCATTGTCGGCGAGGCACGGCAACATAGCGGACCTTCGATGTCTTTGTGGTCAGAGCGCATTGTTGCGGCCCTGTCTTCGCGGCACCCGCTCTCCAACAGCGAGGTCATCGATTGGAGTGATCTCAAAGACGAGACATTTCTTCTAAGCCAATGGGATCCGGGTCTTGATCTTCGCAACCTGATCCTCAGGAAACTCGCAGCGCCGGGTGATACCCCCAGGATCGAGACCTGGGACGCCAGCAATGAGAAGGTTCTCGGGATGGTGGAAGCAGGACTTCATGTCAGCGTTCATTTCGAGTCATGGACCAGTCTTGCCTATACCGGCGTCCGCTTTCGCGAAATTCGCGACGCATCGGGTCCGAGCCACATCACGTTCACGGCGTGCTGGGAGGAGCAGAACCGAAACCCTGCGCTCGCCCGGTTCCTGGACACGCTCCGACAAGCACACCATCCAACCACCCTCACCTAGCGTCCACTTTCTGCGCCGAAACTTTTGCCGAACGCCGCGCTTTGGCAAAGGCTCGATCAGCCGACATGAACCGGGCCAACATCGGCCCGACGAGCTTTGCCGGATCAATCGTTTGATCTGTTTCGCGACCAAGCGCCTCCGCGTAGACAGTGAGATCGCGGTGGATCGCCGCCGGCAACTCCACCGTAAGCTTCACCGGCTTCTCGTCCAAGATGGCACCAAGTTTGAGCTTGGACATCGGGTTTCTCCTATCCTCGGTAAGGCTGCAGCACGAGATCGCGCGTCACGATGACCCGCACCGGATGGCCCGGCCGGATGGTCAGAGTGGGCTGGATGTTAAGGTTGCGCCGCACCACTTGCTGTCCAGCCTGATTCAGCGTGTCGCCCGCACCACGGCGCAGGGCACGGACGATATCGCTATCGTTCTGGTCCGACCCGAGTTCGGTGCCGACCGCGAGGATGGTCGAGAGAAGTGCGGCCTTGAACAGCGAGCCCCAATGATGATCGACACCGTCTTCCAAACCGGCCTGACCGCTGGCATCCGCCCCGGGTTGTCGTTCGAGCACGATCGAATAGCCGTTCGGCAGAAGCAGCCGCGTCCAGACCAGAAGAAGACGTGACTGCCCGAAGCTAACCTGGCTGTCGTAGACGCCAATCAGCCGTGCCCCCTGAGGAATCAGCAACGCACCGCCAGTCGGCGTGTCATAGACGTTCTCTGTCACCTGGGCAGTAAGCTGCCCCGGAAGATCGGATCGTAGGCCGGTGATGAGAGCTGCAGGGATGACAGCGCCAGCCTGCAGCACAAACGGCGATACGGGCCGCGCGAGACGATCGGAACTGATTGTACTCCGATCGACAGGCGCATTCATGAAGGCGAGCTTGCGGTCCTGTCCATTCTGGATCGAGACTTCATCGGCCGACGCCGCTGCCGACATTGATGGCTGAGACGGGGGAATACTTCCGGCACCAGACGGTGTCTGGCGATTGCCGGGAGCGAACAGGCGGCTGACGCGCGCCGCTTCCGTCTCCTGGGCCCGACGCTGCTGGTCGGCGTCGGGCGCCAATGGCGCGGCCTGACTCTGGGCTGCCACGATCGGCCGGCCGAGGTCGCCCGGCAACGGCGGCCCGAGCGGCGGGACATCTCGGGGAACCCCGGTGTAATCCCGCGGCAGCGCCGCCAGACCATCGGCCAGGCGCGGCCGGTCGGTCGTGTAGAGGTCTTGCGGCGTGACGCCACGCAGCCGGTCGCCCTGTAATGCCCACAGCACGGCGCCGCAGAGCAGGATCAGGCCCAGCGCCGTTCCACCGATCAGCACAGTGCGCGACAGACGGGTGACGCGAGGCCCCTCCGATCGCAGCCGGAAGGGCTGAGCGGTCGTCGATTGTGTGGAATCCGACTGAGATTGATCGGTCATCGTTGCGGCCTTCCGTCCGTGCGAACGATCCGGACGATCTGCTGGCTCTCGCCGCCCAGCCGCAATTCGGCAGCGGCAAACAGCCGGTCGACGATCAGGACGTTGCCGTATGCACGGGAGTTGACGAGCTCTGGCTTGCCATCCGCGCCGACGACGAAGAGAGGCGGCATCTCGCCCTGCACGATGCCGGGCGAGAACTCGACATAGACCTTGCGCCCATCGTCGTAGACGTTGACCGGACGCCAGGGCGGCTTGTCGCCCTCGATCGAATAGCGGTAACGGCGCTGGGCAATCTCGGGGAGAACCGGCACCGGGGGCAGAGTGCGAAGGCTCTTGCCTCGGCTCTCCGGGTAGAACCACGCGACCGAGGGCATATAGGGTCGCTCGTGGGCTCGCAGCTCAATGAGGTATGTACGGCGGTCGGTGTTGACCACGAGGTTGGTCTCGATGGCCGGCCGGGTTGGCTTGACCAGGATATGGACCCGACGCGTATCGCCGTTACCGCTCTCCGTGTCGCCGATGATCCAGCGTACCGTGTCGCCGGCCGCCACCGGGCCTGAGCCGGTGAGTTGCTCGCCAGGCTCCAGAGCAATGTCGGTGACCTGTCCCGGGGCAACGTAGACCTGGTAGAGGGCGCCCGGGCTGTAGGGAAACACCTGCACGGCGTTGAAGTAGCCCTCGCGGCGCGGCTCCACCCGCGCGGCGCCATTGGCGGCCTCGACGCGCGCCACCGGATCCCTCGCATCGCCGGATCCTCCCCGCGCCGGCGTCCAGGCCGGCGGAACATGCAGAGGCCGCGGAGGCGGATCCTCGGCAGGCACCGAGGACGCCGGAAGCGGGGGCACGCTCTCGTCGTAGCTGATCTGCGGCGGCTTGGTGGACGCGCATCCGGTGATCGCCAGCAGGGAAACGAAGAGGACTGGCCGTATAGTGCGGTACCTCATTGTGCGAGCTCCTTCGACCAGTTGATGGCGTTGACGAAGACCCCGAGGGGGTTCTTGCGCAGGCGATCGGCGTCGCGCGGCGTCTCGATCACGATGGTCAGGATGGCGGTCCAGCGCTCGGTAGCGGCGAGCTGGCCGCTTTCATAGCGACGCTCGGACCATGCCACCCGGAAACTGTCCGGCGATGCCCTGATGACGCTCGAGACCTCGACGGAGACCTGCATCTTGCCGAGCCTGGCGAAAGGATCGGCACGGCGGGCATGGTCGTTCAAGGCTGCGGCGCCGCGATCGGTCGTGAACTCGTAGGCCCGTAGCCACCCCTGGCGCAGCACGACCGCGTCGGACGGCAGCCCGCGCACATCCTCGATGAAGCGCGCGAGGTGAAAGGCGATCTGCGGATCGGTCGGCCGATAGGAGGCATCGGCCGGGGCGACCGCCTGCGCCTGGCCCAGCCTGTCGACCTGGACAACCCAGGGCGTGATCGTGCCCCTCGCCGCTTGCCAGACGAGCCCACCGGCAAGACCGGCGGCCAGGACCAGGCAACCGAACGCCATCAGGCGCCAGTTCCGGGCCTGCACGCGCGCCGAGCCGATTCGGTCGTCCCAGACCTGCGCGGCCTTCTGGTAGGGCGTCTCCGGCACGGGTGTGTGGCCGTACCGGACGGAGAAACGCTTGAACATCAGGGGTTCCCTTCAGAAAGATCGATGGAGGAGCCGCCACCACCGTGATCGCCGGAACGGATGGCGTGCGTGGCGGCGGACGCTCCGTGGCTTGCGGCCTGACTCCGCCTCATGCGCCGTGCCCAGGCGGGCGGTGTGTCCGCCGATGCAGCCGCGGCGCCGGTCTCGGCACCGCCGGCAGCGGCGCGCCCGCCGGCTTCGAAGCTGCTCGAAACGCTTTCTGACGCCCGGCGGAGCGGGCTCGACGCGGCGGATGCGCCAGCCATGGTCACGCCGGACAGACCACCGGCGCGATAGGCAGTCGCGGCGCCACCTGCCAGGGCGGCAGAGCCCCGGGCGGCCGCGCCGGCGGCGCCGGCCAGCGCGCTCGCACCGCCGGTCGCGAGGGCTCCGCCTGCGGCGGCAAGCCCACCGGCGGCGAGCCCGGTTCCGATCGCCGCGCCGGCCCCCAGCTGGGGTCCGCCTGAGACGATGCCGTTGGCAATGCCGGGCCCGAAGATGCCGAGGCCCAGCAGGGCCAGGGAGGCCAGCACCAGCGCCATGGCATCCTCGATGGAGGGCTGGGCACCGGTGCCCGAGGTGAACTGAGAGAAGAGCGTCGAGCCGATGCCGACGATGACCGCCAGTACGAGCACCTTCACGCCGGAGGACACGACATTGCCCAGCACCCGCTCGGCCAGAAAGGCCGTCTTGCTGAAGAGTCCGAAGGGGATCAACACGAAGCCGGCGAGCGTCGTCAGCTTGAACTCGATCAGGGTGATGAAGAGCTGAACGGCGAGAATGAAGAAGGCGAGCAGCACCACGATCCAGGCAAATAGCAGCACCACGATCTGGATGAAGTTCTCGAAGAAGCTGATGTAGCCCATCAGTCCCGAAATCGACTCCAGGAGCGGCCGTCCGGCATCGAGACCGACCTGGGCGACCCGCCCGGGCCGCAGAAAGTCCGCTGCCGACAGGCCGGTGCCGGAGGCCTTCAGGCCAAGGCCTGCAAAGCTCTCGAACACGATACGGGCGAGGCTGTTCCAGTTACCGATGAGATAGGCGAAGACGCCGATGAACAGGGTCTTCTTGACGAGCCGGGCGATGACATCCTCGTCCCGGCCCCACGCCCAGAACAGCGCGGACAGCGTCAGGTCGATCGCGGCCAGGGTGGCGGCCAGGAAGCCGACTTCGCTGCCCAGCAACCCGAAGCCGCTGTCGATGTAGCTGGTAAAGACTACGAGGAACCGGTCGATAACGCCTGTGCCGCCCATCGGCTTTCACTCCGTACCTCTTGCCCACGCGGCGGCGGGCTCATTCGTGGAACATGCGGACGGTGGACGGCTGATAGCCGGTGTTGGGCGCGAGGAAGCGGCGAAGCTGTTCCCTCGCCTGGTCCTGGGCGGCCACGCGGGCGGCCGCTTCGAGGCTCTGCGCCCGCCCCTGCGCAGCGACCGTCGCCGTGAGGTCGGCGAGCTGCTGCGCCTGTAGAGCGACGAGCTGGTTCCCGGCCTGCGCCGCCTCCAGCGCCCCTGCCGCCCCCTGGCTCGCCTCCATGAGAGCTGACATCTCGGAGCGGTTGGTGTCCAGATTGCCGACCACCGTCGCCTGGATGCGCAGCGCATCCTGCAGGCCCGCCACGGAGTTCTCCCAACGTGTGCGGGCATTGGCGATCAACGTTTGGGCCGACTGGTTCGCCGACGCTGGCGCATAGGTCGTCGAGAACGCGCGATCGATCTGCTGGACGTCGTAGGCGATGTTCTGCGCCTGACCCAGGAGTTGCCGGGTCCGTCCGATCGATTGCTGAAGCTGCTGCAGGGAGGAGTATGGCAGGCTCGTGAGATGGCGCGCCTGGTTGATCAACATCTGCGCTTCATTCTGGAGCGACAGGATCTGGTTGTTGACCTGCTGCAAGGTACGCGCGGCCGTCAGCAGGTTCTGGGAGTAGTTGCTGGGATCGAACACGGTCATCTGAGCGGAAGCCGGCAACGCAGCGCCGGAGAGGGCGAGGATCGCCGCGAGCGTGACGCCGTAACGATGGATCGAGTTCATGGCGATTCTCCTGTGCTGAGGTCGGGGATGAGATCGGCAGCCCACGTCACGCCGCGCGCCTGAAGCCAACCGGCCAGGAAAGCCTCACGGCCATGTTCGGCGAGAACCCGTTCGATGAGGGCCTGGTCGGCCTTCGACGAGGCCGCCGTCAGTGCAAGCGTGACTTCGCCCAGGCCGAGCTCGAACAGGCGATTGCCGCGGCGCGACTGGCAGTAGTAGTCACGCTTGGGCGTCGCCCGGGCGAGAATCTCGATCTGACGGTCATTGAGACCGAAGCGGCGATAGATCTCGGTGATCTGCGGCTCGATCGCCCGCTCGTTCGGCAGGAAGAGACGAGTCGGACAGCTCTCGATGATGGCCGGCGCGATGGCAGAGCCGTCGATGTCCGAGAGCGACTGAGTCGCGAAGACGACGGAGGCGTTCTTCTTGCGCAAGGTCTTCAACCACTCGCGCAGCTGGCCGGCGAAGCTCTCATCGTCCAAGGCGAGCCAGCCTTCGTCGACGATCAGCAGGGTCGGGCTGCCGTCGAGACGGGCCTCGATCCGATGGAAGAGATAGGCGAGCACGGCAGCCGCGGCGCCGGTGCCGATCAGCCCCTCAGTCTCGAAGACTTGCACCGACGTGCTGCCGAGCCGTTCGGCCTCCGCGTCCAGCAGACGGCCATAAGCCCCTCCCAGGCAATAAGGCTGGAGGGCCCGCTTGAGGGCGGCCGACTGCAACAGGACCGACAGGCCCGTCAGGGTGCGCTCTTCCAGCGGTGCGGAGGCCAGCGATCCAAGCGCGGACCACACATGGTCCTTCACCTCGGGTGTGAGGACGATCTTCTCGCGGGCCAGGAGAGCTGCAATCCAGTCAGTGGCCCAGCCCCGCTCCGCAACATCGTCGATGCCGGCCAGGGGCTGGAGGGCGACGGGCTCCCTCTCCTCTTCGCCGAGCGCGCTTCCGAGGTCGTGCCAATCCCCACCCATGGCGAGCGCAGCGGCGCGGATGGAACCGCCGAAGTCGAAGGCGAACATCTGCGCCTTGTCGTAGCGCCGGAACTGCAAAGCCATTAGAGCGAGCAGCACGGACTTGCCGGAGCCCGTCGGGCCGACGACGAGCGTATGGCCGACATCTCCGACATGCAGGGAGAAGCGGAACGGCGTCGCCCCCTCGGTCCTGCCGAAGAATAGCGGCGGCGCACCGAAATGCTCGTCGGTCGGCGGCCCCGCCCAGACCGCCGACAGCGGGATCATGTGCGCGAGATTGAGCGTCGAGACTGGCGGCTGGCGCACGTTGGCGTAGGCATGCCCGGGAAGGGAGCCCAGCCATGCATCGACGGCATTGATCTTCTCCACCATGCAGGTGAAGTCGCGGCCCTGGATCGCCTTCTCGACCAGACGAAGCCGCTCGTCGGCGACTCGCGGATCCTCGTCCCATACCGTGACGGTCACCGTGCAGTAGGCCGCGCCGACCGCGTCCGAACCGAGTTCCTGCAACGCCACATCGGCGTCGATCGCCTTGTTGTGCGCATCGGTGTCGACGAGCGTCGACGCCTCGTTGGTCATCACCTCCTTGAGGATGGCCGCGATGGACTTCCTCTTGGCGAACCACTGACGGCGGATGCGCGTCAGAAGCCGGGTAGCGTCGGTCTTGTCGAGCAGGATCGCCCGCGTCGACCAGCGGTAGGCGAAGGCCAGGCGATTGAGTTCGTCGAGCAGTCCGGGCGTGGTGGTTCCCGGGAAGCCGACGATCGTGAGCACCCGCAGGTGGCAGTCGCCGAGCTTCGGCTCCAGGCCACCCGTCAAGGGTTGATCGGCCAGCAGCCCGTCCAGATACATGGGTACCTCCGGCACGCGCACGCGCTGGCGCCGGGTGGAGATGCAGGAATGCAAATAGGTCAGCGTCTCAGCATCGTCGAGCCAGTGGCACTCGGGCATGAAACCTTCGAGGAGCTGCAGCACCCTGTCGGTGCGATCGGTGAACCCGGCCAGGATCTCACGAGCGTCCGCTCCTGCGGAGCGGTTGCGGCCTTCATAGAGAAAGCGCTCGACGCCGCCAGACTCCCAGGCCGGCGGCAGATAGAGAAAGGTCAGGTAATAGGCCGACTCGTAGTGCGTGCCCTGCTCTTCGAACGCGGCCTTGCGCTCGGCATCGACCAGCGCCGAAGCCGCGTCCGGTAGCCTGCTCTCCGGGTAGATGCTGGCAGGCAACCGCTGAGCCTCGACGAAGAGCGCCCAGCCCGATCCAAGACGACGCAGGACGTTGTTCAATCGCCCCGCGACGCCGACGAGTTCCGCCGGCACCGCGGAATCGAGATCGGGGCCACGGAAACGCGCGGTCCGCTGGAACGAGCCGTCCTTGTTCAGGACGACGCCGGGAGCGACGAGCGCCGCCCATGGGAGGAAATCGGCGAGGCACGTGGCGGAGTTCCGGTATTCGGCGAGATTCATCATGACAGCCCCCTCAGACGCCGAGCCGGCCTGGGATGCGCAGGTGGCGGCGCACCACCTCGACAAAGAGCGGATCGCGCTTGGCGGCCCAAACGGCCAGGCCATGGCCGAGCAGCCAGATCAGCAGGCCCGCGACCCACAGGCGCAGCCCCAGGCTGATGGCCGCCGCTAGCGTGCCGTTGAGGATCGCGATCGAGCGCGGCGCCCCGCCCAGCAGGATCGGCTCGGTCAAGGCGCGGTGGAGCGGCACCACGAAGCCGGGAACGGGTTCGGTCATCAGACGAGGACCCCGCCGCCGAACGAGAAGAACGAGAGGAAGAAGCTTGAAGCGGCAAAGGCGATCGAGATTCCGAATACGATCTGGATCAGGCGCCGGAAGCCACCGGAGCTGTCGCCGAACGCCAGGGTGAGGCCGGTGACGATGATGATGATCACCGCGACGATCTTGGCCACCGGACCCTCGACGGATTGCAGGACCTGCTGAAGCGGCTGCTCCCAGGGCATGCTGGAGCCCGCCGCATGAGCGGTCGACGAGAGGACGAGCAGGGCCGTAGTCAAGCTTGCGGCCGCCGTAACAGCGTGTCGTATCGCGAGGCGCGTCATTGAGATTCTCCTGCAGCTGAGAGTGCGTAGTCCGAGGTGGCGTCGAGACCGTCGACGCGGGCGAGTTCTGTCAGCCGGCGTGCGTCGCCGCGGCCCGACAGCACGGCGATGAGGTCGATGGTCTCGGCGATCAGGGCGCGCGGCACCGTGACGACCGCTTCCTGGATGAGCTGCTCGAGGCGTCGCAACGCGCCGATCGCCGATCCGGCGTGAATAGTACCGATGCCGCCGGGATGGCCGGTGCCCCACGCCTTCAGGAGGTCGAGCGCCTCAGCGCCCCGCACCTCGCCGATCGGTATGCGGTCGGGCCGCAGCCGCAGCGACGAGCGGACCAGCTCGGACAACGACGCCACGCCATCCTTCGTACGCAAGGCCACGAGGTTGGCGGCACGGCATTGCAGTTCGCGGGTGTCCTCGATCAGGACCACGCGGTCGTCGGTCTTGGCCACCTCGGCCAGGAGCGCATTGACGAGCGTCGTCTTGCCGGTCGAGGTGCCACCTGCCACCAGGATGTTGCGGCGATCGGTGACGGCTTGTCGAAGCGCGTCAGCCTCGCCCATCGTCATGATGCCTGCCGCGGCGTAGTCGTCGAGGGTGAAGACGGCGACCGCGGGCTTGCGGATCGCGAAAGTGGGCGCCGCAACGACCGGCGGCAGCAGTCCCTCGAACCGTTCTCCCGTCTCGGGCAGCTCGGCCGATACCCTCGGGCTGGTCGGATGGACTTCGGCGCCGACATGGTGAGCTACCAGCCGCACGATGCGCTCGCCCTCGGCCGCTGCCAGTCTCTCCTGCGTCTCCACCAGGCCGGTCGACAGCCGATCGATCCAGAGTCGACCATCGGGATTGAGCATCACCTCGACGACCGACGGGTCCTCGAGCCAATTCGCGATGGCGGGTCCGAGCGCCGTGCGCAGCATGCGAGCGCCGCGCGAGATAACTTCTGCCTGGAAGGAATGGACCGTCATCGTTACCCCGGGATGCAGGACCGCAAGCAGCGGTCACCAAACGGGGTCAATTAGAAGAAGCAGCAACGTACCGTGCGCAACAACAACGGAGGGATCGTAGTGCTCAGGCGTAGAAAGGCGTGTGAATGGGCGGGACCACTCAGACAGGCTCCGAAGACGGGCCACTCTCCGTGCCCTCTCCTGGCTCGATGTCCTGTGAAATCTCCTCCGATAGCGTCCGGCCCTTCGCCAGGCGCCGGCCCAGAGCATCGACAAAGCCCTCGTACCGCTCGCGACCCTTCGCTTGCGCGGCCTGCTGTGCGCCGTCAGGCAACGAGGGCGTGGTGGTCAGCCAGAAGCGAACGAACAGCGCCAGCGCCTCGTTCGAGATGGTGACATTGCGTTCCAGACGCTCGACCTGTCGAACGAGCCGGTCCAGCCGACGACCGAGCGCTCCTTCCAGCCTTTCGGAGGCATCAGGCGACAGAAACGAGGCGAGTGCAGTCTCCACGACATGGGCCTGCGGCACGCGTTTGCGCGACGCATAGTCGGCAAGCTTCAGCCCCAGATCGGGCGGCAGACGAAACGTATGCTTGGTGCGCATCTACTCCCTCACAGATCGATGCCATCGCCCGGATCCATCGCGGCCTGACGGGCGAGTCCGCGGGCCGTCGCCCGCAAACGGCGGGCGCGCGCCGCGTCGTCGTCGGCCTCGTCCTCGGCGAACTCGAACTCAGGCGAAGGCGCATTCGGCTCGGGGGCAATGTCTTCATGCTCGGCAAGCTCCGGCTCCCGACGAATGCCGCCGTTTGCGGGATCGTCGACGGGCTGCCCGTCCTGAAGACCGCCGGTCCTCTCTCCGCTTGCCGTCGGAACCGGGCGAACAGCCTTGGCACTCCAGTCATCCATGGTGACGCTGGAGGCTCTCGGTCGCTCAGGCTCCGGCGGTGGAAGCAGACGCTCCGTCAGCTGCCGGTCCTCGTAGTACCGCGCCTTCCTGGCCCGGATCGGTGGGCAGCCGGAAACCAGGACCAACTCGTCGGTTGCCGGCAGCTGCATGACCTCTCCGGGCGTCAGCAACGGTCGCGCCGTTTCCTGTCGTGAGACCATGAGATGCCCAAGCCATGGGCTCAGCCGGTGGCCGGCGTAGTTCCTGGCATCACGAATCTCCGTCGCCGTGCCGAGCGCATCCGAGACGCGCTTGGCGGTACGCTCATCGTTGGTGGCGAAACACACACGGACATGGCAGTTATCGAGGATGGCGTTATTCGGTCCGTAGGCCTTCTCGATCTGATTGAGCGACTGGGCGATGAGGAAACTCTTGAGCCCATAGCCCGCCATGAAGGCGAGCGCCGATTCGAAGAAATCCAGGCGACCCAGTGCCGGGAACTCGTCAAGCATGAGCAGCAGCCTGTGCCGCCGTCCCTTTGGGTGCAGCTCTTCGGTCAGCCGGCGGCCGATCTGGTTCAACACGAGCCGCACAAGCGGCTTGGTGCGACTGATGTCGGACGGCGGCACAACGAGGTAGAGGGTCGTCGGCCGTTCGCTCTCGACGAGATCGCGGATGCGCCAGTCGCAGCGACGCGTCACCTGGGCGACCACGGGGTCGCGGTACAGGCCTAGGAAGGACATGGCGGTCGAGAGAACGCCCGAGCGCTCGTTCTCGCTCTTGTTCAGCAGTTCGCGAGCCGCCGAGGCGATGACCGGATGGACACCCGCCTTGCCGAGGTGCGGCGTGGTCATCATTGCCCGGAGCGTCGTCTCGATCGGCTGCCTGGGATCTGACAGGAAAGCCGCCACCCCGGCCAACGTCTTGTCCTCACCGGCATAGAGGACATGCAGGATGGCACCGACGAGCAGGGCGTGACTGGTCTTCTCCCAGTGGTTCCGTCGCTCCAGAGCGCCTTCGGGATCGACCAGCACATCGGCGATGTTCTGGACGTCGCGGACTTCCCACTCGCCGCGCCGGACCTCGAGCAGCGGATTGTAGGCCGCCGAGGCCGCATTGGTCGGATCGAATAGCAGCACGCGGCCATGCCGCGACCGGAAACCCGAGGTCAGCTCCCAGTTCTCGCCCTTGATGTCGTGAACGATCGAGCTGCCGGGCCAGGTCAGCAAGGTCGGCACGACCAGGCCGACGCCCTTGCCGCTGCGTGTCGGCGCAAAGCAAAGGACGTGCTCCGGTCCTTCATGGCGCAGGTAGTCGGCGCCGAGCTTGCCCAACACTACGCCGTCCGGGCCGATCAATCCCGCGCGGCGTGCTTCGCCTGCTGTCGCCCAACGTGCCGAACCGTAGGTCGCCACGTTCTTTGCCTCTCGCGCACGCCATACAGACATGCCGATCGCGACCCCGATCGAGATGAAGCCGCCAGAGGCCGCGATACAGGCGCCCTCCACAAAGATCGAGGGTGCATAGGCGTCGAAGGCGTACCACCACCAGAAGAAGGTCGGAGGAAAGTAGATTGGGACGTGGGCGAGTTCGAACCAGGGTGGTCCGAGCTGGGATTGGTAACCCAGCCGCCACGCCGTCCATTGCGTCGACGCCCATACTGCTACGAGCACGATGGTGAAAACGAGGGTGATCTGCCCCCACAGGATCTTCGTCGCAGACATGACGACAAGATCAAGCTGTCGCTTGCCATCCATTCAATGCCGACGACGCGCGCAGCGCTCGCGCGGCGGCTTTGGCGTGCAATTTGGTGGAACGCCGGAGCAGTCATGCTCTCTTCTGCCTAGAGCCCCAAGCCTCGACGTCGTCCCAAAGACCAGCTGACATCGCCGCCGGGCGAGGCAACCCCCGAAACCAATCGGGCGACATGCTGTTCGAGCGCGGGTCGCCACGGGACCAGGCTGAAGCCGAGCCCGTCGTCGAGCATGGCGAACCGTCCACTCGCAAGCTGCGTGGATCCGACCAGCGTCCCGGCAACGTGTTTACCCGGAATGGCGGGCTGCCATTCCCGCCCCCTTTCTGCGGCGAGGGCCCGGCCAACGCGCTCGATCTCGCGAGCCTCCAGCCGCTGCACCACATCTTTAGAAATCCGGATCCGCCCGTCGCCGACATCTGTGGCATAGCCCTTGTCAGCCAGCCATCGTCGGCGCCTGGCCAGCGCTGCGGCCACGTCGCGGCCGAAGCCGTCGTCCGCCAGGACGGTGCGTTGACGAGCCCCCAGCTCGCGGTCGAGCCACGTCGTGCCATCATGACCGACCTGCTGCTCGAGCCCCGTCGCCGAGAGAACGGTCACCCGACCGGTCGCGCGGTCCCGCGCGAGATCGTAGGCTCGGCCGCGCTCGGCCAGGTCGGCCGGAATGCGCCAGTGGTCGGCGTCGATCCGCTCGACATGGCCTGCCCGCCGCAACGCCTCCAGGCGCCGCACATGGGATCGGACGTAAGCCGCAGGATCGCCGCCCAGACGCTCGACGGTGCCGACAGCCTGCTCCAGATGCGTGGCCGGCCGATAGATACCCTCCTGACCGGCAACGGCCAGAATGTTGCGGTCTGATGCGCGGGGGCCGGCCTCACCAGCGCCCGCCGCCACGATCATGCCCCGATGGATATCCTCTGCTCGAGCAGGATCCATCTCAATGTGATGGACGCGCCCGTCCACACCGTCGACGACCAGCCTCACTCGCTCGCCCATCTCGTCGCCGGCCAGCCCCTTGTCAAGCACCCGGCCAACGATCGGCTCGCTCATCTTTTCACGATGAAGGACATAGCCCACGACAGAGCGAGTGCCCGCCAATCCTTCCCGGTCCAATGCCCGATGCATCGTCTTGATGATGTCGCCGCGTTCGCCCAGCTCCCGCAAGACGAATTCGGCCTTGGAAGATACCGTCCACCGTCCGGGCTCAACCTCGGCGGCCAGGCCCATACGCTCCAGCTTGCGCGCCCGCTGGATCAGAAGGGCCCGGTTCAGCCGCAGGCTTTCGAGCACGTCCCGATCTGGCCGGAGGTCGGCGAACTCATTGCGGCTCCGCTGCTCGGCGAGCAGCATGCGGTCGAGCCTGGTGAAGCGATCAGCGTCGACCTCCCGCTCCAGGCCACGGGACACGTCCTGCTCGGTCTGGCGGCCAAGCTCACGAGTCAAGACCTCGCTCGCCCGCTCCCGGATGCCATACGCGATGTAGTCGCCAGCGATGTTGAGAGTCCTGCCATCGTCTGTCACACCCCGGACGATGATGTGGGTATGAGGATGGCCGGTGTTGTGGTGATCGACCGCGACCCAGTCGAGGCGGGTGCCAAGGTCGGCCTCCATCTGCTTCATGAGATCGCGGGTAGTCGCGCGATGATCCGGGAGCTCCACGCCCTCCTCGGCCGATACGATGAAGCGGAACTGGTGCCGGTCTTCCCGGCCCCGTTCGACAAACGCACGACCATCCTCGGCATCCCGGCCGGCTGAATAGACCTGACCCCTCTCCCCGTCCTTCGTCACGCCATCACGCTGGAGATAGCGGAGATGCGCGTCGACGGCTTTGGCACTGACGAACTGCCGTCCCCGGACAGAACCGGATTGGGGATTGAGCTTCACGACCCGAGCCTTGACCGCGACCCGCCGCGAGCGCGTTCGGACGCCACCGTCGCGGCTCCATGGCTTGCGGTTCTTCAGCACCGCAGCCACGGAAGCACCACGCCCTCGTTCATTAAACCGGCCGCTTCCCTTTCCGGCCTTCCCCACCCGGGAGGGACTGCCGCCAGCCCGTCGAATAGCCTGCTGAATCTGCCCGTTGAAGCTGGACCTGCGGCTGCCCCCGCCACCATCGCGGCGCTTGCCAATCCGCGCGCCATCGCGATTCCGGATCCTGCCGGGCCGGAGACGGAAATCGTCGTCATCACGTGCCATGGCATAAGGATTGGCAGCGACGCGAACGCGTTCAAGCGCCCGAACACACACATCGCTGCGTGGCGTAGAAAAGGCGTCTCCCGGGTAGCATCGGAAGGGTTGCCCAAGAGCGATGGCGCTTGGAGCATTGATAACAAAGAGAAAAGTGCTTCAAGAGCCGAACGCACGTCGCAAAGAGCCGGCGCCGGGCCCTCGAAAAACAACGTGCAGACAATCCCTTAGGAGCGCAGCGACGGCAGCGGGGCCACCCGCTTTATCTTGCCGTCCATAATTCAGGATCTTGGGCCGAGAAGCCTCATGAGCTCCTTCGACAATCTGACCGAATGCCGGCATCCACGAACGCTCCGAATCACGGCGACCGACTTGCGGTGCCGTGGCGCACAAACAGTCCATCAGCTGGCAGCGCCAGCGCAGATGCAACGCCAACATAACGACCGGCCGATGCTCGCTCCGATGACGTGTGCCGAGAGGACGGCATGGCTGCGGAGCTCTCACGGGTACGCGCTGCAAACAGCGGTGACTCCTGCCATCTCATGACACGGCGGTTAAGAGTGGCCGCGTTGTTGACTCGTTCGTCTCCGATCAGCGGGACGAGCATGTCGACGTAGCGCCGAGTCTCCGCAGGCAGCTCCCGGCCCGCCGCCAGATAGTCATCGTAACGCCGCGGGCCTGCATTGTAGGCAGCCAGGAAGCCGGGGACGCCGTAGCGATCATGCATCTCGCGCAAGTAGGCCGCGCCAGCGAGAATGTTGTCGCGAGGATCGTAGGGGTCGGCGCCCAACCGATGACGAGCACGCAAGTCAGCCCAAGTATCCGGCATGATCTGCATCAGCCCCATTGCACCTTGCGCCGAGAGTGCGCGCACGTCTCCGCCACTCTCTACAGCCAATACGGCGCTGATCCAGGACGCGGGCACACCAAAGCGCTGAGCAGCTTCGTGGACAAAGGCGGCATAGGGATCGACGGTCGCTGCGGTCGTCGACTCCGTAGCACGAGCCGGCTCGGCATGCGCTCTTTCGGACAGTCCAGCTGCGGTCACCATCAGCGCGATCACCGTTACCAATGCGTACGATCGCACGACGCCTGCCGGGATCTTGGCCGGGAAAGAGGGTGGGTCGCAGCACGTCATGAGCAAGCGCACCGGTGCGTGAGCGAAATTGCAATGCATGGTCACTCCTTCTCGATCCAGACGGGATGCGCTCGGGCGACAACGGCGGATGCTGGGATCGGGCCAAAGTATCGTCCGTCCAGCGAGTCAGCCGATTGCCAGTTCATCACGAACAGCTGGTCTGCCGCGATGACGTAGCAACCTTGCCAGGTCGGTAGCGGCCGGCCGCGTCCGTCGCGCTCGCGGGCCAGCCCGATCGCGGTCTCATCGATCAGGATTGTGGAACCTTGCCGGCAGACGGTCTGCCCGGGAAGCGCCAATACGTGCTTGAGAATAGGAACGCCACGCGGCAGGTAGTTGCCCTCAACGAGGAAGCTCGCGAGCGGCTCTGGTGGCACGACGACGACCAGCTCAGTAGCGTAGAGTTTGTCGATCGACTGCAGTCGGTAGAGTCCTACAGGCACGCTTGCCGAGGCATTCCACATGAAGAGCGGAAGTGCACCTTTGCCAGTGTTCAACGCCAGAATGGCGACACCGGCGACCATGGCCATAAACACGCGCTTCCGCCCGCTCATGAGCCGATCCGCTGCCGCAGAAGCCACGCCTTGTGCCGCGCCAAGGTATAGGGTCGGAGCGCTTCGCCGACCGACAGGCGATTGTGAATGTGACGCCAATAATCTGGCGCTGCGTCGGCCGGATCGACACCCAACGTCTCCACGATGTCGATCATCTGCAGCACGTGCTTGACCTTGGGCCAGCCAGACGTTCGCAGCAGGATGTCGGCGCCAGGTCGCACAAACGGAACAGTCGCGCAGGTTTCGCTGGCCCGGACGGCGCGCAGGATGTCGATCCGCGACGCGACCGTGCCGTAGTCGTTGGCTGCCCAGCGCACGAAGGCGAAGACGCTGCCCGGAGCGAAGGAGAGGACGCGCCGCCGACGATCGAGGATCTGCTCCTCTGCGGCACGGCCAAAGCGGATCCAGTGTTCGGCCTGCTTCTCGAGCCACAGGAGCTCGACATGCGTGAGGTCGCTCATGCGGTACCTCCATCACGCGTCGGAAGTACGCTCGGTCGCGGCCCCGTTGCCGAGCAACCTGTTATCCCAGACGGTGGATGAATGCGGACCGTTAGACAGATTCCGAAGGAATCTGAGTTAGGAAAGTTAAGGCCACTCCAACCTGTTGAGCGCCAAGGGATTATCCGCGATTGCGGTCCCCGATAGCACGAGGATCGGGTCCCCGATGGCACGATAGTCCCGGTCCCCGATAGCACGACGCGACTCACAGTCTATCCCCAGGTCGAGAGATTCCATCTCGACGAAATCTCGAAACGAATGCGTGAGGAAGGACCGACGTGAAGGCTAGACGCTCCGCCCCGCGCGTACCGCGATCGACGATCAGCCGGTAACCCGGCAGCGCCTGCCGGCGCACGATCTCGCGCAGGTCGTACGCAAAGTGCTTGAGCGGCGAGAGGCTGCCGGACTTCGCATGCAGGTGCAGAAAGTCGAAGCTCCAGCCGCCGGCCTGACGGCCGCCATGCTTGCGCACGACGCGGTACAGCCATCGCTCCAAGCCACCCGTCAGATCGAAGTAGGCCCGGTCGATGGTGAGCACCAGTGCGTCGTCCAGCACGCCGGCATAGAACCAGTCGGGCAGAACCAACTCGAGGCCAAGGGGTCGCCCGTTGGCATCCGTGGTCTCCTTCCATTCGTTGATCCAGGAGAAGCGGTGACGTCGCCGTTCTGCAGACTGGCGGATCGACGTCAGCACGCTCGTTGACTGGAGCCGGTCGAGCGCGGCCTTCAGACGCTCGTAGTCTCGTGCGCCAGTGCCGCGGCCGACGAAGGTCAGAATCTCGTAGGGCGTCGTCGCCATCAGGCGGGATGTCTGCAGTCCGGCGTCTCGCGCCTCGACGATCTGCGAGGCGGCCCAGATCAGCACGTCTGCATCCCAGATGGTCGCCATGCCGTGGTCGGGAACGCCCTCGACACGGATGGCGACGGTGCTGGTGCGGTAATCAATCGGCAAGACACGCTTGGACTTGGCCAACGAGAAGAAGGGATAGGCCATGAGGTTCTGCTGGTCCCGCGGCGCCAGGCCACCCGGCAACGCGCGAAACAGATGCAGCTGATTGCGCTCGCTGGCCCGCTTCTGCTGAGAGGTCATGCGCTGGCTCCGATCAACGCCGAAGCCTGGCGGCATCGGCGGGAGCCGCGACATGTCGCTTGGCCGGGAGCACGATCCCCACGCCGGGATCGGACGTTGAGGTCTTCGCGCCGCGATCGGCCCATGCCTTGAGGTCTTCGAGGGCATAGACAACCCGACCGCCGATCTTCCGGTAGGTCGGACCCGTGCCATAGGTCCGATGTTTCTCCAGGGTGCGCCCTGAGAGACTGAGGAAGCGTGCAGCTTCAGGGGTGCGCAGAAAGCGTGGCGGCAGACCGGCGGTTGGATCTGGCATTTGAGAGGCTCCGTGTCCTGGCGAGAGCCGTCGACGGTGACGGCGGATCGACGGTCACGGTGGCGAAGGACGACGGCGTAGGAGGATGACGGACTGGCGTGCCTTCAGAACGGCACCCCGAGCTTCGGGGCAAGAGCCTCCTACCGCCCGCCCCGCAGCAGCTTCCGATAGCCTCCGTTCATCATGGCCACAGCATCTGTGACCAGCCGAATGGTCTGGCCCCTGATAGATGACGTCTTCCAAGGGAAACGGGCGACGGCCTGCGTGCCATAGAGCGCTAGCGCGATCTCACGGTAGCTCGCTCCCGCGAGGTGACCGTCCAGCGCACGGATCATGCCGAGGAGCCGATTCCGGAGGCGGGCCGTTATCCGCCACGCAGGTGGAAGCGCGCCTGCCGGCTGGCGGTCGAGGCGCCGCTTGAAGCGCAACAGGCCGGCAAGACGCAGCAGAACGGTCTCATCCAGAGGAACGAGCGCCGCCATCGGCGCCACCGGCTGCACGCCTTGAAGCCAAAGATAATGCGGGCCACCGGCGTCATCTACAACGCAAGGGCACTCGGTTAAACGCCCCAGGTCAGCAAATGACTCGAAGCGATAGGCATTACCAAAACCCTCAGGTGCAGGAACAAGAATCACCGCATGAGGTATCAGATCAGGGCGCCATAATACCGGCGCAGCTGACGCAGCGAGGGCCGGATCGCGGGCGAAAGGAAAGCCCCCAGTTCCCTCCCACCGTCTCTGAACTCAGGCCCGATTCATCTGGATCTTCTGCAAGTTCGTCATAGTCTTCGCGGTAAGCCGGATTGCGCCGGAGGAACTCCCAGGCGAAACCAGCACGATCCAGATTCTTCAGCGCGTCGACATATTCGGGCGACCTCCAATCGGGTCTCTTCGTCATCAAAGACTCCGTTTACACACGATTACTCAGGGCTAACCGAAGCAAGCCTTTCATGCGACCAACGGTTGTTGAAGAACCCAAACACCGAACGCGCGATGTCGTTTGCAGTGGTCCCAAAGCGCCTATCTGAGAATGCTTGTTTGATGCATACCCGTCAGATGCGCGGTGCACGCAACAGATGACGAAAGCCCTTCTCGGTCATCCACCGGGCCCGCGCCAGATGACTGTCATGGACCAGCCGAGCGCGCTCGGGTTCTTGCGTCGGATCGAGGCCAAAGACAATTTGCACTGCTTCCCGCCAGTCCGCGGACTCGGCCGCAGCATCGAGCAAGCGAAGGTAGGTCACGAAATGCCGCTCGTCATAGGGCGTCACCTGATCGCTATCAGGAGGGCTGTCGTCAAAGGAAAGTGTGGTCATCGCGGCTCATAAGCAGGGAGAGATTAGCGGTACCCCCGCCACCGCATTGTCACAGCCCAGGGAGCCAGTGGCGATGCACGCGGCGCATCACATCAGTCAATTCGTGAGCTCACCACGTGAGCGGTGAAGACCATCGAAGCCTGATCTGCATAAAAGCATAGACAGATCGCTAGGAAAATGGCCCGCGTATTATAGTACGTAGCGTCAAAATACGCGATTGCCTCCTATCCTGCGAATGGACATTCGCAAGGTGTTCGGCGCCAATGTCCGCTCCTACCGACTGGCGGCGGGCCTCAGTCAGGAGGCCGTCGCCGTTCGCATGGGCGCGGACCGGGCTTATGTCAGTGCGATCGAGCGTGGGCTGCAGAACGTCACGCTTCTGTCGATCTGGGAAATAGCGCAGGCCCTGAGCGTTCGGCCGGCTGACCTCGTGATGGAGCCTGTTCCAAAATCGAAGTCGTGACCGCAAGGGATCGTCACCGTCAGGCGAAGACGCCCTTCCCCCGCTCTAACCGAAGGGCGGCTTCGTGCGGCCGCCAGCCCCTCCCAGCGGCCGCATAGAGCCCGGTCCGGCGCAGCCGGATGCGCCAACTCCCATCAACCGGCTATGCGCTAACGCCACAACACAAAAATTGGTTGTGCAGGCAAAATCACGTTGGCCGTCATTGCGCTGGGCGGACCAGCCGGCGCGTCCGCCTTGAGCAAAGAAAAACCCCGCCCGGCGAACCGGGCGGGGCTTCGGGGGGGCGCTGGTTTACTCGCCGTTCTTCTTGCGGCTGCGCGACCAGATCAAAGTGAACCCCTCGCCGTCCTCGTCGTCGAACAGGTTGGCGAAGATCGGTGCGTTGAAGCTCGGATCGTCGAGCTTGAGCGAGAGGTAGTCGCGGCCCTCGTTGGAGCGCTTCGACCAGGCGGCCCCGATCTCGGCGCGGCCGACGAAGACCCGGTAGCTGGGGGCATTGTCATTCGACCGGTTGGCCTCGGGAACAATGCGGACGCCCTTGGTCTGGACGCTCAGGGTGACGATCTCGCCCTGGTACTCGTTGCCGGCCTTCTTGAAGGAACCGATGTTGGCCATATGACTTCTCCTTGCTGTTTCGAGCTCCGCGACCATCGCGGCCTCGATGGCGATCGTTTGCCGAAGGCGATCGACGCCGCACCCGCTCGCGGGCCGGAGCGCAGCGGAGGATGGCGGCGGAGCGACTTTCTTGCCTCGCGAGGAATGGGCGAAGCCCAGGGGAAGAAAGTCGCTCCGTCGCCATTGCGGCTCAGGCGATCGAGGCACCGCCGTCCTACGGCTAGATCAAGCCAAGGAGAGGCCGTGGGTCCGCGCGCCGAACAGCATCCTCACGGGAAGTCGTGGCTAACCTGAAGGGTCCTGCGCAAGAGATTCGGCATGCCGGGCGAAGATAAGACGGCCATAGCGTAGAGAAAGGATTGCTTTGTCCCCAACCGACCCGGCGTAGAAGATGAACCCGCCACAGCATCTTGTCGGCCGGGCCTAGGACGCGGGCTCATCGAAGCGCTATCGAGGGCTGCGTTCGTGCCACCGCAGGATACCGAGCAGTCACCACCCACCTTCGCCAATCTGTACGGCGAGAAGATGCTAAGAGTGTCAGCGTCTCTGGTCGTGCGGCCGCCAGCCGATCGGCGAGTGAGCTCCCTCGGTGCCCTGTCCGCCCGACGCGACAAACAGCGCCATGCGCGAGAAGGCTGTGAAGCCAGCGAGAACGCCGCCGACAACGGCAAATGCCATCTGCCAGCCGCCGGCGGACATGCCGATGCCGGCCAGCGCAAACGACACCTGATAGCCGGCGATCGTTGCCGGCACGGCGTAGAGCAGACCGATGATCGCGCGGATCAGCAGAGTATGCGAGGTGGCGAAGGCAATCTGTCCGAGCGCCAAGGTCGCACCGCTGACAAGAAACCCGACGATGAACGTTCCCATGACCCCTCCCCCGCTATCAAAAGCAGCGAGACCCGCCGTCAGTCCGGCTAGGAAAGGAAGCGCATAGATGGCGAGCGCGAACAGCAGCCAGCAGAAGAAGCCGAGGCCAACGACGCTAAGAACAATACCAGTGACAAGCATGGTGGATCTCCGTGACACGAGTCGAACGGCGGCGCCTTCCACCACCACCATGGCGCCATCGAATTACTGTCGAATGTTAAGTTGGCCAAAAGGTGGCGCTTACGCGCCGCCCGAACCGAAGCGCCAGACCGGGATGCCGAGCTTGCGAGCCTTGTCGGCGAGGTTCTCCTGGATGCCTGAGCCGGGGAAGACGATGACGCCGATCGGCAGGACTTCCAGGATCTGGTCGTTGCGCTTGAACGGCGCGGCCTTGGCGTGACGGGTCCAATCCGGCTTGAAAGGGATGTGAGGCACCTTGCGGTCGTCGGCCCAACGGGCGGCGATGCGTTCGGCGCCGGTCGGCGATCCGCCGTGCAGCAGGACCATGTCGGGATGCTTGACGCGGACCTTGTCGAGCGTGCTCCAGATCAGGCGATGGTCGTTGAAGTCGGTACCCCCGGTGAAGGCGATCTTGGGACCGGCCGGTACCAGCAATTCCGTGTCGGCCCGGCGGCGAGCGGCCAGGAAGTCTCGGCTGTCGATCATCGCCGCGGTGAGCGCCCGGTGATTGACCATCGACCCCGTGCGCGGCCGCCAGGCCGAGCCGGTATGGACCTCGAAGCGGTCGGCGGCCTGGTCGCGAAAGAGCTCCATGGCGTTGCGGCGTTCGATCAGGGTGAGACCCTCGGCGACGAGCCGCTCCAGCTCGACCGAGCGCACCTCGGAGCCGTTCTGCTCCTTCTGACTACGGCGTTGCGCTTGCTCGTTGCCGTCGAGTTCACGCTCGATCCGGTCAGTGGCACGATGAAACAGATTGACGGTCGACCACAGCAATTCCTCGAGGTCGGGCTCGAGACGCGTGTCGGTGAGCGTCGAGACGAACGCATCGAATATGTCGACAACAGCACCCACGATGCTTTGAGCAACCGGGAGTGCCCGGGGATCCGGCTCGTCCTGGAAGGGACGATGACCGTAGAGCTGCAGTTCGGTGAGGACGTGATCGGTCGGGGATGAGGCGTGCACGGGCTCGAAGTCGGAATCGTCGCGGTCGGTCGCCATGATGATGTCCTTTGTCGGATCGGCCGCGCCCATCGCGGCCTTCGTGGGCGTCGACAGACGGCGGGCAGAACGGTCCCGCACCGCGCTTGCGGCCGGAGCAGAGCGGAGGACGGCGGACCGAGGCTTTCTTGCCTCGCGAGGAATGCCGGCGAAGCCGGCAGGGGAAGAAAGCCGCAGGCCCGCCGTTGCGGGACCGGGCGGCCTGCCGTCCGATCGCCCCTCTAGAAGGCCGGGGCGCGCTCTACTCCGATCCGAAGGGCAACAAAGCGACCGGCCACGAAGCGAACCGCCGTGCCCGTGCTCATGCCGTCACGGCCGTCGCCAGGGCCAGGAAGCGAACAATGTCCTGCGGAGCGAGTTGCCGGCGCACTGATGCTCGAAGCCTTTCCACTCCCAGGCGGCGGAGATCCTCGTTGAAGTCGTCGAAGCACGGCGACAGGCTCCTCACCTCGATTCCGGCGGCCTCGGCGCGGTGGCACAGGCTGGCCGTCGCGGCATCACCGGCCAGATCGGCATCGCGTGCGACATAGATGCGGCGCAAGGTCGGTGGAAGCAGCAGCGCCGCGAGATGGTTGGCCGAGAGCGCGGCCACCATCGGCAGGGTCGGCACGATGATGCGCAACGACAGCATGGTCTCGATCCCCTCTCCGGCGGCCATCACGTCGTCGGCCACACCGAAGCGAACACCGTGCCCGAGAAGATGACCCATGGCCCGTCGCGGCGAGTCGACGGGCGCCTTGCCTTGGCCCGACCGGTCGAGCCAGGTGCGGTGCACTCCCTTGATCCTGCCGCCAATATCGGTCACCGCGGCGATCAGTGCCGGCCAGGTCTCCGTCGGACTGTCGTCGTCGGGCCGATAGTAGCAGCGCGGATGGAAGCGCAGCGGATCACCGTCGGCTACGGTTACGATAGCTCGGCTGTGCAAGTACCTTTGCGCCAGCGTACCCTCAATGGGCTTGGATATGCCGTAGAGACGTCGCGCGGACTCAGGCGAACCGCGCGGCGCGGGAAGACGATCCCGCCGTGGACCGAGCTGGTCCGGCGGCAAGGCCAGGAACGCGCGCGCCTCGTCCAGGGTATCGCGCAGGCGATCGAGGCCTTGATTGAGA
The DNA here is from genome assembly GCF_965228225.1 of Reyranella sp. Taxonomy (GTDB): domain Bacteria; phylum Pseudomonadota; class Alphaproteobacteria; order Reyranellales; family Reyranellaceae; genus Reyranella. Next base: position 623,385 of record NZ_OZ245801.1, on the reverse strand, counting down.
GCGATGAGGTCTAAAAGGTCGCCATGCTCGCCCGTTGCGGCATCGGTCCATTTGCCGGCGGCTCCCTTGCCATGGTCCGGCCCGCTCAAGCGGACGAACAGGCTGCGGCCCCGGGTGTTGGCGACGTCGCCAACCAGCCAGTAGCGACCCTCGCGATGACCGTTGGAGAGATAGTGGCGGCACACCGCCTCGGCGTTGCGAGCCAGGCGGCGTGCGAGGTCGGCGGCGGGCAACGACATGGCTGCCCCTCACGCTGCTACCCGATCGGCGATGCGCACGATCGGGTAACGCTCCATCAGTTCGGCAAGGATCGAAGGCCCGTTGGCGCCGGTCGGCACGAACAGGCGCAGCTTCCAGGCGATGATCTCGGAGATGAGGCCCATCGCCTTCAGGCGATCGACCATGCCATCGGTGAAGCCGCAGAGTTCGACGCGGAACAGGCCCATCACCCTGGCGCGACGCAGGCTCAGCCCGTCCTGCAGCTCGAGGATGGTTCGACCGTCGAGCACGGCGGCCCAGGCATCCGCCGGTGTAATACCCACGCCGTCGACGCTGACGGCCTGCACTACCCAGGCCGGCGAAACCAGCCGGCCGATGACGCGCTCGCCGACGTCCGTCTGCAGGCGGTAGACTCGCATGGAGTCGTCCGGTAGGCGCTTCCAGATCGGCAGCAGCAATCCCGTGACGACGTGGAGATCGCTGTCGGTAAAGGCCGGAATCGCGACGAGTTCCCGCTGCCACGCTTCAGTGAAGGCGACACGATCGGCCCGTTCCCAGTACGTCTGGTCCAGCGCCGCCAAGGGCATCGCCGTCCGCTCCATCGGGCGCAGCAGACGGACACGGCGTTCGACCTCGCCATCGTCCAGCATGAGGCTTGCCGCCGGGACTTGCACGGCCGCGCGACCGGACTGCGCATTGAGCAGCAGCACGGCACGCGGATCGTCCGCGCGATCCAACGCCTCGGCGAGTGAGAACGGCCGGCTGCGTTCCCGCCGGCGGATGGTGAACACCTGGGTCTCCGCGCCGGTCTGCGGATGGACATAGAGCGAGCGCCGGTCGGTCACGACCAGGCTCTCGGCGGTCAGCGTCTCGACGCCGATGTCGTAAGTGCCGGAGGCCTGCGCCCCCTCGATCTTCGCCCGCAGAAGATCCTCGAACACGCGGAACAGCGTGTTCTGCAGATCGATGGTGAGCGCCAGCAGCCGATTGAGGAAGGTCGTGATCGGCGGCAACTCCTCGCGCAGGCTGCCATCCTGGTCGGTCAGGTGCAGACCCGTGGCAGCCTGGAAAGCCTCCAGCGAGCAGCCCTCCACCTTGCCGGCGAACAGCAGGAGGTAGAGCTGGCGCAAGGCCGCGCGACCATAGGGAGATTCGAGATTGTCGTCCGAGCGGAACAGTCCCTGACCGCCGGTCTGGCGCTGGCCCTTGGTGATGGCGCCCAAGGTGTCGAGCCGCCGGGCGATGGTCGACAGGAAGCGCTTCTCGGCCTTCACGTCGGTGGCGATCGGCCGGAACAGAGGCGGTTGCGCCTGATTGGTGCGATTGCTGCGACCCAGCCCCTGGATGGCGGTGTCGGCCTTCCAGCCGGTCTCCAGCAGATAGTGGACACGCAGCCGCTGGTTCCGGGCACCGAGATCGGCATGGTAGGAGCGGCCGGTGCCGCCGGCATCGCTGAATACGAGGATGCGCTTGTCGTCATCCATGAAGGCCTGCGCTTCGGCCAAATTGGCAGACCCCGGACGGTTCTCGACACAGAGGCGGTCACCCTTGCGCACGATCCGCCGCGACCGGCCGGTCACCTCGGCGACCAGGTCGGTGCCGAAGCGCTGCACGATCTGGTCGAGAGCGCCCTGGACCGGCGCGAGCGCGGCCAGCCGCTCGATCAGGCGATCGCGGCGCTCGACGGCGTCGCGGCACTGCACGGGCTGGCCGTCGCGATAGACCGGCCGCGAGGAGAGATTCCCCTCGCTGTCCGTGAAGGACTCGAAGAGCTGGGTCGGAAAGCTGAGCGCCAGGTAGTCGAGCACATATTCGCGCGGCGTGATGTCGACCTGGACGTCGCCCCATTCCTCGGTCGGGATGTCGGCCAGCCGGCGCTCCATCAGTGCCTCGCCGGTGGAGACAATCTGGATGACGGCAGCATGGCCGGCGAAAAGGTCGCGCTCGATCGCCGCGATCAAGGTCGGCGTCTTCATCGAGGTGATGAGGTGGGAGAAGAAGCGCTGCTTGGCCGACTCGAAGGCCGACCGAGCCGCCGACTTCGCCTGCGCATTGAGCGTGCCGCGCTCGCCGGTGACGTTGGCCGCCTGCAGGGCAGCGTCGAGATTGTTGTGGATGATCTGGAAGGCGCCGGCATAGGCATCGTAGATGCGAATCTGCTCGGGCGTGAGCGCGTGCTCGACCAACTCGTATTCGACGCCCTCGTAGGCCAGCGACCGGGCCGCATAGAGGCCGAGCGCCTTGAGATCGCGAGCGAGCACCTCCATGGCGGCGACGCCCCCGGCCTCGATCGCCTGGACGAACTCCGCGCGCGTGGCGAAGGGGAAGTCCTCGCCACCCCAGAGGCCGAGCCGCTGGGCATAAGCGAGATTATGAACCGTGGTCGCACCGGTGGCGGAGACGTAGACGACGCGGGCATTGGGCAACGCGTGCTGCAGCCGCAGGCCGGCACGGCCCTGCTGCGACGGCGCCTGGTCACCGCGTTCTCCCTTGCCGCCGGCGGCATTGGCCATGGCGTGGCTCTCGTCGAACACGATCACTCCGTCGAAGTCCGCTCCCAGCCAATCGATGATCTGGCGGACCCGCGAAACCCTTTCCTCGCGCGCGTCGGTCCGTAGCGTGGCGTAGGTGGTAAAAAGGATGCCCTGCTCGAGCCGGATCGGCGTTCCCTGGCGGAAGCGGGCGAGCGGCGTCACCAGCAGCCGCTCCATGCCAAGCGCCGACCAGTCGCGCTGGGCATCCTCGAGCAGCTTGTCGGACTTGCTGATCCACACTGCCCGGCGGCGGCCCTTCAGCCAGTTGTCCAAAAGGATGCCGGCGACCTGGCGGCCCTTCCCGGCGCCAGTGCCGTCGCCCAGCATCCAACCGCGCCGGAATCGCACAGCGTTCTCGGCGTCGTCGGGCGCAGCCGAGACGACGTCGAAGGTCTCGTCCACGACCCACGATCCGGCGAGATGGCCAGCATGGGCCTCGCCGGCAAAGATGACGCTCTCGAGCTGGGCATCAGACAGCAGGCCGGCACTGACGACATTGGCTGGAAGCTGAGGCCGATAGGCGGGCTTGGGCGGTGCGACCGAGGCCATGGCCGCCGACTGAACAAGCCTCGTCGGATGCGGCCGCGCGCCAGCGATCTGAACCGACTGAAGGTCGTATCCTTCGTACAGGGCCTCGGTGAGGCCGCCTCCCTCGGCCGGCTTCCAATCCACGGTCTCGTACGCGAGTTCGGGGCCCTCTCGCTCAAGCGAACTGCCCGCGACGGCGGGCGGCTGTCGTGCTGGCTTGCGGCTCGGTCTGACCGTGACGGGATGGACGGGTGTCCGAAGTGCAGCCACGCCGTCAACAGGCAAGCGTGCTGGAACGCAGGTGGCCACCCACTCGAGCAGCGTGGCAACGTCGGGCGCCACGCCTGATGATGCCGGAAACGATCTCGGATCGTCGGCGGGCTCACGATCGATGACCGTCAGCCGGGTCTCGACCGTGGTGCCGTGGCGGGCATAGACACGCCCATCGACGGCAGCGCTAAACACGATGCGGCCGCGTTCCTGGAGGCGGACGAAGGCCTCGCGCCATGACGGATGGTCGGGCGAGAAACTGGCGCCGGTGATCGCCACCAGCCGTCCGCCCTCGGCAACGCGCGCAAGTGCGGAGGCGACATGGCGCAGGGCGGCGTCGGCAACGGCGCCGTCGACGTGCGCTGCGGCCGAGAACGGCGGGTTCATCAGCACGACGCTTGGGCGCACTGCATCGTCAAGATGATCGTGGATGTGAGCCGCGTCGTAGCGAGTCTTCGCAGCACTGGGAAAGAGCGCCCCAAGCAAGGCCGCGCGGGTTTCCGCCAACTCATTCAGGGCCAGCCGACTGCCGGCGAGCTCGGCGAAGATGGCGAGCAGGCCCGTGCCAGCCGAGGGCTCGAGAACGAGATCGGCCGGGGTAATCGCGGCAGCGCTGGCGGCGACAAACCCGAGCGCGAGCGGCGTCGAGAATTGCTGCAGCGCCTGGCTCTCCTCGGAGCGTCGCGTATGTGTAGGAAGAAGCGCCGCGATCTTGCTGAGCATGAACAGTTCGGCAGCCGGCGAGCCAGCCCGCGCCCGAATGACAGGGCCGAACTTGCGCATGAACAGCACGGTTGCCGCCTCGCAGGCGTCGTAGGCGGTCTTCCAGTCCCAGGCGCCGACCGCGTCGGAGCCGCCGAAGGCATCCTCCATGGCCGCGCGCAGGGTGACCGCATCGATGCGGCCACCGCGTTCGAGGTGAGGGAGAAGAAGGTGCGCGGCCGCGGCAATGCCGGCGGCGGGATCGTCAGAAGAGACGGCGAACGAGCGCAGGGGCACGGCTGCGGAAGCGGAAACATTCGACATGAGGAGACCTCTGGAGAGCGGGAACGGTCCGAACCAGGAGGCGCTCTCTCTCGACCCCGCCGGCTCAAACCCGTTCCGGCCGTCCTCTCCCTCTCCCTTGGAATCGGTCACGGCGGCTCTCTCAATGGAAAAAGCCCGGCGCGGTGGCCCGGCCTATCCAACGATTGGCTGCGAGAGCGCAGGGCGGCCAGAGCCGCCCCGCGGGTCGCGCTATTCGGCGGCGATGGGATGCGGCTCCACATCGCCCGTGACGACGTCCTGCTCCTCGCCACCGGCGAGGAAAGCGGGAAGTTCTTCGACCTTATCGGTCGGCGTGTCGGACACGTCCTCACTGTCGACGGGCCGCAGCGGCTCGGGCAGCCAGCCCGTCCCGTCGAGCAGCCGCTCGGCCTCCGTCGCCATCTCGGCCTTCTTGAGATGGTCGATGAGCTGCGCCGCAGGCTCGCCCTTGGCCTCCCGCACCGCTTCGAGGATGCGGGGCTTGGTGACGCGGCCGAGGTAGTTGTCGACCGTGGGCCGCCAGCCGGCTTCCACCATGTCGAGGCGGACGGCGCGGGCGAGCCGGTCGGCCTGGGCAATACGGTGCTGGACACCGTGCGCCGAGACGCCCGGACCGCCATAGCGGTCGCCCTTCTCGTAGAGGGCATTCACTCCGAACGAGACGCAGTGCGCCAGTAGCGTGGCCCGGCGGGTGTCGTCGAGGGCGACGAGCCAGTCCCAAAGTGCGTCGTCGTCCTTGGGTAGCTCGGCCTTCCAGGCCTCGTGCCGCTCGGTGACCGCCTTGGCGGAGGGGCTGTCCTTCAGGTCAGCCGCTTGGGCAGGGAAAAACACATGCCGCACCGAGGCTTCCAGACATCCGCCGGGCGCGCTGTGCTGGAAGGTGTCGAGGCAGAGCTTGTGTAGCAGCGCCGTCATGGCGACCTGCGGGTTGTTCGCCACCGCGTCCCGCAGCGCCAGGGTGCGGTGGGCTGTCAGTTCGCCCACGAGCCGCTCCGGCAGTGGCTTGATGGCGTCATCACTGTCGTCGTCTCCGTCCGACTCGCCCCCGCCGATGGTGATGACGGCTCGCTGCATATCGGAAGTGGCGGATGTCGTCCCACCGGCCTGACGGGCTTCGCCTTCCGCCGGGTCTTCGCCACTGGCTTGAATCGATGGCTCGTCCTCCGGCCGGACATAGCCTCGATCTACATCCAGATGTCCGTCAGCGTCGATGCTGACGAACACACCGGCGCGCGCGATCTGGGTCGGCTCATGACGGACCGGCCGATTCTCGAAGGCTGCGAGTGCCGTCTCGATATCGCCCAGCCGCGCATCGACCTCGTCCGGCAACTCGTGGGCACCTTCGTATTCGCTCTCGAGCTTCGCCTGCTCGGCGGTCAGAGCGTCGAACGTCGCCTGCTCCTCCAGCGTGAGCTCGAGCGTCACGCCGTCGAGTTGCCGAAGATGGCTCGCGTGGCCGTAGCGGAAGTCGATCGCCACCTCGATCCACTTCCAGCCCTCCTCGGCAATCTTCTGGGCCTCCAACGCCAGCTTCTCGGTCGCCAGCCTGTTGAGCAGGGCGACGTCCTCGAGCCAACCGCCGTTATCTTCCTCGAAGAGGTCATGCTGGACCACGCCGCCGGCGGCCTCGTAACTCGCCCGCCCCACAAACCGGGCCCGCCGGTCTGAGCCACCCACAGCGCTCTCGGTGAGCTGGCGGCGGATCAGATAGGGCTCCTTGTTGTAGGATTGCTGAAGCGCCTCCCAGACCTGCTCCTGCCGTGCGTGGTCGGTGGTGACGGTGAAGGCTATGAGCTGCTCCAGGGTCATGCCATCCTCGGCGTAGACGTCGAGGAGCCTCTCCGACACGGCAGCCAAACGCAGCCGCTGCTTCACCACGGTCGGGGCGACGAAGAAGCGAGCGGCGATCTCCTCCTCGCCGGCGCCCTGGTCGCGTAAGACCTTGAAGGCACGGAACTGATCCAGCGGATGCAGGGCGACACGCTGGACATTCTCCGCCAGCGAATCCTCCTCCGCCGAGATCTCGCCCGTTGGATCGCGCACGATGCAGGGGATCGACGCCGTCTTCGAAAGTCGCTTCTGCTTCACGAGGCGCTCGAGGGCACGGTAGCGGCGGCCGCCGGCCGGGATTTCGAACTGGCCGGTCTCGGCGCCCTCGACGTCGAATACCGGCCGGACATTGAGGCTCTGCAGTAGTCCGCGCCGGGCGATGTCCTCGGCCAGATCCTCGATCGAGACACCGACTTTCAGGCGCCGGACGTTGGCTTGGCTGAGCACCAGTCTGTTGAAGGGAATGTCACGCGAGGCGCTGAGGGTGATCTTCTGAACGGTGTTTGCCATATCGGATACTCCGCGACAGACGGCCGGGAGACTCTCTCTCGACCTGAAAATCCGTCACGGAATTCGGCGCAGCCCTCTGGCTCTCACTTGTAGACAGACCCGGAAAGAAAGGGGTTCGCGTGAGTAATCGGAAACCGTGCGTCGATTTTCGACGACGTGCACGGCGGCCAAGAACTCAGCGCGATGCCGACTTGGCACAATTTTTACGATTTGTACTGAGTTCGCTCAAATCGATAGGACGTACGCGCCACGTCTTACGATCGACGCTGCTGAACTTCACGTCCGTTCCTGGAACGAAGACATTGAAGACCTCGAAGAAATGATCGCGCAGCCGACGGTTTCGCGCAGCATCTTCCTCACTCACGCCTTCTTGGGGCGAAGACGCAATGTCGAGGTTGACTAGCCACCGCCTGAGGCTACCGATGCGGCCATTGATTAGCCGGTGAGAATTGAAGCACATCGTCGATTTCGGGCCGGGCAGCGCCTTCGGTTGTCATGCCTTTCGGATCGCCGGCGGAAACTCCGCGCAATGTCGGGAATACACCGTAGCAAAGATCGCTTTTGTACTGAGTTGATAATTCTAGCTCTACAACCGATGCCGATTAGAGTTCGCTATTTGCGATCGAGCAAAGTGCAGAAAAAGTCGGACTCGCGAAGAATACGGATACTCTACCGACCGCTGCCTGCCCCCCCCTTGCTTCGCCAGCCAACCCAGCACGCGATAGATTGTGCGATGGAAGCGAACATACGCGTTTCGGCCAGAAAGGAAGGCGCTCATTCTCTTGTTGTGATGTCATTTGAGAGCCTGCTTTCGCAACCAGTTGTGCAAATGCCGGGCACCTTTCGGCAAATCCTTGTCAGAGCGGAGACAGATGAAATAGTGCTGCCCATCGTCGAACCCTTTCGACGATAGCTGTACCAGCGTCCCTTCCTTGAGTTCGTCCTGGATCAGCAGGGAGCGGGTCAGCGCGATGCCGAAGCCCGCCAGAGCCGCCGCGCGTGTGAAAAGACCATCTTCAAAGATCGGCCCGGCTTCGCCACCTAAACGTCGCCACGTCGCGAGCGAAATGCCTCTGCATATTGGTCGCCGCCCCAGCCATATTCGAAGCTGAATGCCGCACACCTGCCCAAATGCAGCTTTCGAGCGTCTTCTGCCGTTACCTTGAACTGGCAACGCCACTATAACCGACGCTCGAAACTACCTGCAGACGAGCCCGGTCAGTCGCGAGTCTGCTAACCGAGCTCTCTGCTAGCAGGAGATCTTGCAGTCGATCCAACGACCGCCGGGATCGGGTGTAAAGATTTTGTCACCCGCCTTTGGCGGCTTGTCGCTACGAGCAACCGGCATGCTTCGGGCATTCATTCTGTCGAGTAGCCTCTTGAGCGGGATGCCATTGCGGAAATTGCCGCTTCCCTGCTGTGTCGAGATGACCGCCGTCGTTTTAGGTGGCAGGTGCTTGTCGATGAAGGTGATTGGCGTCGCGTTGTGACTGCCATGGTGACCGACCTTTAGAAAGGTTGCCGTCGAAGCCAGCTCCAGCGCATCCTGGCTCTCCAAAATTGTGGTCCAAGTGCCGACCTCTGCGTCACCCGGCAAGAGCAGGCGCGCACTACCGATCTCCAGGACCAGCACAAGACTCTCGCCATTCAAGAAGCCTTCCGCCTTCTTCGCGGCATAGAGCAGATCGTCGTTGAAGCGACGAATAGCTTTCAGTGTCGCGTCCTGGAAAGGCATACGCCCCTGGCGACTACCCGCCGGTATGGTCCACTCTTTCGAAAACGGCGGCTCATTTCCGCCGTCGAGCCCATCGGTCTCCGTCCCGCCGAAGCCCCAACTCGACGGGACCTCTCGGCCCTTTCGGAACTTTGGATCTGTCGGTGGACCTAGCACGTGCACGGTGACGCCTGGCAATACTGGCGTCGTGAACTGCGAAGGAAAGTGCTTGCGATCCTCTGGCAAGAACCTCCGTTTGGCAGCCTTGCCATTCGCTCGCTTCATACCGTCCAGCAGATTGTCGATAGCCGGAGCGTTTGCCCTGGCATTCCACAGCATGAACGCAGCCTCGTCGCGTTCGTCCTGAGTGCGCGCATCGAGTGCCATTGTCGCGGCAGGTTTCAGATTGCCCTTCGAATCCCACAGACTATCGATGCGGTCTAACAGCCCATTCCACAATCTGAGGCCGGGCTCGTCCTGAACGGCATTCGGATTTGCGGTAAAGGGCAACCACACTTCTTCGATATCGACGCTCTCCCACAAAGCGGTTTCGCCGAACCCCGAGATGTGATCTTGGTGACGGTGCGTTGCGACCACGACATTGAGCGTCTCGCCATTGAGATCTTCCTTGATCTGCTTAACCAGCTCCTTGTCGCTGAACTTTCCTTTGCCCAGGCTGTGATAGCCACAATCGACGAGAACACGGCGCTCGCCTTCCGATGTCGGGATCCAAAACAGGAGGCAATCGCCGAATCCAACATTGTACATCCGGACACGGATCTCACCTTTCTTGTCCGTCTTTTCGCGCGAAGCGCCGCGCTTCTTCGTCGCCGGTTTCCTGCTCATACGCGCCCCTCATGCATGCCGTGATAGTCGACGGCAAATGGGTCAATTGACGAATTCTCGATATGCCAGCCCATCGCATCGGTTATCGCCGTGTGCGCCATGCGCTCCAACTCCTCTTCGCCGTATCGCGCCTTTCCGACACCGATGACAAAACGCACCCGCCCCGTCACGTCGATCACAAGCGTCAGTCCGCCGGGCAGCTCGCGCATTTTGCCATCGACCATGACCTTCTGGATCTGGATCAGCTGAACGACTAGGCCGAACCGCGTCTGACCATCGGACGTAACGCGCCTTGTGGCGTGGAAATGAGTGAACTGCAGGCCGACATCCGCCAACAATCCGATGCTCTCGCGATCGACAGGCGACAAGGCCGAGAACCAGGCAAGCATTTGCGTCCGGAGTCTCTTCGCCGCAGGTGCGTCATCCTCTGGCGACATGGCTTCCGATCGAGACGTTGTGACCTGGTGCGTCTGCCCTTCGGTCATTTCGGAGGACTCTTCGTCGCCATCTTCATTCGCCCCGAGTCGCTGGTCCTCGATATTACTTGTAATGGCGAGATCGACCCATTGCCTGAACTCGTGCTCATAGTTTCGCCAGGTGTCGCGATTTGCCATGTCCAGCAGCAGTGCATTGACCGCCAAGGAGCCGGCCTCGACGGCAAAGATGCCGCGCCGCCGGCATGCCTCGATGATCGCCCCGCGCAAGCCGACCTCGTCGAGCGGATTGAGTTCCCAGTCGGCAGTAACTAGAGCTCGGAGAAAGGCGCCGAAAGTCACATCCGCCGGTGGCAAATAGTCAAAGGCTCGGATGCACATGGTCAGCACCGACTGCGCGGTGCGCACGCACTCAGCGGTTAGCCGGTTGATCAGATCAGGGTGCAGCGCGCCTTGCTGGCGGATTCCGGTGCCGCCTGTGGCAATGCGGATCAAGTCCGCGGTTCGCCTCTCGTAGGTATTGTAAAAGCCGTCAAAGATTGCGGCGACCAGCACGGCTCCAAGCGCATGCTCTTCGCGCACGTCCTGAATCTTGGTCTTGCTGTCGAGCGCAGTCCGCAGTGCCTTGCCACTTCCGAGTCCCTGCCCAAACTGCGCGGCAATGTCGTAGAGCGATTGGCTTCGCAGCAGATCACCCTGCGCATCCTGCAGCGCACGCTGCACCAAGTCGCGGTAGGAGAGCCGCTGAAACATCGCAACGAGATCGGCGAACCCCTCATGAAACGCCCGCACATGCGGGTTAGTGGCTACATTGAAGGAGGGACGCAGCCGGTCGACGATGGCGTGTGTCACCTCATGGGCAACGATGTCATGCGAGAGGCAGGTGAAGATCAGCTGACCCGGCAGGTTCTCGCCCGGTGCGTCTTCACTCGCCCGGAAATAGCCGAACAGCACGGCGCGCATGTTTGGATGATAGAAGGCGTTGCCGCCTCGGAAGGCATGCGGCACCAGGCGAAGCCGGCGCCGGCTGCGGAAGTAGATGCGTCGACCAAGTGCGCGGTCGAACTGCTCCAGGGTGCGCATAGCGACCGCATACACCATTTGCTGATGGAACTGCGGATCAGCTTCCGAAGGCTCGAGGCCATGCTGCATGGCGATGGTCGCATCGTCGAGGTCGACAGGCTTCAGCCAGGTGGGGGTCACCGTTGACGCATCGACATCGACGACCTCGAGGCGGTCGCCATAGAAACTTGCGGGGAAGAAGGTGCCGTTCGCCGGTCCACCTCGCCATTCGAGCGGCTCATACCTGATCTGGACTGTGGTTTGATGCTCAGAGGCCCGCGAGACCATAGGGTCGATCGCGTAGATGCGAAGATGCCTGAATTCGGGTTCCCGTTGGTCCGGTGACGTGCGCATGCGTTTCTAGATCCTCTACATGTCCGCCGAATGTCCTGGCGGAAGGCTTCACATCAAGGCGATACGGTCCGTCGCTCAGTACTCTCCTGAGAAGGGAAAGCGCACAGGCTCGACAATCTGAATGCCTAGCTTCGCTTGAAGATCTGGCTTCAGATGCGCTCTCATCGCGGCATCGCAGATTGCATAGCCCCAATTCATGAGCCGATTTTGAAGATCTCGGGGCATCCTCTCGAGCCGCGTCGACACCTCGGCTAGCGACGTCGGGTTTCTGGCGAGGCACTTCAGCGGATCGGTGGCCAGACCGTAGTCGCCATAGTGCGTCCGGATTCCCCAATAGGTGCCAGTATGCTCGCCGCGCTTGTAGGAAGCGATCAGATGCCGCTTGCGGAGGCTGCGCACCTGATTGTCGACCGTGTCGAGAACTCTAAGAGAATGACGCGCCCAGTCCTGGTGCGGACTTTCCTCGGCCATGATCTTCTGACCGGCGTCTGAGACGAGCAGAGTAGAAAAGCGCTTTACGGTTTCGAGTCCAAGATTGTCATAAACGCCCCCGTCGCTCAGGATCGCCTGCGTTGTATACGGAGGATGACTCAGATCTGCGCCAACCGTAGGCATTACATGCTGATTTATCGGCAAGACCATAGGCGACAGGATCGGCGGAAATGCAGAGGACGCCGCCACCGCCGAGCACAGTTTGACATTCGGCGCCGCAAACAAGCCGACCCGATAGTCACCCATATACTGTCGCGAGAAGCGCCACAGGGCCGACGATTGAATGTTCGTCGCATTGATGACGAAACGCGGCGCTTTTTTGCCCGTGTCGTCCGGCAGGTCCTGTAAGCTTGCGCCCTTGAACAACACACTGTCGTAGGCTTTGGCAACGCGATCGCTAATGGACCCTGGAAGAAAGATGCCGCCAATCACGGCACCAACATCTACCGATGTATCTGCCATCGACCGCATACCGTCGACGAAGAGGTCGAACTTCTCGGCCTTACCGTGGTTGAATTGCAGCTTGTTCCACAAGAGTCCGAGGTAGGCAGCCGTAATTGAGCCACCGGAAACGCTGGAGATTCTCGCGAGCTTGCCGAGAAGACCGACCTCGTTCAGCCGGACGAGTACGCCGACGTGAAACATCATCGCGCGATAGCCACCGCCCGAAAGTGAGAGAGCAACGCCCTCCTCAATGTCAGAGGCTATATCCCCGTCCAATTCGGGCAGGTCACTCGTCATTTGGCCCCCTTCCGGTTATACTTGGTATCTGAATTGCTCGCGGTGCGCGAGTCTTCAAGTACGTAGAGTCCGCTCGAAATTTCGGGGCACTGCGTCGTTCCAGCTCACAGTAGCGCGCAAGGCCTATCTTAATTTATACGTTGCCTTATCAGCGAGAAATTCACTCGATACAGCAGCACAACTTTGCTCGTCGCTAATCGAGCGAGCCGGAGAGTTACAGCCGAATGCACTCATGAGGCCTTTAAACGCACTCACGTCAAACTCCGTGGGATAGGCATATCTGCAGTATTTCGCCGCGCCCGTTAGCTTCTCGCGGAAATAGTCCTTACCCACTCCATTCGCCCAATCGAAGAAGCCGTAACGCACTTTACTTCCCGCTCCGACCGCGATCGGCCGGTTGAAATTAACCTTCAACGCCATGTTCCCGAATGTTCCGATGCCGAAGCTGGTGTTGATACCGGCCCGCGCATCGGTACTTCCGGCTTCGCCACTTAAGCTTCCCAGTAGGCCCGCCAGTCGAGCCGCAGCCGCACCCCTCGCCGCTGCTGTGACGTCCGTGGATGGGCTAGTTTCTGGTTTTGAAGCGTCGACCTTCGAAGGCGCAGGAAGCGACGGTATCTTGGGCGTTCCTTGCCCACCGGCGGCCTCCAAGTCCAACGCCAGGCGCACTGCCGTCTCAGCATTCTGGCTGAAGCTATATTCGATCGCACCGGCATATACGACTCGGTTGATGACCTCGACTGTGACTCCATTACGTTGCAGTAGCGCCACATCACCCTTACAGGCAGGTAGCGTGAGTTCTGGTCGGAGCTGGCCCAACGCACTAATGAGATCCTCTGCCCAAAGTCGTCGGTCGACAGGAAGTGCGCCCCTCGTTTGCATGTGACTAAATCGCCAGGTATCGAGCGAAAGTTCCTGAATATTGCTGAGGTAGATATGCACTGCGGTTTCGGTAGAGGAGCCGAGGCCAAGCCTTGCGCCAACGTTGCCAAGCAAGCCGGTCGCTCCAAGTTGAGCCGAGGTCACTCGCCCAACGGTGAGCGCCGGAATGGCCGACCGCTGAAGCCGCACCCGGCACTTCTCCTGGTCTGCGTGGCCGATCTGGTACTTGCAGGGCGCTGCGTCATCGTTCAAGACTACTCGAGGAGTTGCATCCAGGGATTTGTCCGCGTCCTTCCCAGGTAGCGGCTGAATGGATAGACGATCATTAGACTGCTGTCCCTTAAGCTCATTCCAAAGTTGATCTCTGGGATAAGACCCCACCCGGATCAAACTAAACCGCGGCAGTGAAGGGCCGCCGCCAGGAGGAGGGACATTCAAATATATGTCGCCGACCTGCACATCCTCCGTCGGGGGATAGAAGCCGAACATATTCAGGCGCCGCATCGCGTCTACCCATTGGCGTTCGACATCCATCTCCGGTGGCGACTGGCAACTTGAAGTTGCCGTGATTGCAAAAGCCATTGCAATGCCGAACAGCATTTTCCGCATGAGCGGTCGCCCTCCCCCGCCGAGGCCAGTATTCCTACAATCTACACTTGTATCCGCACTATATCTGCGTTTTTGAGATCAATCAACTACCTCCAACCGGTGACGACGCGAGGCCTTACCACTCACGACAGCATTTCAGCCCACGAGCATCACGGATCTACAACCAGGTTTCGTCGACGGCGTGGTCACGCCCTGTTCGGCACGACGCGCGATGTATCGGGATTCGCTTGGACCGTCACGGGAGAGTGGCTTGAAGTTCCATCGTTGCCCCAGGGTCTTGCTCAACCGCTTGAACGACGCAGAGAGCAATCTACCACTAATGATGCTGGAGTTTGTGTTGTCGGTGATCTGCGTGATCCGCCATGGCGTCGGCCGTCGTGGCTAATCGATCGAGCGCATTCACTCACTCGATTTGAAGCCGTAAATTCGTAGCTCGCCTAGTCGTTTAAAATGCGCGCAGCGGGTATGGCACTCAGTGCAAATGCCAACTTTTGTACTGAGTTGCGAGATTGCGACGAGTGCTCAAGCGCCTCCGGTATGTCACGCGGTATTCATTCACTTTTTTGCACTGGGTAGCCTAAACAGCCCTGACTGTGGCCGTGACATGGAGAGCCACTCAGCGGCAAAGACCCAACGAAATTGAAGTTCGACGGTACGCTAAAATGAAAGAGCTTCGACTCGCTCGGGGCGCGCCTTGTTGCCCAAAAATGCAAAGCCGTCGGGAAAGAAAGCACCAAACTCATTCTTAGCTAGATATTCGAGGTCAAATATCGGCAACACTAGACTTTCAATTTTCTTATCGAGAATTTCGCGCAATGACTTGTGCAGTCGCCGGACTACGTCGCCATGTATTGCAAAGTAGCCGCCTTCCCGTGGATCCGCAATTCCCGTAGCGTTCTCTCGCCGAACAGATGCGGGCGAAAGAGCGAAGAGTTTCGCGCTATATCCAAACCAGAACTCTTCTCCCTGAACTTTTACGACGCGATATTCCTGAGATTGCACTTTCTGAAAACGTTCGCGATCGCCGGCCAGGACAGCATCGATTGCCTCTGTAGTAGAAAGTGCATCTGACAGAGCAAAAGATCCTCGGAAATTGCGCAGAGCCAGGCTGGGGCTTGTTTCACCAGACGCAGCGCGCTTGCCGCTTCCCCCGCCACTCCCAGTGCCGCCATAAGAGCTCTGCGTGAGAATAGTCTCTTCGATATGGAGATAGGATGCGCCAACACCAACGACTGCGCCAAACGCAGCCGCATAGCCATGCAGAATGGGACTTCCCGCAACTGTAGTTCCAACGTGCTGCGAGACCTGATTCTTATATGCATTACGGCCGTCCGTCACAACCGATCCGGATGTTACGCTAGAAGCCACTGCTCCTTTGGCTTCACAGATCACCACGCCATGTCCTTGAACTGGCGGACCATCATAGACGAAGTCCGGAGTGGGCGACGAAAGGCCGAATGACTTAGCATTTGCACGCCATACGTAGCCCACACTCTCCATATAGCGATCAGCAATTCCTGCTCCCAACCTTGTTGAGAACGCAGTTCGCTCAGTATCAGCAAGCCCACCGACGTCACTAGTAATAGAGAAATTTGTGCCACTGTCATCGACAACCGCAGAAATGAGCGGGGCAACACTAGCCGCAAGGGCCTGCAACATAGTTGGCGAAGCACTAGTAAGAGATATCGCTCTCGCGACGCTCGCAAACATTTGCGGTCCAGTAAAAGCGAGCTGACTTGTCGGCGAGGGTGGCACAAATTGTTGATTGAGAATGCTAGTTGGCCCTTGCTTGGCATTAGAGATGCCACTGAGCAACTTCACCGTAGACATCTGCCAAGGAGTAGCCATTAGCCCCTCAAGCTTTGAACATTGCATCTTACAGAGAGCAGTCGGTAATCTAAAGATGTAGTTCTATTTTGCACACAACCTACGCCGAGCACTATCTCATTTGTTGCTGGAAACCGCTGAGAGCTTCATTCACCACGCATTGCGCTCTAGAAGTGAGCCAGCCTTCTTGCATTATCCCTGCACCATCGCGTAGCAACGTCTCTCCGTCCAACGTGATCCTACTTTGACCAAATAACTTTGAACTCGAACCCGAGGCCGTTCGTGCTTCGCCAAGCGCTGGCAAGCAATGTATTGAGTTGGTCCAAGCGAAGTCGGTTTGCCCCCTTTGTTGCCTTGACCGCAACTTGGTGCGCGGCTTCGGTCACATGCGGCTGCACAATCACCACTCGACCGATAAAATCCCCCAAAGCGTCAATTGCCGCGACGAATGCGCTTTGCGGCACAGGTTTGCCATCCTTCCACCAGTAGTTCGACGCCCGGGCCGTCTTGCGCAGGCCTTCTGCCAACGCCTCTTTATCTAGCCATTGTAGGTTCTTGATCGCTTGCCCAGTCACCACCTCGTAGGCTGCTACTGACAATTTTCGATTGGCGGAGATGCTCTTGGCGCCTTTGACATGAATGAGCGAGAGTACCGGCCTTGGACCGGATTCATCCAGGTGTATGAAGTCGGCCTTTTCGTTAGCCCCGTCGTCGCACGCCAGCCAACCTTTATGCGTCTTCTGTACCCAGCAAAACAAACTGTCTTCTTGGCCGATCCTTTTCAGGCTGCTCGGCTTTTCAAGCTTGACGTTATAGCTACTGAAATCTTCCGCTGCGTGATGATCGAAGCCGATACGCTGCATGCGGGGACTATAGACCTGCCGATCCGACACGGTATGTCCACTATCGTAGCGGATATTCACGCCAATGCCTCTGACAAGGATACTCTTCACTTGGCCGAAGGACTTGTCGTTTACCGCCGACGCCTTGACGTCGTTCGCTTTGTACTTGACCTTGCCGTCGCGCGCGATCTCAACATGTAGCGTGAGCGTGCCGAGAACCGCGCCGTTTATTTCAACCTCGATCGCGACATCCGCCTTACCGGCCGCCTGCGCGATCAGGTTGGTCTGCAGTATGAGCGCCGCCTCCGCGTTCGTTGTCGCCGCATCGACTTCCGAGTCGTCGAGCATATCGGGCGGAAGAATAGAGACATCATAGGCGTCAACTACGTTTGTGGGATCTAGGCTTTCCAATGGTGACGCCAGAAACCGGAACGGCTCGTTCGGCGTCTTCTTGGCGCCGCGGACTGCATCTATGAGTTGACCAGTGTCGGTGGCAAACTCGACAATAGAGTGGGCTTTTCTCAGCCAAACTCTCGACGCGCGCGGTGACACACCCACCGTAAGGTCTAAGCTCGTACTTCGAGACCGTGCCGCCGACCAATAGAAGCTTTGATCGTCGAAAGGATCGAGCGAATAGTCGAGATCCTGGCCGGCAAGTATCTTGGCATCGGCCTTGGTCGCGCTCCTTCGATGAATGCCAGACAGCCAAAGCGTCTTGGCCTGGCCGTTCTGGAGGAATGCGGCGGACATGGTTGCCCGGGGTACTGGAGAGAGCCAGCTCAGTGGGACTTTTTTACTTACTTGCGCCAGCAAGGCTGTACGGATCGGACCTTTCAACTTCGAATCGGTGACATGAAGAGCCAAGTGGTCATGCCGCCTGAGCGCCAGAACTAGGTGATGCTGCACGTCCTTGATTGTCCCATCCTTGGTCCAGGCTGGTGCAATTTGGCGCTTGTACCACATCGCCCGCAGCGGGCCGGTCGGCGATTCTGGCAAAAACTCGAAGTTCGACGTCTGCTTTTCGTCTTCGGCCAAGCAGATTTCCTTAACGTCTAGCAGGCAGCGTTCGAGTCGCTGCCCTAGCGACACGCCGGACACCTCGGCAAGTGTCAGCGAGACAAACGGCTCGAGCGCATCGTAGAAGGCTGGCTTAGTCATCGAACGGCTCCCCCTACTCCGAACGCACATGCCGGCAATTGACGCGAACCGGCTGTGGCGCACCCCATGTCTTTATACCACTTATGGCTGTGCCTGCGAATTAGACTTTTGGTTGAGTGAATGCCGCGGCGAGGAAGCGCCACGGCATATGCCATCACCGCCACTTGACGGCTACAGCGGGTCACGTCGCTTGCGGCGATCGTCGAGGCCAAAAAGTGGCATGTTAGCGATAACAGTATCGGGCTGCTCACGCCTGCGCGCTCGTTCTTCGACGCCGATCGCCAAGATCAACTGAATCAACGCAGATCGTGCCATCTTCATCACGCGCAGCGCCTTCCTTTCGAGAAGGTCGCTGTCGATAAGAAAGCTTAGACCTTCTCCACTCGGCAGAGGCCGGCCAAGCGACCATGCCCACCCCTCATGGACTTGGAGAAACTTGTGCTCGAGCGCGTTGCGGATCTCATGTAGTTCGCGCGCATCGGGCCCAGTCGTGAGCTTCAACTGATCATCGAACAGCTCCTTAGATAGCCAGAACAGCCCACGTAAGGGCCAGTTGCTATAGTCCATGAAGCGGTCATGAAGCCGCGACTTGCCTTCGACCATCCAGACATTCTTGAAGTTGATGCGATCCGTGACTTTTCCGAGCTTCCAATAGTGGTCAACGAGAAACGCTACTTTATCGAGCAGTGAGTAGGCGATGCGATAGGCCGCACGCACCCGCTCGGTGGCGAGCGAATGCATCGGATAGTCCAACGTATTGAACATCCGAACACCACGATCAGAAAAGTGCTGCTTGGTGTCCTGCAAGCCCTCGTACAGCATGAAGCGAGCTGATACGTACTCCTGTTTCATCTGATTGAAGAAGCCGATCACCGGCGGCGGTGTAACCAAGCCCGGCCGCTCGTCTAATCTTTCGGTTATCGGCGGCAGTACCAGATCGTCAGATGCAGCTCTTGCATGAGGCCCAAGATCATTGAGCGAATTCAAGAATAGGCGTTCGTCGAGACACCACCGCCGATACTTCCTCTCAGCCTTGCTGCGCCCTAGCCGTGGCATGCCAAGATCCAGCAGCTCACGTATCCGATTTAGATCACCTGCCGAGGCAAGCGCCTTGGCGTCTTCGGCGAACCTTTGGATCAACGCATATGGGTGGGGAGAATCGTGTACTGCATCGGCGCCCGTTGCAGCAACTAGCCCATCATGCGCGTGCAGCAGTAGGATCGCGCGCTCGCGATCATCGTCCAGCAGCCCGCCATAGCGCTTCAAGCCGTATCCCCGATTGGCCAGTGCCATTGCGAATTTGGGAACTGTTCGTAAGGCGGCGTCCCACCCTTCGATCGCGTCGATGAAGCGTCCCATCACATTGAGTTGGTTCGCTCGATTGGTCAGGATCTGGCAACGGCGGCCGACGTCCAGATCGGCAAAGCCAGGATGCGCGACAGCTCGCGATAAGGCGAGGATCTGCTGCTCGCGTTCAGGATGCTCCCAGGCCCAGGACCCACGGGCGCCAACGGCTACTTCTTTCGAGTACCACGCGTTGGCTCGGAAATAGTCGAGGCGCGCACACAACTTGGCGCTCGGCTGACGCTTCTCAAGTTCATTGAGGAGGTTGATCGCGCGGTCCGCACCAGGCGCGAAGCCCGCGTCGAGTGAAGCGTCGATGAGCGCGCCGATATGGTCGAGCGCCGCCTCGTCACCGAGCTTGGTAATCGAGCGATCACGCAGGCGCTTCAGTCGGTCAGCCTTTACCAAGCGCGAGATCCCTGCGTTCGTAACCGCATATGCTTGGCACCAGAGGCCTTCTGTCTGCGCAGCTTATACTGGCCCGGCACAAAAGTGTAGTTAAGCACTGAGTTGGCATTTCTGCGCCGAGTTCTGCCCTGAGGAGATTTGTGGCCATTTGCACTGAGTTCGCTTGGCACCACTCAACTCGGCTAACTCGGCATCGAACAGGGTCCGCAACGGCGGCGCCAGTCCTGATCTGCGCGAGCCAAAAGGCCTGCGCACGAGCGACATCTCCCTTCACATGACACGATCAAGGTAAAAGCGCGAAATTTCCATTGAAACGCGCGCGGCGGGCGTCGCGCGCGACCATTCACTGGAACACCGCGTGGCAATCAGCTCGTGATTTTCAACGTGGGAATGAAGCCGCCGACGGTCCGATTCTGGTCATAGATCTGCATGGGTAAATCAGCCTTCGGCATCCGCACGCGCCCTACCTCGACTGCCGCTGAATTCGGCAACGCGGGAAAGACGTTGATGACCGAATCCTCGCCGTGAAAGGCCTTGATCCGATCGAACAGACGTCGGAGCTGGCGCTTGAACTCGACCAGGTCATCTGGACGACGCATGATGTCGTTGTGCGGATTCTCTGCCGTCAGCGACCAGATGGCGACATCCTCACCGAGCACCGTGCGAATCCGTTCGTCCGTGACGGTTGCGCTCAGCGCGAGCTTCAGCGCGACCGCGACCTTCGTTAAGCCGGAATACTCGCGGGTCTGAAAGGTGATCGCGGGCTGGTCAGCTTGCCAGCGCCATGTCGGCGGCTCGCGATATCTCTGATGAACAGTGACCGGGACGATGTCCCCCAAGAGATGCCCTAGCTCGATCAGCAGCGGCTGCGGCGCTAGCGCGAACACGCTGAGCTGCTTTATCTCCTTTTGCTCGATACGCTCCTTCACCTTGCGCGCGAACACGCGCCGCAGATTCTCCTGCTGAACAGTCCAGTAATTCGCTTCATGGTCGGCATAGTCACATCCGACCAGCTCGATATCGATCGTTCGGCCCTGAGCAGGATGCCTGTCGGGCGGCATCGCCATGAATATCGATCGGGTCGACACGAGGGCGTCCCGCTGTCCGATGTCCGCCGCGAACCGGAGGACGTGCGCGGCGCGCTCCTGCGCCATTCCCGTCACGATGGCGATCCGGTCCTCGTGCTCCGCCTTCATCTCGAGAAGGACGTCCTCGGGATGATCCGCGAGATAGTCGACGTCTACGCCCTTATGGTGCTTCGCGCAGAGCAGCATGAGATTGCTCAAGTCCTTGGCGAGCGCAGGCGAGCGAACCGGATCGCCGCGCGGGCCGTCGGCACTGTCGGCGACGATGTGCGCGATGAAGCCGAACTTCCCGTCTTCGCGCCCGGCGATCAGGTCGCCGATGAGCTCCTCGTTGCACCCACGGTATTCGCAGCGCCCGGCAGCCTTGGTCCAAAGGGCGACCTGAATTTTCTGTGGGATTTGCGTTTTTGCCATGATGGTGTTTCGCCCCGATTCGCTATACTGTTCACGTTTTATACTCCAAGCTCAACCGCGCAATTGGACTATCCACACGCGGACCGTGGGCTTCACTTTGGGGGCCTATGGTGGAAAAGCAGACGCGCACCCGCGAGAGCGAGGAATTCCTCGAGGATCTTGCCGAAGAACTGAGCGTGCTGCCAAGCCGGTATGAGGAGGCCGAGCGGAGCTACAAGTCGCTGGGCGACTGGCTGCATCGCGACGCCTCGAGCGTCCGGCAGTACGGACCGAAGGTCTATGTCCAGGGGTCGTTTCGCCTCGGCACAACAATCCGGCCGTTGAACGAAGCCGAGGAATATGACGTCGATTCCGTCTGCGAGCTGCAGAAGCTGAGCAAGACCTCGCTGACGCAACAGCAACTCAAAGCCCTGCTCGGCGCCGAGATCGAGGCCTATCGCCGAGCGCAGAACATGAACAAGCCGCTGCGCGAGGGTCGCCGTTGCTGGGTGCTCGACTATGCCGATGGCGCCCAATTCCATATGGACATCGTGCCCGCGCTGCCGAACGGCCAAGCCGCGCGCCTCCTCCTGGAATCCCGCGGCTACGACGCGCGTTGGACCACAACCGCCATCGCCATCACCGATAGGGAAGGGCCGACCTACTATGCCGTTACGGACGACTGGCCGCGCTCGAACCCCAAGGGCTACTGCGAGTGGTTCAAGAGCCGGATGGCGGCCGCGCTCGAACGGCGCAAGCGCGTGCTCGCCGAGAGCATGCGGGCGAGCGTCGAGGAAATTCCGGACTACAAGGTCCGAACGCCGCTCCAGGCCGCCATCATGATCCTCAAGCGTCACCGCGATCATACGTTCGAGCATCGCGGAGACGAACGCCCGATCTCGGTCATCATCACCACCCTCGCGGCGCACGCCTATAACGGCGCAGAGACAATCGGCGAAGCGCTCGCGGTGATCCTTGCCGGCATGGACCAGCATATCCTGTGGCACAACAACCGCTATTGGATCCCCAATCCGACCGACCCGCTCGAAAACTTCGCCGACAAATGGGCCGAGCATCCCGAGCGGGCTACCGCTTTTTACGATTGGCTCCAGAAGGCCAGGACGGAATTTGCCGAGGCAGCCCGGTCGAGCGACAGGAGAGTGATCACCGAGACGGTCGGACGCGGCGTCGGCGAATCGCTGGCCGATCGCGCGGCCCGCCGCCGTCCGCCGCTGGCCCGATCCCCGCTGCTCAAAACCGCATCGGTGGCGCCGGTGGCGGGGGGGCTTTCCTTTCCGGACAGGAGCCGGGTCCCGACCAAGCCTCAGGGGTTCGGCGCCGCGGAATGATCTGGTGGCTCGAAAACCCAACACGCGCGCAGTCCGAACGTCAGGGCGTCGCTGAACTCGCGGAGCGCGTCGGCTGGCTCAAGGGCGTGCGCTGGCATCTCTCGAACGGCGCGGCGCTCGCGGTCGACTTCGAGATCGAGCATGACGGTGACAGCGTTCCGCTGACGATGACCTATGCGGAATTCCACCCCAATTCGCCACCCATGGTGCTTCCCCGAGACGGAAGCCGCCTTTCGAGCCATCAGTATGGGGCGGGCGGAAATCTCTGCCTGGAATATCGCGCCGACAATTGGGGGACGACGATCACCGGGGCGATGATGATCGAGAGCGCGCATCGCCTGATCGCCGGTGAACGCGATGCCGATGGCCCCGAACTATCGTCGGCGCACGCCGTCTCGCTCGGCCAAAGCGTGCGCGGCTCATACTTCCGGTTCCTGCTGATGCGGGAGATGGAAGAGCGCCTCAAGGCGATCGAACCCGGTCAGTCGGTCGAGATCGGCATTGCGGAGAAATATCACGCCGATACTTTCACGGTGACGATTGCCGATATCGATGGCTTCACCGATGGCCGCGCATGGCCAGCTGGGATTCGGGAGACGACGAAGGTCGGCCATGCCATTCGACTGCCGCAAGGAACGGCGATGCCCGCGGCCACGCAGACCGGCATCGCCGACCTGCTCGGTGCGCTTGGCCTCGACGCGCTCCGCGAGGCTGCGCTCGCCACCAGCGGAGAGATGGATCTCGTGTTGGTCTCCGCAGCCGGGATCGGGCATTTCTATGCCTATGACGCTGGCCAGAAGCGCGTTTACGGTCGCTCGCGCCTCCTGAAGGTCACCGCCGGCAGCCGGCTCCCCGACGACTATGCTGGTCTCGCCGGCAAGAGCGTCGGCATTGTCGGATGCGGCTCGCTTGGCTCCAAGCTCGGCGCGATGCTGGCGCGTGCCGGTGTGCGGACCTTCACGCTGGTTGACGATGACGTCCTGTTCGCTGCGAACCTAGTGCGCAACGAACTCGGCGCCGCCGCAACCGGAGTGCACAAGGCCGACGCGCTCCGTAGCCGCCTCATCGAGATTGCTGGCAAGATCGGTGTCACGGTGCGGCGTGTCGCGCTGGGCGGCCAGGAAAGCGCCGATTCCACCGCCTCGGTGATGTCGGCGCTGCGCGCCTGCGACCTCATCATCGACGCCACCGCCGACGCGCACTGCTTCAACTTCTGCGCCGCGGTGGCGAGGGAAAGCCTCAAGCCACTCATCTGGGGCGAGGTCTTCGCCGGGGGCATTGGCGGCCTCGTGGCGCGCGTTCGATCGGGCCATGAGCCTGAGCCCCAGACGGCCCGCAATCAGATCAACGCCTGGTGCAATGCACACGGCGTTCCCGCCCCGCTCGCCGGCCTTGCGGCACCCTATGAAGCGGCAGACGGGAGCGCCGGACCTCTGGTGGCTGACGACGCGGAAGTTTCCGTCATCGCGGGTCACCTGGCACGGTTGGCGACGGACGTCCTCACCCGACCGGAGGACAGTGCTTTTCCGGCGCCCGCCTATGCGATCGGCTTGCGCACGGCCTGGATTTTCTCCCAGCCCTTCGAGACATGGCCGATCGAACTCGCCGGCTCCGCCCCATGGAAGGCCGAGCGGGACCCCGCTTCTGTCGCAGAAAGCCTTGCGCTTTTGCGCGAACTCTTGCCTTCGGCGTTCGATGGTCACGATCAGCCTTCCCAATGACCAGCGGGCGCGCCTTCGCAAATGCCTGAGAGGCGCTGGTCGGCGCGAGATCGGCGGCATCCTCATGGGGGAGCAAGTGGCGCCGGATCATTTCCGCATCGTCGACTTTTCGGTCGACGACACGACCGGGACGGCCGCTCATTTCGTCCGCAGTCCCGATCATCATGCGGAAGCGCTCGAAAGCTTCTTTCGAAAGACCCGATCGAATTTTAAACGCTTCAACTATCTCGGCGAATGGCACTCCCATCCCAGCTTTCCGGTCCGGCCGAGCCACGAGGACATAATGTCGATGCAAAGCCTGGTCAATGGCGAGCGGGACATCGACTTTTCAGCGCTCCTGATCGTGCGATTACGGTACTTTCTCCTGGTCGAAGCCGCTGCCTATATGTTCGTTAGGCGTTCCGCGCCCGGCGAAGTCGCGCTCACGAGCTGATCGCAGTTTGCGCCATCTCCGCTCCAAGGGGCGATGGGGGCCGGTGAGCGCAAGATCGCCTTCCGGCTGCCTATGGTGACATGTTCCGACGCTTTTTTTGATATCGAGATCCTCCTCAGCCGCATTCGGAATCCGCAGTCGAAGGTGTACTTCCTCGATGCCGCCACGGCCTATAAGGCGAGAGTGTTGGGGGGGCGCCCTCACCTCCGCCTGGGTCGCGATCACGCGCAGATCGTACAGCACTCTAGATGTCAGGTATTGATCTTGCCTTCTTTCCGAAGCACCCGGACCAGGAACGCCGCTCTAGTCCGCAAATCCGAAACACGTATCCCGCCCAAGGCTCAAGCACGACTCAGTGCAAAAGAGTGATTCAACACTGAGTGTGTCGGCACCTCAGTACATCCATTATTAATCGCTTACGTGCATGCGGCGTCGCGTGCGCTGGTGAGACGCTCTGCGCGTCCAGACTTGGGGTCACGCGCCGGCAATCGATTCCAGGCGATGACTTCGTCTATGGAAGTGCATTTCGTTGAAGATGGTGCGGGCGGTCGGAATCGAACCGACACTCTGTCACCAGAACAGGATTTTGAATCCAGCGCGTCTACCAGTTCCGCCACGCCCGCCTATTGCCACCGAGGGCTATCCTAGCCCTCTGCGCCTATTTTGCACCTAGCG
Source organism: Reyranella sp. (assembly GCF_965228225.1). Lineage (GTDB taxonomy): Bacteria > Pseudomonadota > Alphaproteobacteria > Reyranellales > Reyranellaceae > Reyranella. The sequence continues at coordinate 598,099 of NZ_OZ245801.1, read as the reverse complement.
CAGTTGCCGTCGCAAGGACGCTCCCTGCCGTAGCCGCTCAACCCTCGAAAATCAAACGACTTTTCCGACTGTTGCGCCAAACGTCGCAGGGTAGACAAACCACTTTTTGAGTCAGGCGCGTCTACCAATTCCGCCACGGGGGCACATTGTCGTGCGCCGGGAATAAAGCCGAAGGGTGGAACCGGGTCAACTGCGGTCCCTGCGTCCCCTGCCCCCCCGCTGGTGGAACTCAGGCGCGCAGCCGGTCGGCGTGCCATTTCAGATGGTCTTCGATGAAGGTCTGGATGAACCAGTAGGAATGGTCGTAGGCCTCGTGCCGTCGCAAGATCAGTTCCTGTCCGGCGCTTGCGGCCGCCGCTTCGAGGGCGTCGGGCCGCAGCTGGGGTGCGAGGAACTGGTCGTTCAGGCCCTGGTCGACGAGAATCGGCCCTGCGAATCGGCTGCCCTGCTTCAGCAGCTCGCTCGCATCCCACTCAGCCCAGCGCACCCGATCGGGCCCGAGATAATTGCCGAAGGCCTTCTCGCCCCAGGGCACGGCGACGGGGTTGCAGATCGGCGCGAAGGCCGAGACCGACCGGTAGGCCTGCGGATTCTTCAAGGCGACCACAAGGGCGCCATGGCCGCCCATCGAGTGACCGAACACACCGCGCCGGGCCGCATCGACCGGAAAGGTCGCCTCGACCAGTGCAGGCAGTTCGCGCGTCACATAGGAGTACATGCGATAATTCCGCCGCCACGGCTCGGCCTCGGCATCGAGGTAGAAGCCCGCGCCCGTGCCGAAATCCCAGTCGTCCTCCTCGCCCGGCAGGCCGAGGCCGCGCGGGCTCGTATCCGGCGCCACGAGCACGAGACCGAGCTCGGCGGCATATCGCAAGGCATTTGCCTTCATCATGAAGGTCTCTTCCGTACAGGTCAGACCCGCCAGGAAGTAGAGCGCCGGGAGTGGCCGCGCCGACGCGTTCGACGGAACGAACACCGAGAACCTCATCTCGACGCCGATCTCCGTCGAGGCATGGCTGTAGAAGCCGATCGTCCCGCCGAAGCAGGCCTGCTCGCTCCGCGTCGTCATACCGGCCATCTGCTCACCACACTCAACGGCTACACGGCCTTCTGAATACAGGAAGGCGGCGCCGAGCACAGCGCTTTGGAAGCCATTGTGCAAGCGAACAATCAGCTTGAAGTCCCACAGGCGCGCCGTTCATATCCGCGCCCCGGAGTGGCACCGTGTGCGCTCCCGTCTCTCTCATTCGACCCAGAGGTGTTACTTGGCGGTATCCATCCAGGCGCGCATTGCCGGAGAACTCGGGGTCAAGGAACAGCAGGTCCAGGCCACGGTCGAGCTGCTCGACGGCGGCGCGACGGTCCCCTTCATCGCGCGCTACCGGAAGGAAGTCACCGGCTCGCTCGACGATGCCCAGCTCCGCACGCTCGAAGAACGGCTGGTGTACCTGCGCGAGCTCGAGGCAAGGCGCAAGGTCATCCTCGACTCCGTGCGCGAGCAGGGCAAGCTCGATGCGACGCTCGAAGCGGCGATCCTGGCGGCCGATACCAAGGGCCGTCTCGAGGACATCTATCTTCCCTACAAGCCCAAGCGCCGCACCAAGGCCGAGATTGCCAAGGAAGCGGGACTCGAGGCGCTGGCCGACCTGCTGCTGGGCGATCCGACCGTCGATCCGCTGGTCCGCGCCGAGCCCTTCGTCTCGGCCGACAAGAACGTCGCCACCGCGGCGGCGGCGCTCGAAGGCGCGCGCGCCATCCTGGTCGAGCGCTTCGCCGAGAACGCCGACCTGATCGGCGCGCTGCGCGAGGAATTCTGGGCCAACGGTCGCCTCGTTTCCAAGGTCCGCGAGGGCAAGCAGGAAGCCGGCGCCAAGTTCAGCGACTATTTCGACTTCTCGGAGGCGCTGGCCAAGATGCCGTCGCATCGCGTGCTGGCCCTGTGCCGCGGCGAGCGCGAGGAAATCCTCGGCCTGACCGTGGAGCCGGACGATCCCGCGACGCGGCCGCCCGCGGCGCAGATGGTCCCCAGCGCCTACGAGCTGCGCATCATGCGGACCTACGGCATCTCCGCCCAGGGACGGCCGGGCGACAAGTGGCTGGCCGACACGGTGCGCTGGGCGTGGCGCACCAAGATCACGATCATGCTGTCGATCGACCTCAGGCTGCGCCTGTGGACGGCGGCCGAGGAAGAAGCGGTGCGGGTCTTCGCCTCCAACCTGCGCGACCTGCTGCTGGCCGCACCGGCCGGCGCACGGCCGACGCTCGGCCTCGATCCCGGCTTCCGCTCCGGCGTTAAGGTCGCGGTGGTCGACGCCACCGGCAAGGTGGTGGCGACCAGCACCATCTATCCGCACGAACCGCAGCGGCGCTGGGACGAATCGCTCGCCATCCTGGCGAGGCTGGTGCGCGAGCATAAGGTCGAGCTGATCGCGATCGGCAATGGCACCGCCTCGCGCGAGACCGACAAGCTCGCCATCGAGGTGGTGAAAGGTCTGCCGGACCTCAAGCTGCAGAAGATCGTGGTGTCGGAAGCCGGGGCCTCCGTCTACTCGGCGTCGGCCTATGCGTCGGAGGAACTTCCCGGCCTCGACGTGACCCTGCGCGGTGCCGTGTCGATCGCGCGCCGTCTCCAGGATCCGCTGGCCGAGCTGGTGAAGATCGACCCCAAGTCGATCGGCGTCGGCCAGTACCAGCACGATCTCAGCGAGTTCAAGCTGTCGCGGTCGCTCGACGCCGTGGTCGAGGATTGCGTGAACGGTGTCGGCGTGGATCTCAACACGGCATCGGCACCCCTGCTGGCGCGCGTCTCCGGCATCGGCACGTCGCTGGCCCAGAGCATCGTCTCCCACCGCGACACGAACGGCGCCTTCCGCTCGCGCAAGGCGCTGAAGGACGTGCCGCGCCTCGGCCCCAAGGCCTTCGAGCAGTGCGCCGGCTTCCTGCGCATCCCCGGCGGCGAGGACCCGCTCGACGCCTCGGCGGTGCACCCCGAATCCTATCCAGTGGTGCACCGGATCCTGGAGGCGACCAAGAGCAGGATCGATGCCGTGCTGGGCAATGCCCCCGTGCTGCGCGCCCTGTCGCCCAGCGCCTTCGTCGACGACCGGTTCGGCCTGCCCACCGTCACCGACATCCTGCGCGAGCTGGAGAAGCCGGGACGCGATCCCCGTCCGGCCTTCAAGACGGCGGAGTTCAAGGCCGGCATCGAGACGCTGAACGATCTCGAGCCGGGCATGATCCTCGAAGGCGTCGTCACCAACGTCGCCGCCTTCGGGGCCTTCGTCGATATCGGCGTCCACCAGGACGGTCTGGTGCACGTGTCGGCGCTGTCGAAGACCTTCGTGAAGGATCCGCGCAGCGTGGTGAAGCCGGGCGACATCGTGCGCGTGAAGGTTCTGGACGTCGACAAGCCGCGCAAGCGCATCGCGCTATCGTTGCGACTCGACGACGAGGCCGGCGCCCAATCTCCGCGCTCGTCCCGTCCCGACAACGGCGGCGCGTCCCGGCGCGATCAGGCGCGCGCGCAGCCGCCGAAGGCGCCTTCCCCGGGCGGCGCATTGGCCGACGCCTTGCGCCGCGCCGGCGTCGGCGGCGGCAAGGGACCACGGTGAGCCTCCCGACTTCGTTGGAGCGCGCCGCCGAAGCTCCCGGTCAACCTCAAGGGTGCGCCTTCCTTTCCAGGGCGACGTCCACCGTGAGCAGCGTGGCGTTCGGATAGAAACGAAACTCGATCTCGTAGGATTGCCGATCGTCGCTGCCGGCATAGACGATGTGGGAGTTGCCGTGCGGGCGCGTCGCGACTGCTTGCTTTCTGTGAACCGAAGGAAGCTCCGGGAGAGCAAGCTGCCAGTCACGCCCGTAGAGCGATTCGATGGACTCGAAGTCAACCTCGGAAGACTCCGTCAAGACAAACGACCACACGGCAGTCACCTTGTCCGGCTCTGCGCGATATAAGAACGTCGCCGAGATCGCCTCGATCTTAGAACCGCCTATCGTTCGAGGCGGGGTGGATGTTGCAAAAGCGGGCAAATAACCCGATCGAAAATCCAGAGCAGGCTTTTTCCGCCAGTCCACCACGGTGGCGCCGAAGTAACTCTCGAAGTTCTTTTCGAGATAGAAGCCTTCTTGCAGCAATACACCGGTTGAGATTGCCGCCTTCAAATTCTGCATGATGCCAAGAATGGTTGTCGGACGCCCGACGGCCCCTTGCAGGTCGCGGGCCTCGGGCACTTTTGTAAGCGCCGACATCGGGAGGCAGGAAAGCGCGGCCACGGAGAGGAAAACGCAGCCAATACCAAGAGCGGTGTTCGGAGCTATCCAGCCCATGCCAGCTTGCCCAATTCAGGTTGCACTCGATCGCCTTGAACTGCGCTCGAGTGTGAAGGCGTTAGCTTCATCAGGCTCGGCCAGGGAGTCAAAGGCCACGGAGCCTGATCTTGGCCAGGGTGCGCCGTCCCTACTCCAAAAATTCGTGCGCGGTCGGACCCAACACGCAGAACCGAAGAGCGGAACTGGCACAACGCTTGCGAGTGCTCTGCCGGTCGGCTCTTATGCGGCCGTCATGCATCCCTATCATCACGCCCGCACTCATCCCGACAAGCCCGCCTACATCATGGCCGGCAGCGGCGAGACGGTGACCTACCGCCGGCTCGACGAGCAGTCCAACCGCATCGCGCAGCTCTTCCGCTCGCTCGGCCTCCAGGCCGGCGACCATGTCGCGATCTTCCTCGAGAACAACCCGCGCTTCTTCGAGATCTGCTGGGGCGCCCAGCGCTCGGGCCTGGTCTACACGGCGATCAGTTCGCGCCTCACCGCCGCCGAGGTCGACTATATCGTCACCGATTGCGGCGCCCGGCTGTTCGTCACCTCGAAGGCGCTGGCCGACAAGGCGGCCGAGCTGGTGCCGCTCATGAAGGGCGCGCCGCATCGCTACATGATCGACGGCACGATCCCCGGATACGAGTCCTGGGAGGATTCGGTCGCGCGCTTTCCCGCGACGCGCATCGTCGACGAGACCGCGGGCCACGACATGCTCTATTCGTCGGGAACGACGGGCCGGCCCAAGGGCGTCATGCCGGTGGTCGAGAAGCAGCCGATCGACTTCGACAATCCGCTGCTGGCGGTCAGCCGCAGGCTCTACGGCATCGACAGCGACACGGTCTATCTGTCGCCGGCGCCGCTCTATCATGCGGCTCCGCTGCGCTTCAACATGAGCGTCATGCGGCTGGGCGGCACCTCGGTGATCATGGAGCATTTCGACGCCGAGGAATATCTGGCGCTGATTGCCAAGCATCGGATCACGCATACCCAGGTCGTGCCGACCATGTTCGTGCGCTTCCTCAAGCTCCCCGACGAGGTGCGCGCGAAGTACGACGTCTCGTCGCTGAAGTGCGCGATCCACGCCGCCGCGCCCTGCCCGATCCCGACCAAGGAAGCGATGATCCAATGGTGGGGCCCGATCATCTGGGAATATTACGGCGGCACCGAAGGCAACGGCCTGACCATGTGCAACGCCCAGGAATGGATGGCGCACAAGGGCACGGTCGGCCGCGCCATCATCGGCAAGCTCAAGATCTGCGACGACGAGGGCACCGAGCTGCCGACCGGCGAATCCGGCACCGTCTACTTCGCCGAGGGCCGTCCCTTCGAGTATCACAACGATCCCAAGAAGACCGCCGAGTCGCGCCACCCCAAGGGCTGGAGCACGCTCGGCGACGTGGGCTATCTCGATGCCGACGGCTTCCTGCACCTGACCGACCGCAAGGCCTTCATGATCATTTCCGGCGGGGTGAACATCTACCCGCAGGAATGCGAGAACCTGCTGATCAACCATCCCAAGGTGATGGACTGCGCCGTGTTCGGCGTGCCGAACCCGGACTTCGGCGAGGAAGTGAAGGCCGTCGTGCAGCCGCGCCACATGGCCGACGCAGGCCCAGCGCTCGCCGAGGAGCTGATCGCCTACTGCAAGCAGCACCTCTCGGCCATCAAGTGCCCGCGCAGCATCGACTTCGAAGAGGAGCTGCCGCGCCATCCGACCGGCAAGCTCTACAAGCGCCTGCTGCGCGACCGCTACTGGCAGGGCATGACGAGCAAGATCGCCTAGCCAGGGCGGACGTCGGTCGCCGCTACGAAGCGCCGGCCGACGCCTTCCACCTCGGCGCGGCCAGCGTCTCGGCGTAGTTGGTGAACATGAGGTTGAACGAGATGCTGACGCGCTCGGTCGTGCCTTCGTTGGACGGAACGTGGTGGCGCAGCCATGATGGGAAGATGACCATGCGGCCGGGCTGCGGCTGGGCCACCGACGCATTGGCGGTCACGTTCGTGGGCTTGCCACTCCACGGCATGATCGAGATCGGCCGCGGATCCTGGAACACGAGTTCCGTGCCGCTGCCGGGTATGTCGACGTAATAGACGCCGCTCAGGAAATTGTTCGGGTGGGCATGCGTGGGATGGTAGCTGCCCGGTGGATTCACGTTGGCCCAGCAGCCCGTGATCATCAGCGGAAAGCGCTCGAGCTGAAGATATTCCAGGACGCTCTTTGCGGAGACCTCGATCAGCTTGGCCAACTCGGCAAAGCCCGCGCGCGTATGCAGGTCGTGCGGCGTCTGCCAGTTCCGGCCGCTCTGCAGCGGGGGGCGCGGCGAAATGATCGTTTCGATCTCGGCCTTCAGCCTCGCGTTAAAGGGCGCCGCATCGCCGGGGCCGATGTCGAGGACCCAGAGCGGCGTGGGGAACAGCTCCTGGACCTGCTGCTTGATCTTCATGTCATCTCTCACGCACTGAATCACTCACATCTAGTGTATATATAGACTTTTCACAACGAATGAACTCGCGGCGGTCGCTGGCGCAGGCATAGGCTGATCGACAGTCCCCTGCTAAGCAGGACGTCTGAATCACAAGCCGTTCCCAAGGGAGATTCGCCATGAAGGCAGCCGTCGTCACCGATAAGGGCGTCCAGTTCACCGACGCCCCCAAGCCCGTGCCCAAGGCGGGCGAGATCCTGATCAAGGTGAAGGCCGCCTCGCTCAACCGGGCCGACCTCGCGGTTGCCTCCGGCCATTCGCACGGCCGCATCGGCGGTCCCGGCACCATCGTGGGCCTCGAATGCGCCGGCGAGGTCGAGGCGGTCGGCCCCGACGTGAAGGACTTCAAGCCGGGCGACAGGGTCATGAGCGCGGCAGCGGGTGGCTTCGCCGAGTACGCCGTCACCGATTCCGGCCGCGCCCACAAGATTCCGGCCAACAACATGAGCTACGAGCAGGCCGCCTGCATGCCCGTGGCCGTGCAGACCATGCACAACGCGCTGGTCGGCGCCGGCCGCCTCAAGAAGGGCGAGACCGTGCTGATCCAGGGCGCCAGCTCGGGCGTCGGCCTGCTCGGCATGCAGATCGCCAAGATCATGGGCGCCTCGGTCGTGCTCGGCAGCTCGACCAACGACGGCCGCCGCGCGCGGCTGGGCGAGTTCGGCTGCGACGTGGCGATCGACACGCGCGATCCGAAGTGGCCGGAGAAGGTCAAGGAAGCGACCGGCGGCAAGGGCGTCGACCTGATCGTCGACCAGGTCTCCGGCGGCGTGATGAACCAGAACATGGAGGCCGCCGCCATCCTCGGCCGCATCGTCAATGTCGGCCGGCTGGGCGGCATGAAGGGCGAGTTCAACTTCGACCTGCATGCGCTGAAGCGCATCGACTATATCGGCGTCACCTTCCGCACCCGCAGCCCCGAGGAGGTCCGCGACATCGTGCAGGCCGCCCGCAAGGATCTATGGCCGGCCATCGAGGACGGCAAACTCAGCCTGCCGATCGACAAGACCTTCCCGCTGTCGGAGGCCGCCGCCGCGCTTGCGCACATGAAGGCAAACGCTCATTTCGGCAAAATCGTCCTGGTGGTCTGAGAGGTCCATCATGAAAGCCGCATACATCGAAAAATTCGGCGGACCCGAGGTTCTGATCGTCGGTGACCTCCCCGATCCCGTCGCCGGCCCGGGCCAGATCGTCGTCGAGACGGTGGCAGCCAGCATCAATGGCGCCGACGCGAAAGTCTGCGCCGGCGAATATCCCGGTCAGCCCCGCTTTCCCTTGAGCCTGGGACGCGACTTCTCCGGCGTCGTCGCGACGCTTGGCGATGGCGTGTCGGACCTGCGGGTCGGTGACGCGGTGTTCGGTGTCCTGGAAACCGGCCGCGACGGCACCTATGTCGAGAAGCTGGCAATTGGCGCGGCCATCGTTGCGAGGAAGCCAACGACGCTCACGCATGTCGAAGCCGCGGCCTTGGCGCTTATCGGCCTTACGGCTTTGTGCACCATCGAAAACGCCCTGAAGCTGCAGAAGGGCGAAACGATTCTGATCCAGGGCGGTGCTGGCGGCGTGGCGAGCTTCGCCATTCAGCTCGCCAAGCATCTCGGCGCCCATGTCATCACCACGGCAAGCGCTGCCAACGCGCCGTATCTGCGCGAGATCGGCGCCGATCAGGTCATCGATTACAACTCGACCGACTTCACCAAGGCGGCAAGCGATTGCGATGCAGTGTTCGATACCGTGGGCGGCGACGTCGCGATGCGATCGTTTTCGGTCCTGAAGCCTGGGGGACGCGCCGCCTTCATCGCCTCGGGGGCCCAGGCACCCAAGCCCGACCGCGGCGATGTCACCGCCTTGCGGCCCGCCGTTCCCCGCACCCGCGCGCACCTCGAGCGCATCGTGGAGCTTCATCGCATCGGCGCCGTTCGCATACCTCCAATCACTGAATTCAGTCTGGCCCAGGCGGCGGATGCGCTGCGGGTCAGTGCCAGCCGTCACCTCAAGGGCAAGCTGGTACTCAAAACGCGGTGAGCGTCGCTTGCACGCAGGAACGCCAATGCCCATTTTGACGAGATCGTGCTGGTGTGAGCCCTATTGTCGTCCTGAGCGCAGCGAAGGACCTGGCCTCGCAACCATCGGAGTGTCTGTAGCTGGCGCAAGGTTCTTCGCTGCGCTCAGAACGACATAAGAGTAAGGTGTGCCCCCATGAGCAAATCGATCAACCATCTCGCCACCGCCGACGGTCTGTTCTTCGGCAAGGACGGGCTCGACAAGCGCAAGACCGAGAAGATGGTCGACGACGCGCTGGCCGGGACCGACGATGGCGAGCTGTTCCTCGAATATGTCCAGAGCGAGAGCCTGTCGTTCGATGACGGCAAGCTGAAGAGCGCGTCCTACGACACCTCGCAAGGCTTCGGCCTGCGCTCGGTGGCGGGCGACGTGACGGGCTTCGCCCATGCCTCGGCGCTCGACGAGCAGGCGCTGAAGCGCGCGACCGAGACGGTGAAGACCGTGCGTTCGGGCCGCGGCGGCACCTCCGACGAGTCGCCGCGCGGCACCAATCGCCTCCTCTACGCCGACGACAATCCGATCGACGGCGTGCCCTTCGCCCAGAAGGTCGCGCTGATGCAGGAGATCGACGCCTATGTGCGGGCCAAGGAGCCCAAGGCGCGCCAGGTCTCGGTCTCGCTCTCGGGCTCGTGGCAGGTCGTCGAGATCGTCCGCGCCGGCGGCTGGCGCGCCGCCGACGTGCGGCCGCTGGTGCGCCTGAACGTCAGCGTGGTCTGCGCCGACGGCACGCGCATGGAGGCCGGCAGCACCGGCAGCGGCCGCCGCGCCGCCTATGGCGACATCTTCCTACCGTCCTACTGGCAGAGGGAGGCCGACGAGGCGATCCGCCAGTCACTGGTCAACCTCGATTCGATCGACGCGCCGGCCGGCGAGATGCCGGTCGTGCTGGGCGCCGGCTGGTCGGGTGTGCTGTGGCACGAGGCGGTCGGGCACGGGCTGGAAGGCGACTTCCACCGCAAGAAGACCTCGATGTTCAGCCACCTGATGGGCGAAATGATTGCCTCGCCCGGCGTCACCGTGGTCGACGACGGCACCCTGAACGACCGACGCGGTTCGCTCACCATCGACGACGAGGGCACGCCGACGCAGCGCAACGTGCTGATCGAGGACGGCCGCCTGGTCGGTCTGATGCAGGATCGCATGAACGCCCGCCTTATGGGCGTGAAGCCGACCGGCAACGGCCGCCGTCAGGGCCACGCCTACGCACCGATGCCGCGCATGACCAACACCTTCATGCTGGGCGGCGATAAGGATCCGAAGGAGATCATCTCCTCCGTCAAGAAGGGCCTCTACTGCGCCAACTTCGGCGGCGGCCAGGTCGACATCGTCTCGGGCAAGTTCGTGTTCAGCGTGACCGAGGGCTACCTGATCGAGGACGGCAAGATCGGCCGCCCGGTCAAGGGCGCGACCCTGATCGGCGCCGGCTCCGAGGCGCTGACCCGTGTCGGCATGGTCGGCAACGACATGTCGCTCGACCCGGGCATCGGCACCTGCGGCAAGGACGGACAGGGCGTCCCCGTCGGCGTCGGCCAGCCGACCCTGCGCATCGACGCCCTCACGGTGGGCGGCACCGCGACCTGACTTGAGATTGCCCTTCAAACTCCTCTTCCCCGTTAGGGGAAGAGGGACACGGGGGGCACTCGCTACCGCTTCTTCTCTTGCGCGGCGCCCCTGTTCAGGACCGGTAGAGGCCCTTCGATTCGGCGAGGCTGACGCAGATCGATTCGATGGCGTCGAGCGTGGGCGTGTCGAGGCCGGCGCTCCGCGCGAAGGCAAGGGGTGCGCGCACGATCGCCTCGACCTCCATCGGCCGGCCCCCTTCGTAGTCCTGCAAGATAGACGGGCGGTGATCGGGATAGACGCGCTTTGGCCCGTAGCGGACCTCGGGCGAATCGTCGAGCACGACGCCGTTCGCGGCGGCGATGGCCAGCGCCTCGGCATGGGCGCGGCGCGCCAGGCGATTGACCATCGGCGTCGCCTGGATGGTCGTGGGCTGGCGCAGGATGAGGCAGAGCGTCGAGCCGGTGAAGTTGGCCATCAGCTTGTGCCAGATGTCGTAGCGGATGTCGGTGGTCGAGGGCGAGGAAATGCCCGCCGCGATCAGGGTTTCGCGCAGCTTGAGGATCCGCGGCGTCTGACCGTCGTCGGGCTCGCCGACCCACAGCACGTTGCGCTCGGGCGAGATGTTGCGCACCACGCCGGGCTCGATGACGTGGTTGGACGAGGTGATGACGCCGCCCAGGGTGCGGTCGAAGCCGACCGTCTTGAGCAGCGCGCCGCCGGGATCGAGCCGCGACAGGTCGGGTGCCTGGGGGCGGTCCTTGCCCAGTCCGTGGCCGTACCACCAGGGAATGCCGTTCTGCGCGAAAACCACCGGCGTGCCGGGGCCCAGCAGCGGCGCCACCGTGTCGGCGATCGCCGACAGGCTGGACGCCTTCAGGGTCGAGATCACCACGTCCTGCGGGCCGAGATCGGCCGGACTGTCGCTGGCCGCGACCTTGGCAACGATCGTCTTGTCACCCGTCAGGAGTGTGAGGCCGTTGGCGCGGATCGCCTCGAGATGGGGACCGCGCGCCACGACCGAGACCTCGTTGCCCGCCGCCGCGAGGCGCGTCGCATAGTTGCCGCCGATCGCGCCGGCGCCGAAAACGCAGATACGCATCCTAGTTCTTGGTCTCCGCGAACCGCAGCGAGTTCAGGAAACGCGCCGCCGCGGCCTTCGTCTCCTCGTCGTTCTTCGCCGTCACCAGCAGACGGTAGAGCCGATCCTTCACGATGTAGGTGCGCATCATCACCAGAGCCCCCTGCTGGTCGGCGATGTCGAGCGCGTAGCCGTCCCAACCCTGCAGGATGACCGGCTCGTCGAGGACGTACTTGAACGTGGCACGGGGAAAGGCCTTCTCGGCCTCGCCGCGCCCCAGTTCGCGCGCCATCTCCTTGCTGTCCTTCGACGAGAACCAGCCCGGCTCGTAGTCGACGAAGTCGAAGTCGAACATCTCGTCGGCGCGCTTGGACGCCCACGCAACCCTCGCGCCGGCATGGCCTGTTTCCTTCTCGGCCGCCGCGCTCTTGTTGACCGGTGCCGGCATCTCCAGCCGAAAGCGCAGGTCGGGTCCAACGACGGTCTGCCACTGGTCGGGCTGGGCGTAGCTTACCGTCGGGACGGCCGACAGCGCCGGAGCCGTGAAAACGAACGAACGACGGGTCATGCCAGGACTCTTGAAAAAACTCATACGGGGGGCACCAATTCTTCGCGGCCGGACCAGTCCCAGGCCAGCCCGGTGCGCGAGACGCCGAGCAGCACCCCATGCAGTTCCTTCGGGTGGATCCAGCCGCCGTCGGGATCCGTCACGGGATCGGATCCGCGCGGCGTGTAGCGCGCGCCGGCGTCGAGCAGGCGCTGGCGCACGTTCGGCCAGTCATGGACCTCGACGTAGCACATATAGAGCGAGTCGCCGTGCTTGTGGGCGTAGCGGCCCATCGCATGGACGTTGTCGGTGACCTGGCTGAGTTCGATGCGGTCGAGCCGGTTGGGCGGATCGAACAAAGTGAGCGTGCCGATATAGCCGAAGCGCTCGCTGCCGATCTCGCTGAAGCGCGCGGGATCGAGCCCGAACAGGCCGGCATAGACCGCAGCGACGCGGCGCCAGTCGCTCATCAGCGTGTTGGTGGTCTCGTAGAGGAACGATACCGGCCCGACCCTGGGGCGATAGGTACTCTCGGAAATCACCATCGGCAGCCCGAAGGTCGTCTCGGGAGACAGATAGATCTGCTCGTTGTCGAGATCGTAGGGAATGCCGAGGCCTTCCCAGCGCTTCACCATGCCATCGAGGTCGGCGGTGCAGTAGCCCGCCGTCATCAGACCCTCGCCGCGCCGGCTCAGGAAGTCCTGGGTGAGGCCTGCGCCGTCGGCCTCGCAGAGCTCGAACTCGCTCTCGCCGACGGCGAGGATGGTGCGCTTGGCCGAGAGGTGCCGGCTATGGTCGTGCCGCGACACCTGACTGCCGAGCAACTGGCCGAAGCGCTGCGCCGCCTTGGCGGCGTCGTGCACGGCGATCTGGACGCGGTCGCAACGATCGAGCATGTCGCGACCTTACCTCAGTAGGCACAGTCGCGGAACAGCGCCGCGAAGGACCCTTTCCATTCACCATGCCACTTGGCGAGCAGTTCGTCGGCCGGCGCCTGGCCGCTGGCCACGGCGCGGTCGAGCGGCGCCAGGTACATGGTTTCGTCGGCGCCGTCGGCATTGAGCTGCTTGCGCGCGCGCAGGCCGGCATGGGCGATCTCGACGACCTCGCGCGCCAGTTCCGACAGGACACGGCCGCGGAACATCGTGGCGAGGCCCGACTTCGGCGTTTCGGCCCGCAGGAAATCGTGGTCGGCGGTGCTCCAATCCTTCACCAGATCCCACGCCGCATCGAGCGCGCCCTGGTCGTAGAGCAGCCCGACCCACAGCGCCGGCAGCGCGTTGAGCGCGCCCAGCGGACCGGAGTCGGCGCCGCGCATCTCGAGGTAGCGCTTCAGCCGCACCTCGGGGAAGGCCGTGGTGATGTGGTCGGCCCAGTCGTTGATCGAGGGCAGCTCGCCCGGACGCGCCGGCAGCCTGCCCTTCAGGAAGTCGCGGAAGCTCTGGCCGGACGCGTCGATGTACTTGCCGTCGCGATAGACGAAGTACATCGGGACATCGAGCATGTAGTCGACGTAGCGCTCGAAGCCGAACCCGTCCTCGAACACGAAGGGCAGCATGCCGCAGCGGTCGGGATCGGTGTCCGTCCAGATGTGGCTGCGGTAGCTCTTGAAGCCGGCCTCCTTGCCCTCCTTGAAGGGCGAGTTGGCGAACAGCGCCGTGGCGATCGGCTGCAGCGCCAGCGAGACACGAAACTTCTTCACCATGTCGGCTTCGGAATCGAAGTCGAGGTTGGTCTGCACGGTGCAGGTCCGCAGCATCATGTCGAGACCGAGCGTGCCGACCTTCGGCATGTACTCGCGCATGATCTTGTAGCGGCCCTTGGGCATCCAGTGCATGTCCTCGCGCGTCCATTCGGGCGCGAAGCCCAGCCCGATGAACGAGGCGCCGATCTCGCCCGCGACCTGCTTCACCTCGTCGATATGCTGAGCGTTTTCGGCCGCCGCCTCGTGCAGGGTCTCGAGCGGCGCACCGGACAGTTCGAACTGTCCGCCCGGCTCAAGCGTGATGCTGGCCTTGTCGCGCAGGAGCGCGATCGGGTTGTTGCCCTCGATCACCGGCTCCCAGCCGAACCGCGTCAGGCCCTCGAGCATGGCGCGGATGCCGTCGGGCCCGTCATAGGCCAGCGGCTTCAGGGTCTTTGTGTGGTAGCCGAATTTCTCGTGCTCGGTGCCCATGCGCCACTGGGCGCGGGGCTTGTTGCCGGCCGCGAAGTACTCGATCAGCTGCCGCCGATTTTCGATCGGCGCGCCGCCGCCCGACGGAGGTGCGGACATACGATCATCTCTCCCTGATCGCTCCGCGCCTTGTGAGAGGCTTCGGGAGCGGCGCGGTCGCATGAGAAAACCTCACGCGAGCCCGCGGCTGGTTCATCCTGTTCGATTCGCTCTCTCCCACATCGCCGGGGGCCTGCGCAAGCGCTCAGACGGTAACCCTGGAGGTGCGATAATCGCCGCTGAGACGCGGTGTCGGGCGCCGCCAGTCGCCGACCAGCGCCTGCCAGCATGCAAGCGCCGCCAGCGCCGCGGTGTCGGCCCGCAGGATGCGCGGACCGAGTCCCACCGACGTTACATCCTTTATGCGACGGAGCGCCTGAAGCTCGATTTCGGCGAAGCCGCCCTCGGGGCCGATCACGATCGCCCACGGCGCCGCGCGCGCCGCCTCGTCGAGCCCCGACAGCGCCTCGGCGATCGGCGGCCCGCCGCCGGTCTCGTCGCACATCATCAGGCGCCGTCCCTCGGGCCAGCCGTCGAGCAACTTTCCGAGATCGACCGGTTCGCGCACCTCCGGCACGGTGAGCCGCTCGGTCTGCTCGGCCGCCTCGATCGCATTGGCGCGCAGGCGGCCGACATTGACGCGCTCGACGGCTGTGTGGCGCGTCACCACCGGCTGCAGGACCGAGACACCCAGTTCGGTCGCCTTCTCGGCGATATAGTCGATGCGGGCGCGCTTCACCGGCGCGAAGCACAGCCAGACGTCGGGTTCGAGGGCCTGCTCGCGGGTGCGCTCGCCCAGCTGGGCGACGGCGGATTTCTTGCCGCGGGACGACAGGGTGCCGCGCCATTCGCCGTCGCGGCCGTTGAACAGCAGCAGCGGCGCGCCGTCGGGCCGCCGCATGACGTTACGCAGGTAATGGGCCTGCGCCTCGTCCAGCGGGACCTCGTCGCCGGCCGCCAGGTCCGCCTCGACGAAAAGACGTGCCGCACTCATCTATTTGCCTTCATGGATCATTGTCGCGCATAGCTGCATCATGAAGCGCATGATGACGCCATGACTGCCGGGCGGACAACCGGCTTCACCGATATCGACACGACGCACTGGACGTTGCGTTATCTGCCGCCGTGGGCGCGGCCCTACGGGCGGCTGGCGCGCTGGGACCGGCCGATCGGCATCTGGCTGCTGCTGTTTCCCTGCTGGTGGTCGACGGCGCTGGCGGCGGCGCCCAACTGGGCGCAGCTCGCGGGCTACATGGCCCTTTTCACGGTCGGCGCCATCGCCATGCGCGGCGCCGGCTGCACCTGGAACGACATCGTCGACCGCAAGGTCGATGCCGGCGTCGAGCGAACGCGCGGCCGGCCCCTGCCCTCGGGCGAGCTGAAGCTGCACCACGCGCTGATCTGGATGGCGCTGCAGGGCGCGGTCGGCGCCGCCGTCCTGTTCAAGCTCAACAAGTTCGCGGGCGGCGTGGCGCTGCTCTCGCTGGTGCTGGTCGCGATCTATCCGACGATGAAGAAGATCACCTCCTGGCCGCAGGTGGTGTTGGGCTTCGCCTTCAACTGGGGTGCGCTGGTGGGCTACGCCACCGTGACCGGGACGCTCTCCTGGGCCACCGTCGCGCTCTATTTCGGCGGCGTCGCCTGGACGATGGTCTACGACACGATCTACGCCATGCAGGACCAGCGCGACGATGCGGTGGTCGGCGTGCGCTCGACGGCCCGCCGCTTCGCCGCCGCGCCGCGGCGCTGGCTGAGTTTCTTTGCGGTGCTGGCGATCGGGTTCTGGATCGCGACCGGGCTGCTGGCGCCACTCGGCATCGGCTACTTCGTCCTGCTGGCCGGCATCGCCGCGCACCTCTGCTGGCAGATCGCGCTGCTGAAACCGGATGATCAGGCCGACTGCCTGATGCGCTTCAAGTCCAATCGCCTCGTCGGGTGGCTGATGCTGGCGGCCCTCATCGTCGACAGGATTGCCTGATGTCCAAGCTGCCCAGCGACCCCGAGGGATTCATCCGCGCCAACACCGCCCTCGAGGCGCCGGCGATGGTGCCCGAGTTCAGGCTGTGGCTGGCCACCGAATATGTCCCGATCTGGCAGGCCACCGAGGCGTGGCTGGAGGAGCAGAATGTCGACCCGCCCTACTGGGCCTTCTGCTGGCCGGGCGGCCAGGCGATCGCGCGCCACCTGCTCGACAATCCCGATCTGGTCAGGGGCAAGCGGGTGATCGACTTTGCGGCCGGCTCGGGCGTCTCCTCGCTGGCGGCGGTGCGGGCGGGTGCCGCCTCAGTGGTGGCCAACGACATCGACCGGCTGTCGCTGGTTGCCGCGGGCCTCAACGCCACGGCCAACGGTCTTTCCATCGAGACGAGCAGCGAGGACTGGCTGGCGGGAGCGCCGGGAGCCCCCGAGGCCGACGTGGTGATCGCGGGCGACGTCTGTTACGAGCGCGAGATGTCGGTCCAGGCGCTGGCCTGGCTGCGCAGCCATGCCGCCAAGGGCCGTCTGGTCCTGCTGGGCGACCCCGGCCGCAACTATTTCAGCGCCCAGGGCCTCGATGAACTGGGCCGCTATGAAATACCGACCTCGCTCCAGCTCGAGAACCGGGGCATGCGCGAGACCGTCGTCTGGCGGGTCCTGCCCGTTTCGTGAAGCTATTCGGCGGCAGGCTGTTATAATTCCGTAACTGTTCTTTCACACACGGATCGGGGTACAGCAGACCCATGCCCCCTAGCACCAAGAAATCAAAGATAAGCTCGGCCGATTTCGCGAGCCTGTACGACGGCTTCAACGCGTCGGTCTCGCGCTTCGATTGTGGCCGCAAGTGCGCGCCGCTGAACGACGGCGAGCCGGTCTGCTGTTCGACGCAGAACGCGGTACCGGTCGTGCACAAGGTCGAATGGGACCTGCTGAAGACCCGCACCGACCTGTGGTCCAAGTTCAAGCCCTACGATTATTCGACCCGGATGATCGTCGAAGAGCTGACCTCCGATTGCATGGCCATCCATTGCAAGGGCGCGCGGCACTGCGAGCGCGACAACCGCACGATCGCCTGCCGCGGCTTCCCCTTCTTTCCCTACCTGACGCGACAGAAGCAGTTCGTCGGCATCGGCACCTACTGGGTGTTCGAGGATCGCTGCTGGATGATGTCCAACCTCGAGATCGTCGACCGGCAGTTCGTCGAGGAATTCGTCGCCACCTACGAAGCGCTGTTCGTCAAGGACAAGGACGAGTTCGATACCTACGTCACCTTCTCCGCCACGGCACGACGCGTCTACTCGCGCTGGGGGCGCGAGATCCCGCTGCTTGGCCGGCGAGGCGAGCTGCTGATCGTGACGCCCTCGACCGGCGAGATCCGCCCGGGCAAGCCGCGCGACTTCCCGAAGAGGGAGCCCTTCAATTCGGAGAAGAACTACAAGCAGGCCATCAAGGACGCTGGCGGCGAATACCCGAAGGACGGGCTCCGCCCGAGCTGACACCGCGCAAAGGTCCCTCGCTGCGCTCGGGACGACACGAAATCGTGTAGCACCACCCGGTGTCCTCCCGAGCGCAGCGAGGGACCTTTCGTGTGGCCCGAGCACACGTCTGCAGACGTGCTAAAAACACCGCCGTGTCGCCCCTCACCCGCCGCCGTATCGCCTGGACGCTGCTGCTGCTCACGCCCGCGATGTTCGCTGTGAACATGCTGATGGCGCGCTACGCGACCTTCGTGCCGCCGAACGCGCTGGCGCTGGGGCGATGGTTCTTCGTCGCCGTGCTGCTGCTGCCGTTTGCGTGGCCGCGCCTCATGCGGCATCGCCATGCCCTCACGCGCGAATGGCGCGACCTGCTGGTGCTGGGCGCGATCGGCATGTGGATCTGCGGCGCCTGGGTCTATATCGGCGCGCGCTCGGTGCCGGCGCTGAACATCGGCCTGATCTACGCCGCCTCGCCGATCCTGGTGGTGGCGCTCGGCCGCCTGCTCTATCGCGAGCGGCTGACGATGGGCCGCATCGCCGGCATCGTGCTGTGCCTGGCGGGCGTCGCCGCGGTGTTCGCCAAGGGCCGGATCGAAAATCTCCTGTCGGTGCAGTTCACCGAGGGCGACCTCTGGATTGCGGCCGCCTCGGCCTGCTGGGGCCTCTACTCGGTGCTGCTCAAGGCGCGGCCGAGCGCGCTCGATCCGCTGACGCGGCTGTGCGCCATCTCCTTCGCGGGCTGCCTCGTGCTGCTGCCGTTCACCGTGGGCGAGGCGCTGTTCTGGCAGGCGCCGGACCTCGCCGACTGGCGCACCTGGGCGTCGTTCCTGGTGCTCGCCGTCATCCCCGGCGTCGGTGCCTATGGCGCCTTCGCCTACTGCGTGCGCGAGCTCGGGCCGTCGGTTACCAGTGTGTCGATGTATCTCGGCCCGCTCTATGTCGGCATCCTCGCCTGGATCGTCCTTGGCGAGGCGCCGCAATGGTACCATCTCATCGGAACGGTACTGGTGCTGCCCGGTCTGTTTCTCGCCACGCGTCCAGCCAGCAAGGGAGTCTGACATGAAACGCGCGATCCTCTCCGCTCTCGCTCTCCTCCTCGCCCTTCCGGCAGCGGCCGAGGAAATCGGCTCGGTCGGCTATCGCTTCAAGTGGCTGGGTCCCAACGACAAGATCGTGGTCGAGGCGTTCGACGACCCCGACCTCGCCGGCATCACCTGCTATCTCGCGCGCGCCCGCACCGGCGGCTTCAAGGGCATGGTCGGCCTGGCGGAGGATCCGCCCTACGCCTCGATCTCCTGCCACCAGGTCGGCCCGATCGACGGCGACAAGGCCGAGAAGCTCAAGAGCCCGCACGAAGTGTTCAGCGAGCGCGCCTCGCTGATCTTCAAGACGACGCAGGTCGTGCGCTTCTACGACCCCAAGCGCCGCGCGCTCATCTATCTCACCTATACCGATCGCGTGATCGAGGGCAGCCCGCAGAACTCGATCAGCGTCGTGCCCGTCGGCCTGCGCTGACTTCTTCCGGAGAACAATGAGATGACCACCCGTCCCACGCCCAACTGGCGCTCGCTGATGTTCGTGCCGGTGCTGGCCGAACGCTTCATCGCCAAGGCCCATACGCGCGGCGCCGATGCGCTGATCCTCGACCTCGAGGATTCGATCATCCCGTCGAAGAAGGCCGAAGCGCGCGCCGCGATCGCGGCCGCCGTGCCGCGGGTGGCGCAGAACGGCGCCGACGTCGTGGTCCGCATCAACCGCCCGCTCGAACTGGCGGTCCCCGACATCGAGGCCGCGGTGATGCCCGGCGTCTCGGCACTGATGCTGCCCAAGGTGATGGGGCCCGAGCATGTGCGCCTTCTGGCCGAGCTGGTGACCGAGCGCGAGACGCAGCTCGGCATGGAGATCGGCCATACGCGCTTCCTGGTGCTGATCGAGACGGTGGCCGCCCTGCCGCATCTCTTCGCCATCGCCGCCGAGCCGCGCATGGCCGGCATGTCGGTCGGCGGTGAGGATTTTGCCACCGACATGGGCGCGATCCCGTCGGCCGACAGCATGTACGTCTTCGCCATGCACGGGCTGGCCGCCTGCCGCGCCGCCGGCATCCTGCCGATGGGCTCGATGGGCCAGCTCGCCAAGATCGACGATCTCGACTCCTACCGCGCCGGCCTGAAGCGCGGCCGCGAGCTGGGCTTCACCACGGCCTCCTGCATCCATCCCGCGCACGTGCCGATCATCAACGAGGAATACGGCGCCTCCGACGCCGAGGTCGACCGTGCGCGGCGCCTGCTCGCGGCCTTCGAGGTCGCCAAGGCCAATGGCGAGGGCGCGGTGGCCTTCGAGGGCAGCATGGTCGACCTGCCGATCGTCATTCGCGCGGAACGTTTGCTCGCGCGGGCCGCTTCCTGGAAGAAGACCGGCTGAACGGGAGCCCCTGGCAATGTCGCTTGCGATCTACGGCCACCTCTTTTCGTCCTACACCCAGAAGGTGTTGATGGCGCTCTACGAGAACGGCACGCCGTTCGAATTCCGCGCGCTGGGGCAGGACACGCCCGAGCACGTCGGCGAATGGCTGAAGCGCTGGACGCTGCGCAAGTTCCCGGTGCTGGTCGACGGCGAGCGCACCGTCGTCGAGACCAGCATCATCATCGAGTATCTGCAGCTCGCGCATCCCGGCCCGGTGCGCCTGATCCCGGCCGACCCGATGGCGGCGCTCGACGTACGCTTCCTCGACCGCTTCTTCGACCTGCATGTGATGAACATGATGCAGCTCGCGGTCGATGGCGCCCTCACGGGCGATCCGATCAAGCGCAAGGACGGCCACGACGCGGCCATCGAGAAACTGGAGCGCGCCTACGCCTGGCTCGATGCCGAACTGGCCGGCCGCCCCTGGGCCGCCGGCAGCGATTTCACGCTGGCCGACTGCGCCGCCGCGCCGTCGCTGTTCTATGCCGACTGGGTGCACCGGATTCCCGAATCCTATCCGGTGCTGCGCGCCTACCGCACGCGCCTGCTCGCAAGACCGTCCTTCGCCCGCTGCGTCGACGAGGCGCGACCGTTCCGCCCGCTCTTCCCGCTGGGCGCGCCGGACCGGGATTAGCAAGACGGCAAAGGTCCCTCGCTGCGCTCGGGATGACACGGGGTTTGTTGCCCCGTCCATTGTCATCCCGAGCGTAGCGAGGGACCTTTCTTAACCTTCGCCTCACCGATACAGGAACGTCCCTAGCAGGACCCAGCGACCGGCCTTCGGGGTGCCGACCAGCGGTGTCGTGTAGTGCCAGAAGGGCAGGCGATAGGCCGTCACGGTCGAGGGTCCGGCCACCGACACGATCTCGCTGAAATGGCCGGCGCGGCTGTAGACCAGCCACTGGTGCTCGACGCCGGGCGTGCACAGGCTGAGATGCAGGTCGATGTAACCGCCCTTCGCCGCCTCGTTCTCCGGATGGTGATCGTTGTGCGGACCGGCATAGTCGCCCGGCCCATAGCGCAACACCTGCAGGCCCCAGCCCGACTTGAGCCTGCGTCCCGCCAGCGCTTCGGCGAAGGCGCGGAAGCTCTGGCTGCGCATCATGCGCGCAAGGCCGATCCGTTCGGCGGCCTTCACGCCGGGCTCGCGGCGGCTCTCGAAATAGATGGTGCGCGCGCGGCTGCTCTTGGGCAGCAGCTCGGCATAGTCCTGCTTCATTTCGAAGATCGTGTCGGGCGGGACCGGCCGCTCGATCGGCTCCAGCGTGTCCTGCAGCTCGGCCTCGAGCGTGCGCCGGAGCCGCGCCACCTTCGCGCGGTCGAGCAGGTCCTCCGCCGCCACGAACCGCGTACGCGGGTTGGCCAGCGCCCCGCATAATGGATGCGTGCCGCCAGAACGCGCCGACCCGCGCGGCTCAACAGGTCTTCGAATTCAGCCGGAATGTCGTTTGATCTCATCGGTCCGCCCCTCTAAACGACGTGCCTAGCATGCCATACGCCTCGCTTCGCGACTTCATCGACCGGCTGGAGAAGAGCGGCCGTCTCGTGCGCGTCACCGCGCCGGTCTCGCCGAACCTGGAGATGACCGAGATCCAGACCCGCCTGCTGGCCGAGAAAGGCCCGGCGGTGCTGTTCGAGAACGTGGTGCGGGCCGACGGCACGCGCTCCGACATCCCGGTGCTGGTCAACCTGTTCGGCACGGTCGAGAGGGTCGCCTGGGGCATGGACCGCGAACCGGGGCAGTTGCGCGCGGTGGGCGAGACGCTGGCCTTCCTGCGCCAGCCCGAGCCGCCGGGCGGCTGGCGCGAGGCACTCGAGATGCTGCCGATGGTGCGCACCGTCATGGCGATGAAGCCGAAGACGGTAAGTTCCGCGCCCTGCCAGGAGATCGTCCTCACCGGCGACGACATCGACCTCTCGAAGCTGCCGATCCAGACCTGCTGGCCGGGCGAGCCGGCACCGCTCATCACCTGGCCGCTGGTGGTGACGCAGGGACCCAACCCGAAAGGCGACAAGCAGGACAGTTTCAACCTCGGCATCTACCGCCTGCAGGTGACGGGCAGGAACACGACCCTGATGCGCTGGCTGAAGCATCGCGGCGGCGCTCAGCATCACCAGCGCTGGCAGAAGTCGGGCAAGCGCGAGCCGCTGCCCGCCGCCGTGGTGATCGGCGCCGATCCTGGCACCATCCTCGCGGCCGTCACGCCGGTGCCGGACACCCTGTCGGAGTATCAGTTCGCCGGACTCCTGCGCGGCAAGAAGGTCGAGCTGGTCGCGTGCAAGACGGTGCCGCTCAAGGTGCCGGCCGAGGCCGAGATCGTCCTCGAGGGCCATGTCAGCCTCGACGACTATGGCGACGAAGGCCCCTACGGCGACCACACCGGCTACTACAACAGCGTCGAGCAATTCCCGGTCTTCACGATCAGCGCCATCACGATGCGCAGGAAGCCGATCTATCTCTCGACCTTCACCGGCCGGCCGCCCGACGAACCGAGCGTGCTGGGCGAGGCGCTGAACGAGGTGTTCATCCCCCTCTTCCAGCAGCAGTTCCCCGAGATCGTCGACTTCTGGCTGCCGCCCGAGGGCTGCTCCTATCGCATCGCCGTCGTGTCGATGAAGAAGGCCTACGCGGGCCACGCCAAGCGCGTGATGATGGGCGTGTGGAGCTATCTGCGGCAGTTCATGTACACCAAGTGGGTGATCGTCGTGGACGCCGACATCGACGCGCGCAACTGGAAGGACGTGATGTGGGCGCTGTCGACCCGCATGGACCCGGCGCGCGACATCACGGTGATCGAGAACACGCCGATCGACTATCTCGACTTCGCGAGCCCCGTCTCCGGCCTCGGCTCCAAGATCGGCCTCGACGCGACCGACAAGTTCCCGGGCGAGAGCAATCGCGAGTGGGGCCGGCAGATCAAAATGGACGACGCGGTGATCGAAAAGGTCGACGCGATGTGGAGCAAACTCGGGTTGCCGGGCTCGGGCAAGAAGATCTGGAAATAGCATCCGTCGTCTCGACCGAAGCGCCGAAGGCGCGCAGCGGAGAGACCTTCTATCGACAAAAAGCCGACAAATCGTAGAGAGAAGGTCTCTCCGCTGCGCGGCGCTACGCGCGGCTCCGGTCGAGACGACGAGTGTAAGCTACAGCAAATCTTTATCCGCTTATCATCCGCTCTAAATCCTCATTCCAAGCCAGATCACCGCTTCGGTGCTGGCCGAAACGATCGCCATCAAGACTCTCTGCCACCACATCGGATGACCAAGATCACGCGTCGAAAGATCGTGGTGCGCCTGTTCGTCCCTCTCGATCTGTTCAATGGCGCAAACCGCGGGCAGGTCGATGGCAGCCAGAGACTTCTTCTGGTCTTCGAGATGACGCAGGACGACCCGCTCGACAGCGACTGTCGTCGCGGCGATGGCTTTGCGTCCCATCAATCCGGTAACGACTCCCAGAGCCGTGCCACCGCCAGCACAGAGCAGGAAACTGCGACAGCGGCGGAGGCCACGGCGGCTCAATTCCGCCGCGAACACGGCGCGATGCCGTTCTTCATGCGACTGATATTCCGCCAGCTCGGACACAAGATCGGGCATCAGCTTCGCGGCGACCCACCGCTGACCGCGATAGATGCAGATCGCCCCTTCCTCACCGGCATGGTTGACCTTCATCACCCTGTCGCCAAGCGACCGGGCGGGCCGCAATCTGATCGACGATTGCACGCTCTACCTCCGCTCAGCCTGCCTGCATGTTGGCCTACTTTGACATCGGGCCTTTGGGAGCGCCACTTCGATGCAACCAATCTCTCGCAATGCCGTATGGACCCACGCATGAGCGCCGTGACCGACTCGAGAAACAAGCTCCTCGAAGGTCCGATCCTTCGCTCCCTGCTGACGCTGGCCGTGCCGATCGTGACGGCGAACGTGCTGCAGTCGGCCTACCAGATCATCGATGCCTTCTGGGTCGGGCGGCTGGGGGGCGCGGCGGTGGCCGCGGTGTCGATCAGTTTCCCGGTGCTGTTCCTCACCTTCGCCATCGGCTCGGGCCTGTCGCTCGCCGGCTCGACCCTGATCGCGCAGTATGTCGGCGCGCGGAACGACAAGATGGTGGCGCACGTCGCGGGCCAGACGCTGCTCATGGTGGTCCTGGTCTCGGTGGTGCTGGGCACGATCGGCTATCTCTGCTCGCCGGCGCTGCTGCGGCTGATGGGCGTCGGGCCCGACGTCTATCCCGGCGCGCTGGGCTTCATGCGCGTGTCGTTCGTGGGCATCGTCTTCAATTTCACCTTCTTCGTGTTCCAGGCGATCATGCGCGGTATCGGCCGGCCGACCCTGCCGGTCTATATCGTGCTGGGCACGGTGTTCCTGAACTTCGTGCTCGACCCGCTCCTGATCTTCGGCTGGGGCCCCGTGCCGGGCTACGGCGTGATGGGCGCCGCCATCGCGACGCTGGTCACCCAGGCGATCGCCGCCATCATCGGCATCGCCGTCCTCCGCCTCGGCCTGCATGGCATCCATGTGCGGCGGCGCGACTTCATTCCCGACTTCAGCTACGTGAAGCGCGCCTTCTTCCTCGGCCTCCCCGCTTCCGTCGAACTCTCGGCGCGGGCGCTCGGCCTGATGGTGATGACGTTCCTGATCGCGAGTTTCGGCACGCTGACGCTGGCCGCCTATGGCGTCGGCTCGAACATCCTGCAGGTCGTGATGGTACCGGCGATGGGCCTGTCGATGGCGATCTCGACCCTGGTCGGCCAGAACATCGGCGCCGGCAACATCGAGCGCGCGGCGCAGATCGGCCGCCTGGGCGGGCTGCTCGGATTCGCGAGCCTCTCCTTCTTCGGCGTCCTCGTCTTCCTGTTCGCGCCCCAGCTCGTCGCCGTCTTCGTGCCGACCGATCCCGCGGTGATCGCGGCCGGCGCGGGCTTTCTGCGCATCATGTCGCTGGCCTGGGGCTTCCTCGGCCTGCAGTTCGCGCTGACCGGCGTGTTTCGCGCCTCGGGCAACATGGTCCTGACCATGGTGCTGACCCTGGTGTCGCAATGGGTCGTGCAGTTTCCACTCGCCTACGTGCTCTCCAAGCACACGGACCTGCACGAACAGGGAATCTGGTGGGCGCTGCCGGTCTCAAATATCGTCACGGCGCTGATCACCCTGTGCCTCTACGCCAAGGGCGACTGGAAGAAGAAGCGCCTGATCGAGCCGGAAGAGGAACTTGCCGGCAAGGTGACGGAAGACATCCTGGTCGGCGAGGTTTCGCGCTAGTTCCTGTTGCAGCGGCCGGGATTGATGTAAAGCTCCTTAACATGAGCTGGAAGCGCAACGACCGTGAGGAGCGGAAGTATCACCACGGCAGTCTGCGCGAGGCGCTGATCAAGGCTGCCCGCGAGCTCATCAAGGAAAAGGGCCCGGCGGGCTTCACCTTCGCCGACGCCGCGCGCTCCGCCGGCGTCAGTCCGGCCGCGCCCTACCGCCATTTCCGCGACCGCGACGCCCTGATGGCGGACGTGGCGCGCGAGGGCTTCGAGCGTTTCGCCGCGATGCTGGCCACCGGCTGGGCCAATGGGAAACCCGATCCCGTCACGGCCTTCCATAATATCGGCAAGGCCTATCTCACCTTCGCGCGTTCGGAGCCCGCCTATTACGCGGCGATGTTCGAATCGGGCATTTCTCCGGACACGAATCCCGAGCTGCGCGCCGCCTCGGAACGGGCCTTTGCCGTGCTGCGCGCCGCGGCCGATCAACTGGTCGTCCTTCTCCCAGCCGCCACGCGCCCGCCCGCCCTGATGATGAGCCTGCACATCTGGTCGATGTCGCACGGCATCGCCTCCCTGTTCGGCCGCGGCGATGCGGGGCGCCGGCCGCTGCCCATGACGGCCGAGGAGCTGCTCGAATCCGAGGTCCTCATCTATCTGCAGGGGCTGGGTTTTCCCGCTTCGCGCTGAAAGTTTTTTGCCGACCTCTTGACTCCCGGGGTCGCGATGCCCAATGTAAATGTCGTTAACATTCACATCGTTAACATCAGCAAAAGGGGGCTCCCACATGGGCCTGATCGAAAAAATAGACGACCTCGGCAAGCCGGCGTGGATTGCGCTCATGGTGCTGAGCTTCATCCTGTTCTGGCCCGTCGGCCTGGCCCTTCTCATCTATCTCAAAGGGAGTGGACGCATGTTTTGCTCGAAGCGCTACGGTCACTGGAACATGCCCGATGGCCGCTCGTGCCGTGAGGAATTCCGCGGCTGGAAGCGCCGCTCCGGCTGGGGCCGCTCGAGCAGCAGCGGCAACGTCGCCTTCGACGAGTATCGCGAGGAGACGATCAACCGCCTCGATCAGGAGCAGCGCGAGTTCCGCGACTTCCTCGACAAGCTGCGCGCCGCCAAGGATCGCGCCGAGTTCGACCAGTTCATGGCCGAACGACGCAATCGCCCGGCCGCCAGCGAGCCGCCGCCGGCGCCCAGCGCCGCCTGACACTTCGGAAACAGATCTTCCACGACGCGCCCGCGGCTCACGCCGCGGGCGTTTTCGTCAGTGGTCGAGTTTCATCGGCAGACGTTCGGCGTAGGCGCGGCGGGAGAGGTCGAACAGAATCGCGAAGGCGTAGCGCGCGCACCCTTCCACCGTCCGCGGCTCGGGCGGTACCCGGCCCCAGGCGGCAACGTCGGCGGCAGGTGCCTTCCAGGTTGCAGCGTTCAGATCCGCCAGCTGGCGGCGCAGCGTCGTCACCGAGCCCATCACCACTCGGCGCCCGGCGACATCCTCTCCTTCGAACGTGATCTCGAAGGCGACCGGGAGCCACAGTTCGACATTCCGCACGAGATGCGAATAGCGCGAGCGGAAACCCTCGGCGGTGGAGCGGGCGAGCGCGACGTCGTCGTCCCAATCCTCCGCCAGGACGGCAGGCATCCGCAGGGATGGATTCTCCGCGTAGGCGGCCCACAGGACCAGGGAGCCGAAGCCGTCCCAGCCCGGCCGATGGGTGAACCAGGGTGCGGCTTCGCTCTCGTCCCAGTCGAGGGGAACGTCGATCCGTTCGCCGAGCGCCTTGGCCAGCATCGCACGCCAGGCGATTACCCTGGAGCGGATGCGGTCCTGGCTCGGGGCCGTGCCGGTCGCTTCACCGGATCCGGCCGGACGCGGCGCTCCGCGTTTGCGCGCTGCGGTTTCGACCACGCTTTCCCAGGCACCCGCATAATAGCGCGTGAGCGGCCCTACATAGACGTCTAGGGCCATGAAAGACCCGGTCCCTTCGGTTCGATTTCTGACTGACGGTAGCTACTTGCAGCCTCACTACACGTACAATCGGAACGAGCAGATGTGCAATCGCGAATCGCCCGCACAAACCTCTATTTTCGGCACGGCGCTTGCTTCAGCCGGCCGCCTGAAACCGTTCGTTGGAAGGAACGCGGACCGATCGGACCGCGTCGCCCGCTACTGCGGCTCGAGATTCAACCCCTTCACCAGCTCGATCCAGATCGGCCCCTCCTCGGCGACGATCTTCTCGAAGAAGACGTGATCGCGGGCGGCATTGTCGATGCCGAAGGTGGCGAGGATCTTCTGGATGCGCTCGCTCTTGCCGCCCTCGACCATGAGGTCCGAGAGCTTCTGGACGAGCTCCTTCGGCATGCCGGCGGGACCGACCAGCCCGATCCAGCCCTGCACCTGGAAGGCCTTGTCGGTGACCCCCTGCTCGAAGAAGGTCGGCACGTCGGGCAGCTTGGCCATCCGCTTCATGGTCGGCACGGCGATCGGCCGGCCGTTGCCCGACTGCAGGACGCCCGAGGCGGCGGCGACGCTGCCGCTGCCGCCCTGCACCGCGCCGGAGGCCACGTCCTGCCACATCGGCGCCTCGCCGCGATAATGCACGGCCTCCATGCCGAGCTTGTAGTGGCGGTTCAGCGCCTCGACGGCGACGTGGCTGTAGGAACCGGCACCGTAGGTGCCGAGACTGGTCTTGTTGGCGCGCGCATAGTCGACGAGCTCGGCGAGGTTCTTGACCGGCAGCTTGCTGTTCACGATCAGCGGCAGATGCCCCGCATCCATCCACGAGATCAGGACGAAGTCCTTGTCCGGATCGTAGGGCAGTTTCTTGAACAGCACCTTGTTCATGATCATCGTGGTCGAGATCGTCCACATCAGCGTGTAGCCGTCGGGCGCAGCGGCCTTCACCTGCTCGGCGGCGATCGCGCCGCTGGCGCCGGTCTTGTTCTCGACCGACACCGGCTGGCCGGTTCTCTGGGAGATGTACTCGCCATAGGCGCGGGCGAAGGTGTCGGTGAGACCGCCCGCCGGGTAACCGCAGATGATGCGGATGGGTTTGTTGGGCCAGGCTCCCTGGGAAATCGCGGGAGCCGGCAGAGCAGCAGCAACTGCAGCGGCAGAGCCATAACGCAGCACATCACGTCGCGACGCACGCACGATCATCGATTGCCTCCCTGTGGCGCGATGATTTTTTTTGACGGTCGGAGCCGTCCTGGGCGCGCCTGGAAGAAGCATGGCCGCGATTTCGCACTGCGTAAAGGCCACGCCGCAGGGCGGCCGGCCTATTGGGGCTCGATCCCCAGGCTCCTGATGACCTCGATCGAGACCGGCCCTTCGTCATCAAGGACCTGGCGGAAATAGGCGGCGTCGCGCGCGCCCTCGTCGATCGCGAAGGTGTCGTTGATCTTCCGGATGCGCTCGGTCCTGCCGGCCTCGACCACCAGCGTCGAGAGCTTCTGCACCACCTCGGGCGGCGTGCCGGCCGGTGCCGCGCAGCCGACCCAGCCGCGGATCTGGAACGCCTTCTCCGTCAGCCCCTGCTCGTAGAAAGTCGCGACATCGGGCAGCTTCTTCATGCGCACCATCGTGGGCACCGCGATCGGCTTGACGCTGCCCGCCTGCAGCACGGCCGCACCGGAAGCGTAGCTGCCGGTGGCGCCCTGCACGGCGCCGGAGGCCACGTCCTGCCACATCGCCGATTCGCCGCGATAGTGAACGGCCTCCATCTGCAGTCCGTAATGGCGGTTCAGCGTTTCGGTGACGATATGGGCGAAGGAGCCGATGCCGTAGGTGGCGAGCGAGACTTTCCGCCCCTTGGCCCAGGCAGCGAACTCCGGGATGTTCCTGACCGGTATGTCCTTGTTCACCATGGTCGGCAGATGGCCGGTGTTGAACCAGGCGACCAGGGCGAAATCCTTGTCGGGATCGTAGGGCAGCTTTTTGAACAGCGCCTTGTTCTGCACCATCGTGGTGGAGTTGGTGAACATCAGCGTATAGCCGTCGGGTGCCGATTGCTTGACGATCTCCGCGCCGATCGCGCCCGCCGCACCGGCCTTGTTCTCGACGATCACCGGCTGGCCGGTCTTCTCGGCCACGTACTCGCCATAGGCGCGGGCGAAGATGTCGGTGAGCCCGCCTGCCGGATAGGTGCAGACGATCCTGATCGGCCTGGCCGGCCACGCCTGTGCAATGGACGGCGCCGGCAGTGCCGCCGCCAGCGCCGAGAGTGAGCCGTAGCGCAGCAGGTCGCGCCGCGTTGTCCGCAGGATCATGGTCGCCTCCCCCTGTGGGCGGCGACTCGTTGTGGGGACGGCCTGCTTTTAGGGGGCCGTCCTGGTCGCGCCCGACTTGAGCATGGCGTCGATTTCGCCCTGCGTAAACCCGGCCTCCTGCAGGACCTCGACACTATGCTCGCCCAGCCTGGGCTGCAGGCGGGTGATCTCCGGCTTGGTCTTGCTGAAGCGCGGCGGGATGTCGGTCATGCGCAGCTTGCCCTCGGTCGGATGATCGACATGCTTCCAGAAGCCGGTCGCCTCGAGCTGCGGATCGACGAACAGGTCGTCGAGCGTGTTCACCGGCCCGTGCGGCACGTTGGAGTTCTTCAGCAGCTCCACCCATTCGGCGTTGGTGCGCTCGGCGCACAGGCCGGCCAGGGTCGAGTAGTATTGCTCGACGTTCTTGAGACGGTTGGCCATGCCCTGGAACCGCTCGTCCTGCGCGAGGTCCTCGCGGCCGACCAGGGTACAGAACTCCCGCCAGTGATTGTCGGTGTAGGGCAGCAGGGCGAAGTAGCCGTCCTTCGACGGATAGGGACGGCGCTCCTTGTTGAGCACGCGCTTGTAGCCGGCCGTGTCGAGTGCCGGCTCGAAGGTCTCGCCGTAGAGATGCTCGACCATCACGAACGACACCAGCGTCTCGTACATCGGCACCTCGACCGACTGGCCCTTGCCGGTTCGCTCGCGCGCGAACAGGGCGGCCAGCAGCGCCGAGACGACGCCGTTGGAGCTGGTCTTGTCGGCCACGATCGTCGGCAGGAAGCGCGGCTGGCCCGCGACCACGGTCTGCAACGCGGCCAGGCCGGAGCCGGCCTGGATGATGTCGTCGTACGCGGCCTTGGCGCCCATCGGCCCGGCGGAGCGATAGCCGTAGGTCGCGAGATAGACGAGGCGCGGATTGATCTTCTCGAACTTCTCGTACTCGACGCCCAGCCGCTTGGCCGGCTCGGGCCGGTAGTTGTGCATGATGACGTCGGCGGTCTCGGCGAGCTTGAACAGCGCGGCCCGTCCGGACTCCTGCTTGAGGTCGAGCACGATCGATCGCTTTGAACGATTGCAGCCGAGATAGAAGGCCGACATGCCGGGATTGCGGCCGGGCCCGAGCTGGCGCGTCGTATCGCCTTCGGGCGGCTCGATCTTGATCACGTCCGCCCCGAGATCGCCCAATTGCTGCGCCGCCCACGGACCCAGCACGACGGTCGTGCAGTCGAGAATGCGAACGCCGTCCAACGGACCTGCCATCTGATGATTCCTCCGATTATTCGTTCCCGCTTACCACAAGTTGGTCACCATCCCAGGGCGAATTCACGGGCAACATCCGGCTCGTGCAGGACGTTTCATCCTGCAGCAAAGGAGACCGCAAAAATGAACATCGAGGTCCTGCGTCTGGCCGGTTCGCTCGCCGCGGCGGGCGCCGTCATGCTCACCGCCTCCGCAGCGATGGCCGGCGACTGGAAGAAGGGTCGCGGTCATCACAAGCACCACCATCATCATCACCACTACGATCGCGAGGTCGTGGTCGTTCAGCCGCCTCCGCGCGTCTATTACGCCCCTCGTCCCGTGGCGGTTTACCCGGCACCGGTCTACGCCCCGCCGGTGGCCTATGCGCCTGCCTATGGGCCTGCCTACCCCGGTGGCAATCTCAGCATCGGCGTGAACGTCCCGCTGCGTTAGCCGTCGTTCCCCTCCCCTTCGCGGGACTCCGCGAAGGGGAGGGGAAACAAGCCGGGTTGACGCCCGACGGCAAATCGACGATTGTCGCGCCCAACATGCTGCGACTGACGACGCTACGACTTATTGGCTGATCCGCCGCCCGACCGGGAAAACCGGAAGGGCCCTGCGGATCGCTTGTCGTTCGTCTCTGTTTTTACCCAACCAGTCGCCGCCTCATTTCCATCCATCGCAGTGTTCGTTTGAGCCATACGGCCGTGCGCGGCGCGAGGAGCTACGTCATGTCATCCCAAAACCCTCACGACACCAATCCCCAGAAGCCCATGATGCCGATCGCGGCCGAGAAGTACGTGCCCTTCAAGCCCGTGCCCCTGCCCGACCGCAAGTGGCCGAACGCCGTGATCACCAAGCCGCCGATCTGGTGCGCGGTCGATCTGCGCGACGGCAACCAGGCGCTGATCGAGCCGATGGATTCCGACCGCAAGACGCGGATGTTCAAGCTGCTCTGCGACATGGGCTTCAAGGAAATCGAGATCGGCTTCCCCGCCGCTTCGGAGACCGACTTCGAGTTCGTGCGCGAGCTCATCGAGAAGAAGATGATCCCCGACGACGTCACCATCCAGGTGCTGACGCAGAGCCGGCCGGAGTTGATCGAGCGCACCTTCGAGGCCTGCCGCGGCGCCCGGCGCGTCATCGTCCATCTCTACAATTCGACCTCGACCCTGCAGCGCCGCGTCGTGTTCGGCCTCGACACGGCCGGCATCATCGATATCGCCGTGACCGGCGCCAAGCTGGTCAAGCAGATGGCCGACGCCGATCCCGCGACCGAGTGGGTGTTCGAGTATTCGCCCGAGAGCTTCACCGGCACCGAGCTCGAATTCGCCCGCGACATCTGCGCGGCCGTCGCCGACATCTACAAGCCGACGCCGCAGAAGAAGATGATCTTCAACCTGCCGGCCACGGTCGAGATGTCGTCGGCCAACGTCTATGCCGACCAGATCGAATGGTGCCACCGCAACTTCAAGGATCGCGATTCGATCATCCTCAGCCTGCATCCGCACAACGACCGCGGCACCGGCGTGGCGGCGGCCGAACTCGGCTACATGGCCGGCGCCGACCGCATCGAGGGCTGCCTGTTCGGCAACGGCGAGCGCACCGGCAACGTCGACCTGGTCACCCTGGGCCTCAACATGTTCACGCAAGGCGTGGATCCCGAGATCGACTTCTCGCACATCAACGAGATCCGCCAGACGGTCGAATACTGCAACCAGTTGCCCGTCCATCCGCGCCATCCCTACGGCGGCGACCTCGTCTTCACCGCCTTCTCGGGCTCGCATCAGGACGCGATCAACAAGGGCTTCAAGTCGCTCGAGGCGTCGAACAGCAAGGTCTGGGAAGTCCCCTACCTGCCGATCGATCCGGCCGATCTCGGCCGCAGCTACGAGGCGATCATTCGCATCAACAGCCAGTCGGGCAAGGGCGGCATCGCCTATATCCTGAAGAGCGACTACGGCATCGACATGCCGCGGTTGCTGCAGGTCGAGTTCTCCAAGGTGATCCAGCAGATCGCCGAGGAGACCGGCAAGGAGATCCAGCCGGCCCTGATCTGGGACACGTTCCGCAAGGAGTATCTCGAGAACGCCTCGCCGGTGGCGTTCGACAGCCACACGACGGTGCCCGACCCCGATCACGCCGACGTGCGGCTTCTCGATGCCAAGGTGACCTTCAACGGCAAGCCGGCGACCATCTCGGGCCGCGGCAACGGTCCGATCGCGGGTTATGTCGACGCGCTGGGCAAGAATTGCGGCATCCAGATCCGGGTGCGCGACTATCACCAGCACGCCACGGGCGCCGGCTCCGACGCCCAGGCCGTCAGCTTCATCGAGGCCGAGACGCCGGGCGGCAAGGTCCTGTGGGGGGTCGGCATGGACTCGAACATCGTGGCGGCCTCGCTCAAGGCCGTGACCTGCGCCGCCAACCGCGCCGCGGCGCTCAAATAGCGGTTCCGCTGCTTCAAGGCGGGCGATAGCATCGGGGCGTGCGGGAAACCTTCCGCGCGCCCCGCAACGGCATGGACTGAAGAAGTGGCGCTTCCCGATCCTGTTGCGACACGCCGGCGGGCCGAAGGGCCGTTCATGCGCGGCGCCCGTCACGTCTGGAACGCCGCGATTTCCCTCACGCTGGGCGCGATGATCGGCATCCTCGGCCACCAGTTCGTGGGCGATGCGGTGGCCCGCCTGTGGCCCGAGCAGGCGCTGATCGCCGACCTCGTGCGTGCCACATTCTGGACACTCGGTATCGCTGCGACCGGCGTGTTGTTCTTCTCCTACTATCTCGACGACACGGGCCGATAGCGCGTAGAACGGCCCTATGGCCAAAGCGAAAAAGACCGCCCCCAAATCCTCCCCGAAGAAGCCGGCTGCGAAGAAGTCGGCGAAGCCCACCACCCGGAAGGTGGTGAAGAAGGCAGCGCCGAAGAAGGCAGCACCTGAGAAAGTTGCGCCTAAGAAGGTCGTGCCGAAGAAGGCTGCTCCAAAGAAAGCCGCTCCGAAGAAGATCGCGAAGGCGGCTCCGAAGGTTGCCCCGAAGGTCACCAAGCGCCCGGCGCCAAAGAGCGCGAAATCGCCCGCGCGCAAGCCTGTGCCGAAACCCGTCGCCAAGGCGGCCGCGAAGGTCGCGCGCAACACGCACCCAGCCGGCGCACTCGACCCCAATCTCCTGTCCGACCTGCTGAAGTGGGCGAAGGAGTTCGGTGCGGATGCGGCCGACGCGCTCTACGTCAACGGTGAGTCGATCTCGGTGGCGCAGCGGCTGGGCAAGCGCGAGAAGCTCGAGAGCAGCGAGGGCCGCGACCTCGGCCTGCGCGTCTTCGTGGGCAAGCGCCAGGCCTTCGTCTCCTCGACCGACTTTGCGCCCGCCTCGCTGCGGGAACTGGCGAGCCGCGCCGTCGACATGGCGCGCGCCGTGCCGGAAGACCCGGTCTGCGGCCTCGCGCCCGAGGAATTGCTGGCCCGCTCGTGGCCCGACCTCGACCTCGACGACAGGACGCGGCCGACGGCCAAGAAGCTGATCGCCATGGCCTCCGAGGCCGAGGATGCGGCACGCGCCGTGAAAGGCGTGACCAATTCCGAAGGCGCCGAGGCCGGCTGGGGCCGCACCTCGGTGATGCTGGCCGCCAGCAACGGCTTCACCGGCGGCTATCGCCGCAGCGGCTTCTCGCTGTCCTGCTCGGTGCTGGGTGGCGAAGGCACCGGCATGGAGCGCGACTATGAATGGACCAGCGCGGTCCATCTCGAGGACCTGATGTCGGCCGCCAAGGTCGGCCGCAACGCCGGCAAGTTCGTGGTGCGCCGCCTCAACCCGCGCAAGGCGCAGAGCGCACGCGTGCCGGTGATCTACGATCGCCGCGTCTCGGGCGGCCTGATCGGCCATCTCGCCGGCGCCATCAACGGTCGCGCCGTGGCGCGCGGCACCTCATTCCTGAAGGACAAGATGGGCGAGCGCGTGTTCGCCGAGGGCATCCGCATCCTCGACAACCCGCTGCGCAAGCGCGGGCTGGGCAGCCGCCCGTTCGACGCCGAGGGCCTGGCAACCTCGCGCCGCGCGGTGATCGACGATGGCGTGCTGACCACCTGGCTGCTAGACCTCGCAGCCGCCCGCCAGCTCAACCTCAAGCCGACCGGCCACGCCTCGCGCGGCGTCTCGGGTCCGCCCTCGCCCACGACCTCGAATTTCTATCTCGAGAAGGGCAAGCTGTCGGTGAAGGAGCTGATCGGCGACATCAAGAGCGGCCTCTACATCACCGACATGATCGGCTTCGGCGTCAACGGCGTGACCGGCGACTACAGCCGCGGCGCCTCGGGCTTCTGGATCGAGAACGGCGAGCTTGCGTGGCCGGTGAGCGGCATCACCGTCGCGGGCAACCTGAAGGACATGTTCCTCAACATGACGGCCGCCAACGATCTCGAATTCAAGAGCTCGACCAACGCCCCGACCGTGAGAATTGAAGGGCTGACCGTCGCCGGCTCGTGATAAACTGCCGGGCATGACCTTCATGCCCAATGCACGAATTCTCGCCGCAACGACGGCACTTCTCTGCAGCCCCGCCTTCCTCGGGGCTGCACCCGCGTACGCCCAGGATGGTGGCTTCCGCGACTGCCTGGCTGGCATCAAGACCGATGCGCTGAAGCAGGGCGTACCGGCATCGGTCGTCGACCGCGCGTTCCAGGGACTGACGCCCGACCAGAAGGTCGTCGATCTCGACAATCGCCAGCCCGAATTCTCCCTGACCTATGCCAAGTATGTCGGCGGCACGGTCTCGCTCGATCGCATTCAGAAGGGTCAGCAGAAACTGGCGCAGCACCGCGCCCTGCTCGACCAGCTGCAGGCCGAATACGGCATCCCGCCGCAGTACATCATGGCCTTCTGGGGCATCGAGACGAACTACGGCACCTACATGGGCGATTTCCGCGTCGTGCGCTCCGTCGCGACGCTCGCCTGCATGACCAAGCGCCGCGAATTCTTCAGCAACGAGACCGTCCAGGCGCTGCGCATCCTCAACAGCAACCACATGACCAGCGACCAGATGCGCGGCTCGTGGGCCGGCGCCATGGGCAACATGCAGTTCATGCCCTCGACCTTCACCCGATGGGCGGTCGACCGCGACGGCAACGGCAGGATCGACATCTGGAACAGCCTGCCCGACGCCTTCGCCTCCGCATCCAACTACCTGCGCGGCGTCGGCTTCAAGCCCGGCCTCCCCTCGAGCGAGGAGGTGATGCTGCCCCAGGGATTCCCGCTCGACCAGGCCGACACGACGGTCGAGAAGCCGGTGAAGGCCTGGGCCGCGATGGGCGTGAAGAAGATGAACGGCGGCGCCCTGCCCGCGGTCGACGATGCCGCCTCGATCCTGCTGCCCGCCGGCTTTCGCGGCCCCGCCTTCATCATCTATCCGAACTTCAAGGCGGTGATGAACTGGAACCGGTCCACCCTCTACGCCCTGTCGGTCGGCATCCTGGCCCGCCAGATCGCCGGCGGCCCGCCGGTGCAGCAGCAGGCCCCGGCCGACGATGCGCCGATCTCGCGCAACACGGTGATCGACATGCAGATGCGCCTGGCGCGCCTCGGCCTCTACAAGGACGAGGCCGACGGGCTGTTGGGCCCCAAGACCCGCTCCGCCCTGCGCCTCTTCCAGCAGCAACAGGCCCTGCCGGCCGACGGCCATCCCACGCAGGAGTCGGTACGGCGCCTGCAGGCGGTGCGGTAAAGACGCGTCCCCGTGACCGCCTTCATCGGCATCGGCAGCCGGGGAGGCCTGCGCAGCTTCGGCGGCACTCAGTTCGCCCAGGTCAACCGATGGTGCACGACCTGGTTCAAGCGAGACCTGATCCATTTCTCGCAGGCGCTGACGCTTCGCTTCAATGGCGCAAATATGGTCCTCCGGTTGATCTCGGAGGACCGTCTGCTGGTCCGCATGCAGATCTTCCAGGCGGGCACCAGGATCGCCAGCATCGCATTCCGCATCGACCCGCAGCAGCAGCGCGCATTTC
The DNA here is from genome assembly GCF_965228225.1 of Reyranella sp. Lineage (GTDB taxonomy): Bacteria > Pseudomonadota > Alphaproteobacteria > Reyranellales > Reyranellaceae > Reyranella. The sequence goes on along the minus strand of NZ_OZ245801.1, from coordinate 561,164 downwards.
TGAGTTGGACGGTATTGACGCCGGCGACGCAACGCACCGGCGCCTTCAAGCACATCCTGCAGAACCTCCTGCTGGTGCTGCGCGACTGCGGCATCACACGGATCAGCCTCGTCGCCAGCCTGACCCATGGCGGCTATGTCTGGGCCATCTACGGCTTCCTGCCCGAAACCGCTGGCCAGTGGGCGCGTTTGGCCGGGGTGCTGCGACGGAAGCTGCTCGCCATCGCGTCCGAGCTGAAGCCCGCGGAACTCGATGCCGTCCAGAAGCTGCTTGCCTCGCCGGACCGGCTGGCGCTGCGGGCGCTCGCTGGCAGTGCCATCCCGGTCCGCGACACGACACTCGGCAAGCACTTGTTGATGGGAACCGAATGGAAGGGAGAACTCGACTTTTCCGACGGCCCGTCGGTGCTTATATACCTCAAGCGCATAGGGGTGGTTCCATGACGAAGAAACCGGCTCCCACTGTTACCGACTTTGTCACGGCAGCTTACGTCGCCCCTAGACGCGCCCGGACGACCGAAGCTGCGCCCAAGCCCAAGACGCCTCGGGCGCGGCGGTCGATCAAGTTCGTTCCCATGGAAGAACTCATGCTGGCGGATCTCGAGACGACCTCGAACCTCGTGAGCCTGCCGACGGAAGAGATCGACCGGATCGCGCAGATCTTCGGCCTGTCCTCGGACGACGTGGCCGCGCTCTACGCCCGGCGCTAGCACTCCTGCTCGGCGTCCCCCGAACGCAGTGAGCGACGTTTACCTCCCATGCAAGAGCTCTCCCCCTAGGGGCGAGCAGCGTGAGGGGAATCCGGCCTCAACAACCGCACCGCCTCGGTCGAGAGGCCGATCGATACGGGCAACGTCAGCGCGTCGTCGCCGTCGATCTGGACCGGCTGACGGCGCTCTTCGCCGGCGTCGTTCAGGACCGAGATCCTGACCTGGCGCCCGGCAACGACGCGATAGCCCGGCGTCCGCGGCAGCGTGCCCAGCACCAGCGCCGCGCCGAACCGGAGCGCGTGCATCCAGCCCCAGCGCTCGAACAGGCAGACATGCAACAGCGGGGCGCCGAGCGACGCTTGCGGCGCCACGACATAGGGGCCGGCATAGTGACGTGCATGCGTCACGATCACCGATGCCGCCTCGTGGGTAACGCCGTCGATCTCCACGGCATAGCGTACCGGACGGTAGCGCCTTGCCTCGACCAATGAGCGCCAGACATAGGCGCCCTTGCCCCAGCGACGCTTCAGCGGCGCACTGACGCCCGCCACCACCTTGGCATCGAAGCCCGCGCCGGCCATCAGCGAGAAGCAGCGAGGACGGCCGGCGCCACTGGCCTGGCCCGGATGCATCAGCACCTCGCGGCCGGCCGTGATGGCCTGGGCGAGCGCCGCGGCGGTCGAACCCAGTCCCAGTTCGTGCGCCAGCACGTTGGCGGTGCCCAGCGGCACGAGGGCGAGCGGCGGCGCCGTGGCGGCGCGCGCGGCGAGGCCGTTCACCACCTCGTTGATCGTCCCGTCGCCGCCCGCGACCGCGATCACGCCATAGCGTCCGGCATCGCACTGTTCGGCAAGGCGGCGCGCATCGCCCGGCGCCGCCGTCTCGACGACATCGACCGTCCAGCCCAGCGATCGGACGTGGCGCACGACCGCATCGACCAGCCCGCGGCGGCGACGGCCAGCCGTTGGATTGAAAATGAGAAGCACCGATGGGGCAGCGCCGGTGATTGAGGCGAATGTCATCGAACAGTCACAACCGATACACCTCCACGCAACGGCTCCCTTACACAATCCCATGCGTACCGTGCAATCTCGCACAACAGATTTAGTGCCGGCCCGACACTATCCACATGACCGTGCCTGTATCATGACGCTCCACGAGCGAAACCAGCCCGCCCGTCACCGGGCGATCTTCCTGTCCGACATCCATCTCGGCACGCGCGGCTGCCAGGCCGACCTGCTGCTCGACTTCCTGCGCAGGAACGAGAGCGAGCATCTCTACCTGGTGGGCGACATCGTCGACGGCTGGCGCCTCAAGCGCTGGTGGTACTGGCCGCAGAGCCACAACGACGTGGTTCAGAAGATCATGCGCAAGGCCCGCAAGGGCACCAACGTGGTCTACATCCCCGGCAACCACGACGAGGCGGCGCGGCAATATTGCCAGCTCACCTTCGGCGACGTGCGGGTCGAGGACGAGGCGATCCACGAGACACCCGACGGCAGGAAACTGCTGGTGATCCATGGCGATCAGTTCGACGGCATCGTGCGCTACGCGCGCTGGCTCGCCATCCTCGGCGACTGGGCCTATGCCGCGGCCCTGCGCCTCAACACGATCTTCAACTGGGGACGGCGCAAGCTCGGCTTGCCCTACTGGTCGCTCTCGGCGTTCCTGAAGCACCGGGTGAAGAACGCGGTGCAGTTCATCAACGACTACGAGAAGGCGGTGGCAAGCGAAGCCCGCCGCCGCGGCGTCGATGGCGTCGTATGCGGGCATATCCATCACGCCGAGATGCGCACGATCGACGGCGTGCTCTACTGCAACGATGGCGACTGGGTCGAGAGCTGCACCGCGCTGGTCGAGGATTTCGACGGCCGCCTGCGCATCGTCCACTGGGCGGACGAGATGGCCCGCCGCGCCTCGCGCCTGCCGCTGTCCCAAGTTCAACTCGCCGCGGAGTAGACGCTTGCGCATCGCCATCGTTTCAGACGCCTGGCGGCCCCAGATCAACGGCGTCGTCCGCACGCTCGAGACGGTGGCACGCATCCTTCGCGCCGAAGGCCACGAGGTCGAGGTGTTCGGCCCCGACCGCTTCCGCACCCTGCCCTGTCCGACCTACCCCGAGATCAGGCTGTCGCTGTTTCCGTCCTCGCGGCTCAGTCACATGCTGCAGCTGTTCGCGCCCGATGCCATCCATATCGTCACCGAAGGACCGCTCGGCTGGGCGGCGCGCGGTTTCTGCCGGCGCCGTGGCATTCCCTTCACGACCGCCTATCACACGCGATTTCCCGAATATGTCCGCGCCCGCATCCGGGTGCCGCTCTCGTGGAGCTACGCCTTCGTGCGCTGGTTCCACGCGCCTTCCGCCGGGGTGCTGGTCGTCTCGCCGGCGATCCGCGACGAGCTGAGCGCGCGCGGGTTCAGGAACCTCGTGCCATGGTCGCGCGGCGTCGACATCACCGCGTTCCAGCCGCAGCCGCATGAGGATATCGGCGATCCCCGCCCGATCTGGCTCTACGCCGGCCGCGTCGCCATCGAGAAGAACATCGAGGCCTTTCTCGACCTCGACCTGCCCGGCACCAAATGGGTGGTGGGCGGCGGGCCGCAGCTCAAGTCGCTGCAGCGCCGCTACGCGAATGCACGGTTCTTCGGCTCGGTCGACTCCGCCGAGCTCTCATATCGCTATGCACAGGCAGACTGCTTCGTCTTCCCGAGTGTCACGGACACGTTCGGCCTCGTGATGGTCGAGGCGCTGGCCTCCGGCGTGCCGGTCGCCGGATATCCCGTGCCGGGACCGCTCGACGTCGTGACCGATTCCAAGGTCGGTGCGCTCGACAAGGACCTGCGCACCGCCTGCCTGGCCGCGGTGTCGCGCGATCCCGAGGATTGCCGCCGCCATGCGGAAACCTTCACCTGGGAACGCTGTGCGCGGCAGTTCCTGGAGGCGCTGCAGGTCATTCCGCGCAGTCACTGGCAGCCCTTGCGCAATCGCGTGCTGCCCGACGCCGCCGCCCCCTGAGCGACATATTGCCCCCGTTCATTGTGGGTTGCGGCCCACCCCCGAGGAAGAGTAGATGCGGCGTCCGCATTCCTGAGGGCAGACCGGCATGGCCATCCAGTACTTCGCCAAAGTGACCGCATCCGACCACGAGGTGCTGCAGCGCATCGTGAAACACTATCCGCTCAGCTCCTATGCCGACTGGCATCTGAAGGAGATGAGCCGCATGTCCGACTGGCGCAGCCGTCGTCACGCCATCAAGATGGTGCCGGTGACGCCGCAGGAGTTCGAGGAATACTGCAAGGAGAAGGGTGTCCCCAGCGACATCATCACCTTCAAGGCCTTCGTCTGCGAGAAGGGCGGCGGCTGATCGCTCCGCCGATCACCGGCACGTAACCGGTTGAAGTCATCCGCGGCCTGCCTACGTTCAGGACAGCCGCAGGAGGACTTCGATGCCAGCCCTCAATCACCTGATCGTCCACGCGAAGGACAAGGATGCGTCGGCCGAGTTCCTCGCCGGCATCCTGGGCGTCGAAGCCGGCCCGCAATGGGGCCCGTTCCGCCCGGTGCAGATGTCGAACGGCGTTACCCTCGACTTCATCGGCACGCCCCATCCCAGCACGACCCACTACGCCTTCCTCGTCGACGACGCGGAATTCGATGCCTCGTTTGCGCGGATCCGGCATGCCCGCATCCCCTACTACGCCCATCCCAACAAGAGCGGCCCGGGGGAGATCAATCATCTCTACGGTGGCCGGGGCGTCTATTTCGAGGATCCCTGCGGCCACATGCTCGAACTCATCACCACACCCTACGGCGATTCTCCGGCTTAGGGCTTCAAAAGGATTACGACATGGCCAAACGCGACGCGGTCTTCCCGGCGAACGGCCGGCACGCCCTCTACAACGCTCACAAATATTCGCCGGCCATCCGCTCGGGCGATCTTCTCTTCGTATCGGGGCAGGTGGGCAGCCGCGACGACGGATCGCCGGAACCGGTCTTCGAGAATCAGGTCCGGCGGGCCTTCACCAATCTGCGCGCGGTACTGGCGGCCGCCGGCTGCACGTTCGACGACGTGGTGGACGTCACCTCCTTCCACACCAACCCCGAAGCGCAATTCGAGACGGTGATGAAGGTGCGCGACGAGGAGATCGGTGAGGCGCCCTATCCGAACTGGACGGCGGTCGGCGTCACCTGGCTGGCGGGCTTCGACTTCGAGCTCAAGGTCATCGCCCGCATTCCCGCGACGGCGGCCTAATACTGCGCCGCGCGGCTGCCGCTCATCACGGCGGCCTGCCCCGAGCCCGGGTCGGTCTCGCGAATGCTACAGACATACTGGCCGGGCAGCATCTGCACATCGATGTAGCGGATGTTGCCGGGCGCGATCTCGATGTTCATCGCATTCGCCGACCCGCCGCCGCGGCAACGCAGCGTGTAGGGGCCCGCGGCCAGTTCCGTGCGCATCCAGGTCTGCGTGCCGAGGCGCCCGATCTCCTGGCCGTTCGCCGTGACGTTGAGAACCGGGCTCGCCGTCGAGGGATTGACGAAATAGACCGCGCCCATGCCGGGCGGCGGCGGCGCGAACTGCTTGCCGGCAATGTCCTGGCCCGGCGGCGCCATCGCCACGTTCGAGCCTTCGCAGGCGGCCAGGCCGAGCATCAGCAGCACGGCGATCGATGAAACACGCATATAGAACCTCCTCACCCGCCGGCAGGCTCACCGGCCTTGATCCACGCCTGATAGAGTTTCTTCGTCTCGTCGTTCGGCGGATAGGTGCCGGTGATCGGATGGCCTTGTCCCACCCGGATGGCGACGAACTTCTCCAGCCGTTCCTGCTCGAAGGAATCGCGCGCTACCTCGTCGGCGAGATGTCGCGGCACGACGATGGCACCGTCCTCGTCGGCCACGATGACGTCGCCGGGATAGACCGGAACGCCGCAGATGCCGACCGGCACCTGCACTTCCACGGGGCGCAGGTTGGCCATGCTGGGCGGCGCCGCCGCCGCGCGGCAATAGACCGGGAAATCGAACGTGCCGATCACCGGCGAATCGCGCATCGCGCCATCGCTCAGCACGCCCGCGAGACCGCGCACCTTGAGGCGCAGCGCCAGGATGTCGCCCAGCGTGCCTGAGCGCGTATTGCCCTCGGTGCCGATCACCAGCACGGAGCCCGGCGGCGACTCCTCGATCGCCGTGCGCTGCGCGTTCGGCGGATCGCTGGGACTGGGCGCCTTGTCGATATCCTCGCGGCTCGGAATGTAGCGCAGCGTGTAGGCCGGCCCCACGATCCGCGCCGCCGCCGGATTGAGCGCCTTCACCCCGTTCACCGCGACGTTGCGAAACCCACGCTTCAACATCTGCATCGAGACGGTCGCCGTACTCGCATACAGGAAGTTCTTGATCGTCTCGGCCGACAGCGGTTCAGCGATCATGGGCGCTCTCCCCTCGATTCATCGAGGAAAACTTCAATCGAAGCGCCCCTCCATCTCGGAACGATACAGCGCCTCGAAAATTGTTTCGACCACGGAGTCGGTGCGGGACAGCACGTCACCATTCCAGAAGCGCAGCACGCGAAAACCGGTCGACCGCAGGAAGGCATCGCGGTTGGCGTCGTACGGTGCGTCCGTCACGTGCTGGCTGCCGTCGAGTTCGACGACGACCGCAGCCTCGAGGCAGACGAAGTCGCAAACGTAGCGACCGATCGGGTGCTGGCGGCGGAACTTGAGGCCGCCGAGTTGGCGGCGACGGAGGCGGTTCCAGAGCACTCGCTCGGATTCGGTGGCATTGTTGCGGAGGTCCTGAGCGTAGCTCTTCATCTCGTCAGTGAAACGCTACGAATAGACGAAATTATGACGAGGAGACAATCATGGGTTGCTCTCCCCCTCCCTGGCCCTCCCCCGTATGACGGGGGCGGGGACATGAACTCTTATTCCCGCCCCCGTCATACGGGGGAGGGTTAGGGAGGGGGAAGGCTACAGCAAGGACCCTTGGCCGCCGCCGCCGTCGCGACGCTTGGGCGGTGCGGGCGGCGGAGCAACCGGCTTCGGCGCCCCCGCGCCATCGGTCACGCGGGCGCCGACGCGGCCGTCGTTGAATTCGATGGTGATCGTCTGACCGGCGCTGGTGCCGGCGGCGGCGAGGACGGGCTGGCCGTCCTGGTCGCGCACCAGGGCGAAGCCGCGGTTGAGGACGGAGTGGAAGGAGTAGCTCTCCAGCAGCTTGGCTGCCTGGTCGACCTGGCGCTGACCGTTCAGCAGCAGGTCGTTGCCGTGACGCTTCAGGCGCTCCCCGAATTGCTCAAGCCGATCAGCTTGCCGTGAGATCTTCTGAAGCGTGTCGCTCTTGAAGCGGTCCATCGCGCGCACGAGAGCCTTGTCGTGCGCCAGCAGGTCCTTTTCTTTTCCGGCAATCACCAGCTCCGGCTTGATGAGCCGTGCCGAAAGAAGCTCGCGATCAAGTCGTCCGAGCAGTTGATTTGTTGCCAGCGCCAGCCGCTCGCCACTGACATCGACCCGTTGCTGCCGCTCCTCGATCAGGCGGCGCGGATCGCCGAGGCCGCGGGCGAGACCGGCCAGTTGCATCGACTGCTCGCGCAGCAGGCGCGTCATGCCGCCGACCAGCCGCTTGGCGTAGTCGAGCGTCTCGGTCATCAGGTCGGCGCGCACCGGCACCGCCATCTCGGCGGCGGCCGTCGGCGTGGGCGCGCGGCGGTCCGAGGCGAAGTCGATCAGGGTCGTGTCGGTCTCGTGGCCGACGGCGGAGATAAGCGGAATCCCGGAATTCGCGGCGGCGCGCACCACGATCTCCTCGTTGAACGCCCACAGGTCCTCCAGCGAGCCGCCACCGCGCGCCACGATCAGCACGTCGGGCCGCGGCACCGGACCGTCCTCGGGCAGGCCGTTGAAGCCGGCGATGGCGCGGGCCACCTCGCCCGCCGCCTTCTCGCCCTGCACCGCCACCGGCCAGACCAGCACGTGGCAGGGGAAACGGTCGCTGAGGCGATGCAGGATGTCGCGGATGACGGCGCCCGACGGCGAGGTCACCACGCCCACCACCTGCGGCAGGTAGGGCAGCGCACGCTTGCGCTCGGGATCGAACAACCCCTCCGCCTGCAGCTTCTTGCGCCGGTCCTCCAGCAGCTTGAGCAGCGCGCCTTCACCCGCCAGTTCCAGCCGGTCGACGATGATCTGGTAGCGCGAGGAGCCGGCATAGGTGGTGAGCTTGCCGGTGGCGATGACCTCCAGCCCTTCCTCGATCTTGATGCCGAGCCGCGGGAGCGAGCCCTTCCAGCAGACACCGTCGATCACGGCATTCTCGTCCTTGAGCCGGAAGTAGCAGTGGCCCGAGCGCGGGAACGAGGGCTGGCTGATCTCGCCGCGCACCCGCACCCGCGGGAACGAACTCTCGATCTCGCGCTTCAGGGCGAAGGAGAGCTCGGAAACCGAGAATTCCGGGACGTTACTCGGGGCGGCGGGAGCGTCGAGGTTATCCATGTCGGCCGAACCTAGCCGCTTGTGCCGCCGGCGCAAACTGTGGTCAAAGCCTCGCCATGCGAATCCTCGTGGTGGGCGGCGGCGGCCGCGAACATGCGCTGTGCTGGGCGATTTCGGCCTCCCCGCTGTGCACAAAGCTCTACTGCGCGCCGGGCAATGCCGGCATCGCGCAAGTTGCCGAATGCGTCGACGTCGGGGCCGAGGACATCCCGGGCCAGGTGGCGCTGGCTGAGCGGCTGAAGATCGATTTCGTGGTGATCGCCCCCGACGCGCCGCTGGTGGCCGGCATGGCCGACGCCTTCGCCGAGGCCGGCATCAAGGCCTGGGGCCCGTCCAAGGCGGCCGCCCGCCTCGAAGGCTCCAAGAGCTTCACCAAGCAACTCTGCCGCGCCAACAACATCCCGACGGCCGCCTACGAGCGCTTCACCGAGGTCGCGCCGGCCGAGGCCTATGTCAGGTCCCAGCCCCTGCCGATCGTGATCAAGGCCGACGGACTCGCGGCCGGCAAGGGCGTGATCATCGCCGAGACGGTCGAGCAGGCGGTCGAGGCGGTGCGCGACATGCTCTCGGGCAACCGCTTCGGCGCCGCCGGCGCCTCGGTGGTGATCGAGGAATTCATGCAGGGCGAGGAGGCGAGCTTCTTCGCCCTGACCGACGGCGAGCATGTGCTGCCGCTGGTCGGCGCGCAGGACCACAAGCGCGCCTTCGACGGCGACAAGGGTCCGAACACCGGCGGCATGGGCGCCTACTCGCCCGCGCCGGTCTTCGACGCCGCCATGCAGCAGCGCACGATGGACGAGATCGTGCTGCCGACCGTGCGGGCGCTCGCGAAGGCCGGCACGCCGTTCCGGGGCGTGCTCTATGCCGGCCTGATGATCGACGCCAAGGGCCCGCGCCTGGTCGAGTACAATTGCCGCTTCGGCGATCCCGAGACCCAGGTCCTGATGATGCGTCTGAAATCCGATCTCGTGCCGGCCTTGCTGGCCAGCGCCGAGGGCGGCCTGAAGCATCTCGACCTGCGCTGGTCGCCCGACGCCGCCGTGACCGTGATCATGGCGACCAAGGGCTATCCCGACTCCTACCCAAAGGGCAGCGAGATCCGTGGCCTGGCCGAGGCCGCCAGGGTCGAGGGTGTGCAGATCTTCCACGCCGGCACCAAGGCCGGCCCGGACGGGAAGATCCTGGCCAATGGCGGCCGCGTCCTGAACGTCAGCGCCATGGCCCCGACCGTCGAGGAGGCCCGCGCCCGCGCCTACCGCGCCGTCGGCCTGATCGACTGGCCCGAGGGCTTCTACCGCAAGGACATCGCCTGGCGGGCGCTCAAGTAGCTTCCCCTCCCCATTCACATGGGCAGGTGGCGGCGTCTGCGCCGTCGGAGGGGTCAGAGGGGCCATGACGAGAGGGCATGACCCCTCCGTCGCTACGCGACACCTCCCCATGTGAATGGGGAGGAAATTTGAGCTACGGTGAAACATGCCTGACGCCCTCTCCGAGTCCCAGCGCCTGCTGGCTCAGCTCCGCTTTCCCTGTGGTGACGTGCCGGAACCCGGCGACATCAAGAATGTCGCCCCCGGTATCCACTGGCTGCGCATGCCGCTGCCGTTCCAGCTCAACCACATCAACCTGTGGCTGATCGAGGAGAAGGACGGCTGGACGATCGTCGACACCGGGATCAATTCGCAGGACACGCGAACCCTGTGGGAGAAGATCTTCGCCGAGAAGCTCCAGGGCAAGCCGGTGGTGCGGGTGATCGGCACGCATCTCCATCCCGACCATATCGGCCTCGCCGGCTGGCTGTGCGAGAAGTGGAACGCGCCGCTCTACATGACGCTGGGCGAGTACATGAGCGCGCAGGCCGCGCGCAACGACTTCGTCGAGAGCGAGGAGACGCGGGCCGCGCATGTCGCGCGCAACGGCGTGCCGGCCGACCGCATCGCCAACTTCCACCGTCACAAGGGCGGCTACGCCAAGGGCGTGGTGCCGCTGCCGACCGCCTTCCGGCGCATGATCCATGCGCATCCCATCACCATCGGCGGCCATCGCTGGGACGTCATCGTGGGCCGCGGCCACGCGCCCGAGCATGCCTCGCTGTGGTGTCCCGAGCTCAACGTGATGATCGCCGGCGATCAGGTGCTGCCCAAGATCAGCACCAATGTCGGCGTGTGGCCCAACGAGCCGCTGGCCGACGCGCTGACCTGGTTCCTCGACGGCTTCTCGCGCTTCCGCCGCCTGCCCGCCGACGCCCTCGTGCTGCCGAGCCACGGCTTCCCGTTCATCGGTCTGCACACGCGGCTCGACCAGCTGGTGGCCCATCACGATGCGCGCCTCAACGACATGGAAGTGGCGATCGCCCGCAGGGGACCGGAGGGCGCAACCGGCTGGGACATGGTGCCGATCCTGTTCCCCCGCCATCTCGACAACAACCAGATCGTCTTCGCCTTCGGCGAGACGCTGGCGCATCTGCACTGCCTGGAAACGCGCGCGCGCGTGAAGCGGGTCGTGGTCGACGGCGTGCACCGCTTCGTGGCCCTGGCCGATCTCAACACCCTGCCCCCGACCGACGATTCCGACGGCGTGGTCATGGACATCGGTCAGACCTGACGGCGGCCAGACACACTCGATGCGCGTCGACCTTTTCGATTTTGCGCTGCCGGACGATCTGATCGCCCAGCGGCCTGTTTCCCCGCGCGACTCCGCGCGCCTGCTCGACGTCACGGGCGAGACGCTGCACGACCGCACGGTGCGGTCCCTGCCCGGCCTGCTGCGGCGCGGCGATCTCCTCGTCTTCAACGACACCAAGGTCATCCCCGCGCGTCTGAAGGGCATGCGACCGGGCCAGGGCATCCGCCAGGACGTCGCGGTCGAGGCGCTGCTGATCCGCGATCTCGGCAGCCGGCGCTGGCGCGCCTTTGCCCGTCCGGGAAAACGGCTGCGGCCAGGCGATGCGCTGGTCTTCTCGGGTCTTCGCGCCCGCGTCGAAGCCAAGGAAGAGGACGGCTCGCTGGTGCTGGCCTTCGCCCAGGAGGGTCACGCCTTTCTCACGGCACTGGAGCAGGAAGGCACGGTACCTCTTCCGCCCTACATTCGCAGCGGCACCGCCGACGCCCAGGACCGGAAGGACTATCAGACGCTGTTCGCCAAGCACGACGGTTCCGTGGCCGCCCCCACCGCCGGCCTGCATTTCACGCCGGAGCTGATGGCCGCGCTCGCCGACAGCGGCATCACCACGGCAGGCGTCACGCTGCATGTCGGCGCGGGCACCTTCCAGCCGGTGCGGGTCGACGACACCGACGCGCACACGATGCACGCCGAATGGGGCGAGGTTTCCGAGGCCACGGCACGCGCCGTCGAGGCGACGCGCATCCTGGGCGGCCGCATCGTCTCGATCGGCACGACCTCGCTGCGTCTCCTCGAGACCGTGGCCCGCGAGCATGACGGCGCGATCAAGCCGTGGAGCGGCGAGACCGACATCTTCATCACGCCGGGCTTCGAGTTCCGCGCCGTCGACCTGCTGCTGACGAACTTTCATCTGCCGCGCTCGACCCTGTTCATGCTGGTGTCGGCCTTCGCCGGGCTGGAACGCATGAAACAGGTCTACGAGCACGCTGTCGCAGCGCGATACCGCTTCTATTCCTACGGCGATTGTTGTCTGTTGCGCCGATGAGCCTTTCCTACGAGCAGCTGGGCAGCGACGGCGCCGCGCGCCGCGGCCGCATCACGACCGCGCACGGCACGATCGAGACGCCGGCCTTCATGCCGGTCGGCACGGCGGGCACGGTGAAGGCGATGCTGCCGCAATCCGTCGCCGAGACCGGCGCGGAGATCGTGCTGGGCAATACCTTCCACCTGATGCTGCGGCCGGGCGCGGAGCGCGTCGCGGCGCTCGGTGGCCTGCACAAGTTCATGAACTGGCCGGGCCCGATCCTGACCGATTCGGGCGGCTTCCAGGTGATGTCGCTCAAGGAGCTGCGCAAGCTCGACCCCGACGGCGTCACCTTCCGCTCGCCCAAGGACGGATCGCAACATCGCCTGACGCCCGAAAGCTCGATCGGCATTCAGCGCCTGCTCGACGCCGACATCACCATGTCGTTCGACGAATGCACCAGCTGGCCGGTCGAGGAGCCGGAAGCCGCCTTCTCGATGCGGCTCTCCATGAAATGGGCCGAGCGCGGCCGCCGGGCCTTCGTGGAGCGCCCCGGTTACGGCCTGTTCGGCATCGTGCAGGGCAGCACCTTCCCCGAGCTGCGCGCGGAAAGCGCGAAGGCGCTGATCGACATCGGCTTCCACGGCTATGCGGTCGGCGGCCTCGCCGTCGGCGAGGGCCAGGAACTGATGTTCGGCACGCTCGACTATACGGTGCCAATGCTGCCCGCCGACCGGCCGCGCTACCTGATGGGCGTCGGCCGTCCCGGCGACATCGTGGGCGCGGTGAAGCGCGGCATCGACATGTTCGACTGCGTGATGCCGACGCGCGCCGGTCGTACGGCGCAGGCCTTCACGCGGCGCGGCGAGCTCAACATGCGCAACGCGCGCCATCGCGACGATCCGCGGCCGATCGACGAGCAGTGCGGCTGCCCTGCCTGCAAGCACCACAGCCGCGCCTATCTGCATCACCTCATTCGCGCCGACGAGATTCTGGGCGCGATGCTGCTGACCTGGCACAATCTCCACTACTACCAGGACGTGATGCGCGGGCTGCGCGGCGCCATCGAGAGCAAGACCCTGGACTCCTGGATCGCCTCGTTCGAGCGCGACCAGGCGCTGGGCGACATCCCACCCCTGTAGCGGAGCGCACCGGATGCCGAACGAGGCCCTGATCGTCGTCGACGTCCAGAACGATTTCTGCGAGGGCGGTGCGCTGGCCGTTGCCGGCGGCAACGCCATCGTCCCGCTGGTCAACCGCCTGATCGGCCGCCACGACCATGTCGTCCTGACGCAGGACTGGCATCCGGCCGGTCATGCCTCGTTCGCGAGTTCGTGGCAGGACGCCGAGCCTTTCTCGACCGTGCAGTTTCCCTACGGACCGCAGGTCCTGTGGCCGGACCATTGCGTCCAGGGCACGCCCGGCGCCGCGTTTCATCCCGACCTGGAGATCACCAAGGCCCAGATGATCGTGCGCAAGGGCTTCCACACCGGCATCGATTCCTATTCGGCGTTCCGCGAGAACGACCGCATGACGCGCACCGGTCTCGACGGCTACCTGAAGGCGCGCGGTTTCACGAAACTGATCTTCTGTGGCCTGGCGCTCGACTACTGCGTGGCCTGGTCGGCCATCGATGCGCGCCAGGCGGGCTTCGACGTGGCCGTCGTGGTCGAAGCGACGGCCGCCATCGACCTCGACGACAGCCGCAAGCGCATGATGAGCGACATGCGCCGCGCCGGCATCAATCTGAACGCGACGGCCTAGGCGCTGCGCCCCGGCGCAGCGCCGGCGGCGTATAGTGCTGCAGGGAGCGAAGCGACCGAAGCGCGGGCGCCGCACGCCTCAGAAAGGGTCTCGGTGTCGAGACTTCAGACACGCTCCAGCGCCAGCGCGATGCCCTGGCCGACGCCGATGCACATGGTGGCAAGCGCGCGCTTGCCGCCGGTGGCTTCGAGCTGGTTGAGCGCGGTGATCATCAGGCGGCCGCCTGAAGCGCCCAGCGGATGGCCGAGCGCGATCGCGCCGCCGTTCGGATTGACGTGCTCGGCGTCGTCGGCGAGGCCCAGCTGGCGCAGCACGGCCAGCGCCTGGGCGGCGAACGCCTCGTTGAGCTCGATCGTGTCGAAGTCGCCGATGGTCATGCCGAGCTTGGCCAGCAGCTTCTGCGTCGCCGGCACCGGGCCGATCCCCATGACCCTCGGCGGCACGCCGGCCGAGACGGTACCCAGGATGCGGGCGCGCGGCGTCAGGCCGTTGGCGCGGGCGGCGGCTTCCGAGGCGATGATCATGGCACAGGCGCCGTCGTTCAGGCCCGACGAGTTGCCGGCCGTCACCGAGCCGCCGTCGCGGAACGCGGCGGAGAGCTTCGACAGCGTTTCCATCGTGGTGTCGCCGCGCGGGTGCTCGTCCTTCTCGACGACGATCTCGGCCTTGCCCTTCTTGACGCAGACCTTGACGATTTCCTTCTCGAAGAAGCCGCGCTCCTGGGCGGCCTTGCAGCGGCGCTGGCTGCGATAGGCAAAGGCGTCCTGGTCGGTGCGGCTGATCTGGTGCTCGGTGGCGACGTTCTCGGCGGTCTGGCCCATCGGGTCGACGCCATAGGCCGCCTTCAGGCGCGGATTGACGAAGCGCCAGCCCAGCACCGTGTCCTCAAGCTTCATCGAGCGGTCGAAGGCGCTCTCGGGCTTGCCCATCACGTAGGGCGAGCGGGTCATGCCCTCGACGCCGCCGGCGATCATCAGGTCGGCTTCGCCCAGCTTCACGGCGCGGGCGGCATGGCCCGCCGCCTCCAGGCCGGAGCCACAGAGGCGGTTGACGGTGGCGCCGGCCACCTCGACCGGCAGGCCCGCGAGCAGCCCGGCCATGCGGGCGACGTTGCGGTTGTCCTCGCCGGCCTGGTTCACGCAACCATAGATGACGTCGTCGACCGAGCCCCAATCGACATTGGCGTTGCGCTGCATCAGCGCCTTGATCGGATGGGCGGCCAGGTCATCGACACGCATGGCGCCCAGGCCGCCATTGTAGCGGCCGACGGGGGTGCGGATCGCGTCGCAAATGAAGGCTTCAGTCATCTTGGGTACTCCCGACACAGGCAATCGTTGGTGTCGGGTTAGCACCCGCCGCGGTCGGTTGCCAATGCCCCGCGCGATGCCCCTGGGACAGGGGCGCCATGTCTTTGAGGGGATGGCGGACTAGGTCGCGCGGCGGCAGACGGCGTACTGGGCGTAGCCGAGATGCGGCCGCTCGAAGCACCGGACCTCGATGCCGCCCGGCAGCCGAGCCAGAGCGGCCTCCAGCGTGTCGCGCGGGATGACGTGGAACAGCGCCAGCCACTGGCGCAGGCCGCCGCGGAACCAGCGGGGCAGCCGCTCCTGGTCGCCGAAATCGACGAGATGCAACTCGCCGCCCGGCTGCAGCCAGACGACCGATTGCGCCAGCGCCCTCTCCCATTCCGGGATCATCGACAGCGTGTAGGAGAAGAAGATGCGCGAGAAGCCGGGCACGCCGAACAGTAGCGCGGGGTCGAAGTGCGTGGCATCGGCATGGGCCAGACGAACGCGGCCGCCCAGCCCCTCGCGCTCGACGCGGCGGCGCGCCGTGTCGAGCATCTCCAGCGACAGGTCGATGCCGAACAGCGGCGTGGCGGGATGGCGTTGCGCGACCGCGATCAGGTTGCGCGCGGTGCCGCAGCCGATCTCCAGCACGCGGCCGCCGGTCGGCGGCGCGAGACCGTCGATCAGCCGGTCGCGTCCCAGCAGGTAGTATTTGCGGCTGAGATCGTAGACGTGGCGCTGGCGGCGATAGATCCGATCCATCAGACCGGCATTGGCGAGGGTCGTGCTCAAGGCTTCAGCCCATAGAGATGGAAGCCGCCGTAGATGGCCGAGCGGTCGCGCGCGGTGAAGGCGCGCGACGCCTCGGCTTCATAGTGCCACTGGTCGAGCAGCTCGGGCGCGACCCGGCCCGGCAGCAGCGAGGGCTCGGCGGCGGTGCGGAAGATCACGCGGGCGCCCGGCCGGGCCGTGCGCGTGATCTCGGCCCACAGCTCATTGAGCTGCGCGTCGGTCATCCAGTCCTGCGCGTCGAGCAGCACGTAGCGGTCGCGCGAGCCGGCAGGACAGGAGGCGAGATAGTCCGTCACCGAGCGGTTCATGACTTCGACGCGCTCGGCGCCGCGCTTCACCGCGGCAAAGTTCTCCTGCCGGAGATAGGGGGGCAATGGCCCGCTGCCGTTACGCGCATAGCCGCGGCCGAAGGCCTGCCAGGCGAAGTAATTGTCGTCGAGGCTGAAGCCGCAGGCCAGCCGCTCGACCCGGTCGCGCAGCACCGAGCCCATGTCGCGGCCGCCGGCCAGCGCCTCGTACTGCGCCGGCGGGATGCCGAGGCCGTAGAGCGACAGGCGGTTCGACGTGGCCCAGCGTACGGCCGGCTTGTCGAACAGCGGCGCCAGCACCGTGTCGAAGAAGCGCTGCTGCTCCTCGATCGTGCGCGCGGCGAGAAGCTTGCCGAAGTCGACGCCGTAGACGCGGGCGGCGACGTGCGCCGCGCCGATGAAGCGGCCGAGCACGCCGTGGCGGTAGGCGTTCTTCGCAAAGATCGAGATGCGGCGTCGGCCGCCCCGGTGCAGGCTGCGGCCCTCCCAGTAGGCCCGGCTCTCGGCATCGAGATGCGGCGCGATCTCGCGGTCGTAGACGCGCGGATTGACGCCGGAGTCGGCGGCGCCGAAGAAGCGATAGTAGTCCGACCAGGTCGACAGTTTCTGGGCCGCCGTGAGTTTCAGCCGGTTGAGCGCCACATGGGCGCGGCTGAGATCGACGGCAGTGATGCGCGCCGGATCGGCGGTGAGATAGGACAGGATATTGCAGCCGCCCGACGCGATGGCCACGACGTGGCAGTCGGGCGTCAGCGCCATCGCCTCGAGGTCGATCTCGGGATCTTCCCAGATCTGGGCGTAGACCAGACCCCGGAACAGCCGTTCGAACAGCTTCTCCAGGAGTCCCTCGCGGGACAGCACCTTATGACGGCGCACCGCCTGCTTCAGGATCGAATGGCTCTCGGCCCGCGGATAGATCAAACAATCGACTCCGGCTCAATATCGACCGTCCGACGCTAGCCGTTGTCAGTGCCAGTTTGATGACGGCTATCTGTGGGTTCTCCCGACTTGACGGGATGACCGGTTAGGCAGGAAGGTTCAGCGATGAGCGCCCAAGGTTTTGCCCTGTTCGACACGCCGATCGGCACCTGCGCCGTTGCCTGGAGCGGCCGCGGCATCGCGGGTCTGCAGCTGCCCGAGCCGACCGCCGCCGCGACGCGGGCCCGCGTGAAGCGGCGCTGGCCCGCTGCCGTCGAGGCGGACGCCGTGCCGGCCGGCGTGCAGCGCGCGCTCGATCGCGTACAGGCACTGCTCGCGGGCGACGCCGTCGAGCTCGCCGACATCCCGCTCGATCTCGAGGCCGCACCCAAGTTCCACCGCAAGGTCTACGAGGTGGCGCGCACCATCCCGCCAGGCCGCACCCTGACCTATGGCGAGATCGCCCGGCGCCTCGGCATGCCGCACGAATCGCGCGAGGTCGGGCAAGCGCTGGGCAGGAACCCGGTGGCCATCATCGTGCCCTGCCACCGCGTGCTGGGCGCCGACGGCAGGATGGGCGGCTTCTCGGCCAATGGCGGCGTCTCGACCAAGCGCCGCATGCTCGAGATCGAGGGTGCGCCGGAAGTCGGCGCGGGCCCCCTGTTCGCGGCCCGATGAGCGGCTTTCCGTTCAGACCCGCGAAAGCGGTCGCGCATCTCAAGGCTGCCGACCCGAGGCTGGCCGCGATCATCGACACGGTCGGCCCGTTCCGCATGGAGCTGAAACACGCGCGCAGCCTGTTCGGCGCGCTGGCCGAGGCCATCGTCTACCAGCAGCTCTCCAACAAGGCGGCGGCCACGATCTACGGCAGGGTCGAGGCGCTCTATCCCGACGCGCCCGACGGCTTCACGCCGGGCCACATCCTGAAGACGCCGGACGAGGCCTTGCGCGGCTGCGGCCTGTCGCGCGCCAAGGTGCTGGCGGTGCAGGACCTCGCGCGCCGCGTCGAGGACGGCGAGCTGCCGACTCTCGACGTGGCGCAGGACATCCCGGATGCCGAGCTGATCGAGCGCCTGGTGACGGTCCGCGGCATCGGCCGCTGGAGCGCCGAGATGTTCCTGATGTTCCGCCTCGGCCGCCCCGACGTGCTGCCGCTCGACGACTACAGTCTGCGCAAGGCCTATGCGAAGGCATTCCGGAAGCGCGTCCTGCCGTCAGAGAAAGAGCTGGAGAAGGCAGGCCGGAAGTGGCGGCCCTATCGCTCGGTGGCGAGCTGGTATCTGTGGCGCGTGCTGGATCAGCCCTGAAGCCGACACAAGCGCAGGCAAATTGTAGTATCGTTCGCCGATGCCGCAACTTGACCGCGCAACTCCTCTCCTATGATTCCGCTAAGTCCGATACGCTTTGTCTTCGGCCTTCTTGGCCTGGTGTGGATGAGTGCGTCTGGCAATCCCGCTTCGGCCCAGGATCCGGCAGTCGTCCTGCCCGCACTCAAGACGCTCGAGGCAGCGGTCCGCGAGACCGGTCGTGAAACCGGCGATGCCAGGGACCAAGCCCGTCAGCTCAATGCGCTGGCCCGTGCCTACTCTTCCGCGGGCGACAATCCCAGCGCGATCCGGGCACTGAAGGATGCCGAAGCCGAGCTGCTGGCTTCGCCCCGTGATGCAGTCGAGAAGAGGGTCACCCTGAGCCACTTGTCCTACAGCTATAACGAGTATGGCGATACGGCCTCTGTCCTACGGCTGGCGTCGCAGGATCCGGCAGCGTATTGGGCGATTCCTGCGCTCGTGCGGGCTCACGGCAAGGATCGGTTGCTGAGCGAACTGATGCAGCCAAAGTCTATCGTGCCTGAGACCACGCGTGATGCCCTCGTAGCCTATGTCGACGGCGTACTGGAGCGGGACGGCTTGGACGCAGCGATGCAGGCCGCCAATCAACTCGTCGAGATGGTAGCGACCGCCAAACAGCAAGCCGAGGTAGCAGCGCAACCTCATAAGGGTCTGGCGGCGATGTTCATGGAACAGGCTTGGCCCATGGCGCCACCGCTTGTGCTGGCAAGTCTCTTCCAGGCCGGTGTTGGCGTCGACCGCGTAGGCGATGTCGTAAACTGGGCGCAACAAGCGAACTGGATCAGTGGCAATGCATTCGATCGAGGCGTCGCTCTTGCCGTGCAGCACCTTGAAGAGCAAGGCATCGAAGGTGGCTTCGAAGCGCTTGTGGCGCTTGTGAGGAACGACAAGACGCGTGCTTCGATGATCGGGTTCACTGCATTAAAGAGGCTCGCGCGGGGACGCGTGGAAAGTGGCGTGCGGGCCGCAGAACTTTTCGTGTCCGACGAGACTGTGATGGAGGAAGGATCCAAGCTGCCCGCGGGCGAATTCGGCCTCTGCGCGAACAAGCGCCGGCCAGGGTTCAGGCTCGACCGCTATTACCAGTACACGTCACCCGACGACTTCTGCAGCTTCACGCGGACCGATATGGTAACCTTGGCGCTCGGCGGCGCGCTCGCGCGGGCACATCAGGATGCGCTGGCCAAGGTCATCCTCGACTATTCCTTCCGCCTCGGTCGTGTCCATGGCTCTCCCGCCGTCCCAAGTGGCGCAAGGCCTTGCCCACCCGGCTTTCCGACCTACACGCTTTCCGAATATTACATAAAGGCTGGTGCGAAGAAGGCAACTCTCGACTATGCTGAGCACCTCGCCTATTCGTGTCCGATAGAAGAAGGAACGGCCCGGCAAATTGGCCGCATGCTGGCCTTGCTCGACTCGCCTTCCTCCGTCCATCGTCTGCTGAAGGCGAAAGCCTTCACCTCGCCCGACGCCGAGCAAGGCCTGCGCTTGGGTCTCGCAACGGCACTGACCGAGATGGGCCGCGCCGATGAACTGGCGCCACTCCTGCCGACGCTGAAGGACCCGGCTGTCGCGCTGTATCAGATACATCTACACCTTCCCGATCCGGGTCGGGCGGCGGCGCGCGACAAGATCGCAGCGGCCCTCAAGGCCGCATTGCCCTTGCTGCAGGAAACCTACCTCACGGCCGACAAGCCCGAGCATGTCCATGAGCCACGCTCGGCGGTCTGGCTTCTCAACTATGTACGCGCTGGACTGGGGGCCGACGTCCTGCCGCTCGTCGAACGGCTGATCGATCAGACAGTCGATGAAATCAACGCACTGGACCCAGAAGACGACAAGTCCGGCTACGACAGGGCCAAGGCGGCTTCACGGCTCGGCCTGCTGTTTCTCGCGCAGCTGCAGGCGGATCGACCAGCCAATCCTTCGTCCATCGCAAACCAGCTCCGGAACGAGCACGCGCGCGACGCTTTCAAGGCCCTCGCCGCCGAGGCCCTGACAATGAGCGGCAAGATCGAGGCGGCGCACGCCGTTGCCGCTTCCATCCCTCAGCCCTCATCCGACGACATCGACTCCAATCTCAGATATGCAAGCACCCCCTCCCGGTACGGCAGGGAGATAATCGGGGCGACACTCGCCCGCGCCGGTGATCTGCCGAACGCCTACAAGGCATTTGCCACCTACGGCGGATCCATAGGCTATCTGATCGTGGCCTTCCGGGACGGTGTTGCGGCTCGGTAAAGCCGCGTTCATCTGCCGCCACTGGAGTGACACGTTTGCTGTGACATAATCCGCGTATGGCCCTGCTCTTCTCCAATACCGTCGACCGTACACTCGAACGACTGCGCACTGCTTTCATCGACACTGCCCGCGGCGCCCGCGAGGCGGTGGGCGCGCCGCTCCGGCCCGATCTGCCAGACGACGACATCCCGCGGCTGAAGAGTCGCATCGACGCCTGCCTCGAAGGCAAGGGTGGCGAGACCGCGCGCCGCGGCCGGGCTGCCGAACTGGGACAGGCCTACCTGTCGCTCTCGGCCGCCGGCCGCAAGAAATTCCTGCTGACCCTGGCGCGCGATTACGGCCTGCCGCGCGAGGCCGCGATGAAGACCGTCGACCACTGGCGCGCCGGCAAGGAGCCCGCCCGGGCGCTGCGCCGCGAGCTGGAGCCGCCGGCGGTGCGGCTGCTGCGCGAGTTCGTCGGCGTGCCGCAGGGTGTGAAATTCGTCGTCGACCTGCGCGCCGAACTGCTGGCGCTGGGCCGTAGCGATGTCGCGGCCAAGGCGCTGAGCGAGGACCTGCGCTCGCTGCTGGGCGCCTGGTTCGACGTGGCCTTTCTCGATCTCGTGCGCATCGACTGGGCCTCGCCCGCTTCTCTGCTGGAAAAGCTCGTGACCTACGAGGCGGTGCACGCCATCCGCTCGTGGCGCGACCTCAAGAACCGGCTCGATTCGGATCGCCGCTGCTTCGCCTTCTTCCATCCGCGCATGCCCGACGAGCCGCTGATCTTCGTCGAGGTGGCGCTGGTCGACGGCATGGCCGGCAACGTGCAACGCCTGCTCGACGCGCGCGACGAGACGCACGATCCCAGGCGCGCCAACACCGCGATCTTCTACTCGATCTCGAACTGCCAGCAGGGTCTGGCCGGCATCAGCTTCGGCAACTTCCTGATCAAGCGCGTCGCCGACCAGCTCTCGCGCGACCTGCCCAACATCAAGGATTTCGCGACCCTGTCGCCGATCCCCGGCCTGCGCCAGCATGTCGAGCACCGCTTCAAGACCGAAGGCGATGGCGCGCTGACCCAGACCGAAATCGCCTCGCTGGGGCCGGTCATCGACGAGGCCTACGGCGCCGCGGCCGTCCTTAAGCTGCTGGGGCGTCCGAACTGGTGGGAGGTGCCGGCCATCGACAAGGCGCTGCGCCCGATCCTGACGCGGCTCGCCGCCGTCTATCTCACCGCCACCGACAAGGGCCGCGCGCTCGACCGGGTGGCGCACTTCCACCTCGGCAACGGCGCCGTCGTCGAGCGGCTGAACTGGCTGGGCGACACCAGCGCCAACGGGTTCAAGCAGTCCTACGGCATGATGGTGAACTACCGCTACAAGCTCTCCGAGGTCGACGCCAACCACGAGGCCTATGCCGCCGGCAAGGTCGTCGCCAGCCGCGAGGTGCGGGGCCAGACCAAGGGGTGATGCCGGCGATGACATGAGCGGGGCCCCGGTGACATAGGCTGATCATGTCGCCAGGGGCTCAAGGGCTCGTCGCGGCGGGGCCAAGGTCGATACCGGTTCCAGGCCGGCATCAGGCCGATCGTTCGGGCCCCACCTGAAGCACAGAGTTTGGATCCATCTTGGAAGTGGCGATCGCCGCTTCCATGATGAAGCGCACAGACAGCTGCGGATTCAGGACATCCTTGGCCATTGTCACGTATTGGCCAGCTACAATAGCCACCACCAGCGGCCATTGCTCGACAGGAACGCTGTAGCCAGCATAGCCAGGATTGTCTGCGCGTCCGAGGATGGGCTTGACGAAATGCCAGAGAGCAT
Source organism: Reyranella sp. (assembly GCF_965228225.1). Classification (GTDB taxonomy): domain Bacteria; phylum Pseudomonadota; class Alphaproteobacteria; order Reyranellales; family Reyranellaceae; genus Reyranella. The sequence goes on along the minus strand of NZ_OZ245801.1, from coordinate 538,861 downwards.
TGATCGCCTGAGGGGCCGTCCAACCGGGCATGTGATCGTCAGGCGCACGTACGATTCCGAAGGCCGGCGTGCCGACCGCATCGGCATTGTGCCTGAACATCTCGCGAACGTCCGGCAATTCCGCAGCAGGCACTCCGGTGGCGACAGCGCTCCCCGCAATCTGATTCCACAAGGGTAAGGTCTCCGGCTTTTCCGGAACAAGGAACGCGTTGATGCTGTTTCCGAAATAGAACTTGTCGCTGCTTCCCTTGACTTCGACGGTATGGATGTCCCGCCCGAGCTGGAGATGGCCCGGCTTGATCATCGTCTCCCAAACCGCATAGGCCGCAGCATGCCCGGCGATCGCACCAATAGCGACCATCAGCGTCTCGGAATGGATGCCGCGTTCGTTCTTCAGCACGTTGAGCAGGGAATGATGCAAGCTGATGATGGCGAGCTTGGCCACCATCTCTTCTTCGGTCCGCCCCGCCCAAGGGAGCTGTGCCACCTCATAAGAGGCGCGCGGCTTGCGGAAAAGGCCCTTGAGTGCTTCGAACAACTGAATCTGGATACCCGTATCAGTAGTCTTGATTCTCTCGTTCAAAAGCCACCGTGTCAATCCCGGTCCCGGAATTCAAGACAACTTGGTCACTTGTTCAGATACTCGAGCTTCAGGCCCGGGCGCGGCCACTCGAAGCTGACCAGCTTGCCGGTCATCGACAGGGTAGCGTAGGCGGTGCGCAGGTCCGGTCCGCCGAAGCAGACGTTGGTGACCATCGGGTCGGGGAGCTTGTGCTGCGTCACCGAGTTTCCGTCGGGCGAGATGTCGGAGACGGCACCGGTGATCAGGGTCGCGACGCAGACGTGGCCGGCGGAATCGACGGCCAGGGAATCGAACATCTGATAGCCGCCGAGGCCCGCCACCACCCGGCCCTTCTCGCCGCGATAGGGGCCGTTGGCGTCCTTGATGACGCCGGGCGACGACAGGTCGAACGCCCAGAGGCGCGCGGTCGGCGTCTCCACGACGTAGAGCGTCTTGCCGTCGGGCGAGAGGCCGCAGCCGTTGGGACGCTCCAGCGGAAACACCTTCTGCTCGATCTTCGAGCCGTCGGCCCTGGCGTAGTAGACGGCGCCGCGATCGTTGTCGTACTCGCGCGTCTTGCCCAGGTCGGTGAACCAGAAGCCGCCGGCATCGTCGAACACCAGATCGTTGGGGCCGTTCAGCTTGCGGCCGTCGCAGCTGTCGTACAGCGTCTCGAACGCGCCGGTCTCCGGGTCGACCACCTGGATCGAACCGCCTTTGTACGAGGCGGGCGCGGTGCCGGGAAACAACCGGCCGCCCGGCCGCTCGATCCAGTTGAAGCCGCCATTGTTGGTGACGTAGATCTTGCCGCCGGGCCCCATCGCCGCGCCGTTGGGGCCGCCGCCCAGCTTGGCAATGACGTGCTGCTTGCCGTCCGGCGTGACGCGCGTGAGCGTCTCGCGCGCGATCTCGACCAGGACGACCGAGCCATCCGGCATGGCCACCGGGCCCTCGGGAAACTTCAGGCCCGAGGCGATCTCCTTGAACGGCGTCGTCATGGTCGTCTCTCCCGTGGTTCTTTTCGTTCTTACTTGCCCTTGAAGGCGGGCTTGCGCTTGGCGAGGAAGGCCGCGACGCCTTCCTTGAAATCCTCGCTCTTGCCCAGCTCGCGCTGGAAGTCGCGCTCGACGTCGAGCTGCTGGGAGAGCGTGTTGCCGCTGGCGCGGTTCATCGCCTCCTTGATGCGGGCGAGCGACATCGTCGGTCCGTCGGCCAGACGGCGCGCGAGGTCGCCCGCCGTCTTCATGAGGTCGGCGTCCTCGACCACGTCCCAGATCAGGCCCCAGTCCTTGGCCTGCTGCGCGCTGATCTGCGGCGCCAGCATGGCCAGCGCCCGCGCCCGCTGCTCGCCCACCAGGCGCGGCAGGAACCAGGTGCTGCCGCCGTCGGGCAGCAGGCCGATGCGGGCGAAGGCCTGCAGGAAGGAGGCGGACTTGCCGGCGATGGCGATGTCGGAGGCGAGCGCGAAGCTCATGCCGACGCCGGCCGCCGGGCCGTTCACCGCCGCCACGATCGGCTTGGGAATCCCGCGCATCAGGCGGATGACGGGATTGAAGAACTTGTCGAGCGCCTCGCCCGAATCGGAGATGGCGCCTTTCGCACGATCGGGATCGGCGAGGTCGGCGCCGGCGCAGAAGCCGCGGCCCGCACCGGTCAGCAGCACGGCGCGCACCGAGGCGTCGGCGGCGAGTTCCTCCCAGCACTGTTTCAGTTCGCCGATCATCTTGCGCGACACGGCGTTCAGCCGGTCCGGCGCGTTCAGCGTCAGCGTGGCGAGGCCGTCTTCCTTGGCGATCTCGATCTTCTCGTAGGTCATCTTTCGTCTCTCAACGTCCGGTGAAATTGGGGGCGCGCTTGGCGAGGAAGGCCGCGACGCCCTCCTTGAAATCCTCGCTCTGGCCGAGTTCGCGCTGGCGGTCGCGTTCGAGGTCGAGCTGCTGGTCGAGAGTATTGGTGGCGGCGGCGTTGATCGCGCCCTTGATCGCGGCATAGGAGCGGGTCGGGCCGCTGGCGAGCTTCCTCGCGATCTTGCCGGCCTCGTCCATGAGCGCCGCATCGTCGACGACCTGCCAGACCATGCCCATGCGTGCGGCCTCCTCGGCCGGCACCGAGGCGCCGAGCATCGCCAGCGCGCGGGCCCGGGCGTCGCCCACCGTGTGCGGCAGGAACCAGGTGCCGCCCAAGTCGGGGATCAGGGAGATGCGGACGAAGGCCTGGTCGAAGCGCGCCGAGCGCGCGGCGATCACGATATCGCAGGCCAGCGCCAGGTTGGCGCCGCCGCCCGCCGCCACGCCGTTGACCGCGGCGACGATCGGCTTGGGGAGCTCGCGCATGGCCCGGATCATGGGGTTGAAGAGGCGGTCCATCGCAGCGCCGACATCGCGGGGACCGGAGGCCGACGCATCGCCGGGGCCACCGCCCGCCAGATCGGCGCCGGCGCAGAAGCCGCGGCCGGTGCCGGTCAGCAGCACCGCGCGCACCGCATCGTCCTCGCGGGCGCGCTTCAGCTCGGCGTTCATGACGTCGATCAGCTGATGGCTCATGGCGTTCAGCCGCTGCGGGCGGTTGAGCGTCAGGGTCAGGATGCCGCCCTCGAGGGCGGACAGAACGGGCGTTTCTTCCATGGCTGCGAGACTGGCATGGCGGAATCTGCCGCGCCATCCGGTCGCGTCGCATCGCGGCACTCCGTCCCGTATCCGGGAGCATGGCCACGATCCTCATCCTGGTCGGCACCGAATCGGGCAATGCCCAGATGGTGGCCGACGCGCTGCAACCCGTGCTGGCGAGTGCCGGGCACGCCGTCGACGTCACCGACAAGGCCGCGACCGCTGCCGACCTGCAGGCGCACGACGTGCTCCTCGTGGTCTGCGCGACCCACGGCTCGGGCGACATCCCGACCAACATCCTGCCACTCGTGGAGGCGCTGCAGCGCGACAGGCCCGACCTGTCGGGCCACCGCTACGGCGTCATCGCGCTGGGCGACATGACCTACCAGGACACGTTCTGCGGCGGCGGCAAGAAGGTCGACCAGGTCCTGGAACTGTGCGGCGCCCGGAAGGTCGGCGACCGCCTCGAAATCGACGCCTCGGAACAGCCCCTGCCCGACGAGGAAGCCCTCACCTGGATCGAAGGCTGGAAGACGAAGGTTTGATCTTCCTCTTCTCCTCCCCCTTCAAATGGGGAGGTGGTGGCGCCTCACGGCTTGTAACCAAGCCGCTTCGCCGTCGGAGGGGTCATATCCTTGAAACGCCCATGACCCCATCGCCCCGTAAGACGGGGCACTTCCCCATCTGAATGGGGAAGCAATTCAATCCGGCAGCGTGAAGATCTCCACCGGCTCGCGGACGCCGCGCAGGCGGTGTTTGCCCAGAGACTTCATCGGCCGCGGGCAATCGGCGTTGAATTCGGCGGAGGCACAGACGCGGACGCCCAGCGCCTTGGTGAGGCCCTCCAGCCGCGAGGCGCGGTTGACGGCGGAGCCGATGACGGTGAAGTCGAGCCGGTCCTCGGTGCCGATGTTGCCGAAGGTCACCGTGCCGACATGGAGCCCGATGCCGAACCTGATCGGCTCGGCGCCGGCGGTGGCGCGGGCCTCGTTGGCGGCTTCGGCGTCGGAGATCAACTGGCGCGCGGCGTCCAGAGCGGCGGCCGTCACCATCGGCATGAACAGCGCATCCTCGGCCGGGAAATAGGCCATCACACCGTCGCCGATGAACTTCAGGATCTCGCCGCCGTGCTTGGACAGCGCGTCGCCCACCAGCTGGAAATAGTTGTTCAGCAACTCGAGCACCTGGTCGGGCGGCAGGCGCTCGTTGAGGCCGGTGAAATCGCGCAGGTCGGAGAACCACAGCACCGCGCGAATCTCCTCGCCGTCGCCGCGGCGGATCATGCCGTGCAGGATGCGCTCGCCGACATGGCGGCCGAGATAGGTCTGGGCGACGGTCTGGGCGACGCTCTCCTCGATGTGCATCTCGGTCACGGCGCCCATCATGTCGACGAGGCGCGTGAGATCGTCGATGTCGGCCTCGCTGAAGCCCTCCTTGCGGTCGGTCGCGAAGGCCACGACCGGCAGCGGCCCGTCGCGGCGGATGTGCATCGGCAGCGAGAAGTAATCGGTGCCGCCACCCTCCTTCACCTCGTGCAGCACGTGATGGTGGCGCTCGGTCAGGCGATCGAGCCGGTAGCGGACCGGCGTTCCCCCTTCCCGCACTTCCTGGATCGGGCTGCCGATATAGGCCGGGGTGAACTGCACGCCGTAGGCGCGGGTGATCGACTCGACACGCTCGCCGCGCCGCCACAGATAGCCCATCGCCTGGAGCTGCGGATGGACGAGCTGAAGGCCGACATACATGCGCCAGACCGGCACGCCAGCCTCGAGCACGCGGTTCATCAGCTGCTCGATGAAGGCGTCCGGCCTCCTGATGAGCCGGCCTTCCCGCAGCAGCCATTTCCCGACCGGCAGCAGCCGATCCGCTGCCGGTGCGATGGCGGGAGACGCCTCGCCGCTCAGGAGCCGCTCACGACGGCGGCGACTTCCTCACCGGAGGTGCGGAAGACGCGGCTGGCCGAGACGTCGGCGATCTTCTCGATATTGTCGGCCACATCCTCGATGGTCGGCGCGCGGCCATCGATGCGCAGACCCTCGGCCTCGCGATACTCGATGCGCGCGAAGGTGCCGGCGCCGGCGCTCCAGATGTCGCCGGTGCGCTGGCACTGTTCGCTGCACAGATAGGCGACCATCGGCGAGACGAACTCGGGCCTCAGCTTGGCCAGCGCCTCCGGCGTCATCAGGCTCTCGGTCATGCGCGTGGCCGCGATCGGCGCAAGCGCGTTCATCATGATGTTGTACTTCTGGCCTTCCAGGCGCAGCGCGTTCATGAAGCCCACGACCGCGAGCTTGGCGCCGCCATAGTTGGACTGGCCGAAGGTGCCGTAGATGCCGGAGTTCGAGGACGTCACGACGATGCGGCCATAGGCCTTGGCGCGCAGGATCGGCCAGGCCGCATGCGTCACATAGGCGGTGCCGAGGAAGTGGACCTTCACGACGAACTCGAAATCCTCGGTCGTCATGTTGTGGAACGTCTTGTCGCGCAGCACGCCCGCATTATTGACCACGATGTCGACCGTGCCGAAGGCATCGACGGCGGTCTTCACGATGTTGGCGGCGGTCGCGGCCTCGGCGACGGAATCGTAGTTGGCGACGGCGATGCCGCCCGCCGCCTTGATCTCGTCCACCACCTTGTCGGCCGCGGCGTGGCCACCGCCTTTACCGTCGACCGCGCCACCCGGATCGTTCACGACCACCTTGGCGCCGCGGCTGGCCAGCAGGAGCGCATGCGCGCGGCCGAGCCCGTTGCCCGCGCCGGTGACGATGGCGACGCGATTGTCGAAGCGGATTGTCATGTCTTTCCTCTACTCTTTCTTGAGAATCACGACGGAGGCCACGGCCTCCTCCATGCCGATCACGCCGCCGCCATTCTCGGCGAGCGCGACCTTGGCCCCTTCCACCTGGCGCGCGCCGGCCTCGCCGCGCAGCTGCGTGGCGAGTTCGGCCAGCATCGACAGGCCGGTGGCGCCCACCGGATGGCCCTTGGAGACCAGGCCGCCCGACGTGTTCACCGGCAGCTTGCCGCCCGGCCCGGTGGCGCCCGATTCGACGAATTTGCCACCTTCGCCCTCGGGGCAGAAGCGCAGCATCTCGCACTGGTAGATCTCGCAGAAGCTGGTGGCGTCATGGACCTCGGCGACGTCGATGTCCTCCGGCCCGAGGCCCGCCATCTTGTAGGCCTTGTCGGCGGCTGCCCGCGTGAGGCCGGGTTCGTCGAGGTTGCGGTACATGCCGCCCGAGAAGCCGACGCCCGCGATCTTGATGGCGCGGTCCTGGACCTGCTTCGGCTGCTTTTCGAGATACTCCGCCGAGCACAACAAGGCGGCCGCGGCGCCGTCGCCGATCGGCGCGCACATGGCGCGGGTCAGCGGGAACGACACCGGGCGGTCCTCCATCACCGACTGCGGCGTCATCTGGAAGCGGTACTGGGCCTTCTCGTTCAACGCGCCGTAATTGTGGTTCTTGGCCGCGCCGGCGGCGATCTGGGCCTGCGTCGTGCCGTACTTCCACATGTGCCACTTGGCCTGCATGGCATAGGTATCCATGAAGATGGTGCGGTCATCGCCCGGCTTGAACTCCGAGCCGACCATCTTGCCCACCCGGTTCATCTCCTCGACCAGCCGGTCGTGCTGGCTGGTGATGTAGCCCTGGTTGAACAGGCCGGCCGTACGCTCGGGCGCCTCCGGGCTGAACAGCTTCTCGACACCGAGGCAGAAGGTGAGCTCGTGGGTGCCGGCCAGCACGTCCTTCCAGGCGCCCATGAAGGCGGTCGAGGCGGTGGCGCAGGCATTCTCGACGTTGAACATCGGCACCCGCTCGGGGAACAGCCCCTCCTCGACCAGCGGCTGGAACAGCGCCTGGCCGCGGATCGAGTTCTGGCCCCAGAAGCCCATGCCGCAATTGCCCAGCCAGCCGGTCTCGATGTCGCTGCCCTTGTCCATGCCGGCATCGGCCAGGGTGCCCAGATAGGCCTCGCGGGCGAGGTCGCCGAAGCTCAGGCCGGGGTGCTTCTTGAAGACGGTGGTGTAGGCGCCGATCATGTAGACGTCGCGCATGGGGCGGTTTCCTCAGGTTGGCTTTGGCCGCATTTGAGCGTATCCAAACGGCTTACGCTAGGAGAACGAACATGGCTGTAGCGGCCCAGGCGAGACCCCTCAACGTCGATGCCACGATCGCCGAGCTCAGGGCGCTGTTCGGCGACCGGGTCAGCACCGCGCACGCGGTGCGCGAACAGCATGGCAAGGACATTTCGTATCACGAAGCCCACCTGCCCGACGCCGTGGTCTTCGCCGAATCGACCGAGGAAGTGCAGCAGATCGTCCAGCTCTGCGCCCGCCACAAGACCCCGATCATCCCGTTCGGCACCGGCACCTCGCTGGAGGGCCATATCAGCGCCCCCAACGGCGGCATCTCGCTCGACGTCAGCCGCATGAACAAGATCCTGCAGGTCAACGAGGCCGACCTCGACGTGATCGTGCAGCCCGGCGTCACCCGCAAGCAGCTGAACGAGTATCTCCCCGCGACCGGCCTGTTCTTCCCGATCGATCCCGGCGCCGACGCCTCGATCGGCGGCATGACCAGCACCCGCGCCTCCGGCACCAACGCCGTGCGCTACGGCACGATGCGCGAGAACGTGCTGTCGCTGCAGGTCGTGACGCCCGACGGCCGGATCATGCAGTTGGGCCGCCGCTCGCGGAAGTCGAGCGCGGGCTACGACCTGGTGAAGCTGTTCGTCGGCTCCGAGGGCACGCTGGGCGTCATTACCGAGATCACGCTTCGCCTCTACGGCACGCCGGAATCGATGGTCGCCGCGACCTGCGCGTTCGACAGTCTCGAGGGCGCGGTCAACACGGTGATCCAGACCATCCAGTCCGGCATCCCGGTGGCGCGCATCGAGCTGATGGACACCTACACGGTCGACACGGTGAACCAGTATTCAAAGCTCACGCTGCCGCAGAAGAACCTGCTGCTGCTGGAATTCCACGGCACCGAGGCCGGCACCAAGGAACAGGCCGAGATGGTGCAGGCCATCGCCGCCGAGCATGGCGGCGGCGACTTCGCCTGGACCAACCAGGCCGAGGAACGAAGCAGGATGTGGCAGGCCCGCCACGACGCCGCCTGGGCCGCCAAGGCCTACAAGCCGGGCTGGGGCATGTGGGCGACCGACGTCTGCGTGCCGATCAGCAAGCTCGCCGAATGCATCCTCGAGACGCAGAAGGACATCCAGGCCAACGGCCTCTACGCGCCGATCGTCGGCCATGTCGGCGACGGCAACTTCCATCTCACCATGATGGTCGATCCCAGCGACCCGACCTACCTGCCCAAGGCCGAGGCGCTGAACGACCGCATGGTGGCGCGCGCCCAGCATCTCGGCGGCACCTGCACCGGCGAGCACGGCGTCGGCATCGGCAAGATCAAGTATCTCTACGCCGAGCACGGCGAGGCGATGTCGCTGATGCGCGCGATCAAGAAGGCGATCGACCCGGACAACATCATGAACCCGGGCAAGATCATCGGGCCGATCAACTAGCTGCGGATCGCCGCTTTCCGGCCGTGCGATCGCGCCTTGCAGAAAGCGAAAGGTCCCTCGCTTCGCTCGGGATGACAATCTTGTGGGCAGTGGCGCAGTGCGCCGGTTCAGCAAGAGATGTCATCCCGAGCGCAGCCAGGGACCCTTGGATTTCAGCCGCGAGGCCCAAATCACCCGCCCGAGTCGACGATGCATTCCTTGACGCGCTTCCAGGCGGCGGGGGCGCTCTTGCCGAGGTTGACGTCGTCGCGGTCCTCGCTGCCGCCCAGCAGCATGCTGTAGCCGCCCTTGGCGGCGATGATCTCGATGGCCGCCGGCGGCATCACGACCCACATGCGCTTCCCGTCGGCCTCGATCGCGAGATCCCATTGCATGCCGTTCGCCGGCTCCCGCAGGGGAACGACGATGGAGTTGGGGAACTTGCCCTTGCGACCTTCGGCGCGGACGCTGAGATAGGAGTGGCCGTCGGTGCGCATCGCCATGATGTCGTCGCGGCCGCCGACACGACGGAAGGCACGGCAATTGGTGACGCCGCTCGGCTCCTTCGTCCGCGAGAAGTTCCAGCTGTCGAAGCCCTTGCCGTAAGGCTGCGCGTTCTGCGCCAGCGCCACCGAAGACAATCCCGCGAGGCATAGGCCCGCCAGGCACAGGCCCGCCAGTACGCTCTTCACCACCATCTACCCTCTCCCCAGAGTTCGGGCGAATAGAAGCCGACGCCGGGCAATTTCGTCAAGACAGCGCCCCCAAAAGCAAAAGGGCCGGCGGATGCCGGCCCTTCGTCTCGAAACAGGTACGCGCTTACTTGGCGGCCTGGATCATGATCTCGACGCTGAGACCCGGCGCCGCGAGCTTGGCTTCGACGGTGGCGCGGGCCGGGGCGTTGCCGGGGGAGACCCAGGCGTCCCACACCTCGTTCATCTGGCTCCAGGTCGAGATGTCGGTCAGCCAGATGTTGGCGGAGAGCACCTTCGACTTGTCGGTGCCGGCTTCGGCCAGGAACTTGTCGACCTTGTCGAGGATCTGCTTGGTCTGGCCCTTCACGTCGGCCTTGGCGTCGTCGGCGGTGAGGCCGGCGAGATAGACCGTGTTGCCGTGGACCACGGCGCTGCTCATGCGGGCGCCGGCGTTGATGCGGGTGACGCTCATAGACTTTCTCCTTCTTGGAATTCGAAGCGGCGGGACCTTAGCAGATCACGGGCTGCACCCGTAAAGGCTTTACCGGAAAGGATGCTGCCAGGATTTGTAGACGGCTTCGAGGCTGTAACCGTCAGGATCCAAGACGTTGGCAGCGTAGTAACGTGGATCGTAGTGCAGCCGCGGACCCGGCGCGCCATTGTCGGTCGCTCCGGCCGCAACGGCGGCCATATGGAACGCATCGACCTCGGCCTCACTGGACGCCACGAAGCCAACATGGGTCGCACGGCTATCGGCCTGGCCGGGCCTGAGCTAGAAGAACACGCGACCCTCGCGGCCGAACCCTTTCAGGTCTGGATGGCCCGGTGGCCCATCCCTGCCGTCGTAATCGAGCACATGGCCGATCCCCAGCGGCGCAAGCGCCCGCTCGTAGAAGGCGATCGACCGACGAACGTCGCGAACGGTGACAAATACATGGTCGAGCATCGATCTTCCTCCCGTGGAGTGGTGGTGCGTTGGAGGATCTGGGCCTCGCAGGATCTTAGATCGCCGCGACGACCATGATTTCGACCTTCATGTCGGGGTCGTTCAGCCGCGCCTCGACGGTGGCGCGGGCGGGCGTGTGGCCCGGCACGACCCAGGCGTCCCAAACTTTATTCATGGCGGCAAAATCGGAGATATCGCTCAGCCAGATCGTGGCGGTGAGGATCTTCGACTTGTCGCTGCCGCCCTTGGCCAGCAGCGAGTCGATCTCGGCCAGCGCCTGTTGCACCTGGCCGGTGATGTCGAGGCTCGTATCCTCGGGGATCATGCCCGAGCAGTGGATGCGGTTGCCCAGGATGACGGCCTCGCTCATGCGCGGGCCGCAGTCGATTCGCGTGATGATGCTCATGATCCGCTCCTCATAAAGCGCCCTGTCCCCTCGCACAACGGACCGGAGACGCACTCCGCACTGCCCGCGCCGCCGGATCGCGTTACAGTTCGAGCAAGCCTACCGGAGAAACGCCATGACCATCCGCCGCCCCCTCGACGGGATGCTCGTCCTCGATCTCGGCCAGATCTACAACGGCCCCTATTGCGGGCTGCAGCTGGCCTTCATGGGCGCGCGCGTGCTCAAGATCGAGCCGCCGGAGGGCGACGTGGTGCGCCGCCGCAAGCGCGAGGTCGAGCCCTATCCGCTGGTCATGCTGAACTCCAACAAGGAGTCGGTCGTCCTCGACTTCAAGCAGCCGCGCGGCAAGGAGATCTTCCTCGACCTCGTCGCCAAGGCCGACGTGCTGATCGAGAACTTCGCCGCCGGCGTCATGGACCGGCTCGGACTGGGCTACGACGTGCTGAGCAAGCTGAACCCGCGCCTGGTCTATGGCGGCAGTTCGGGCTTTGGCCTCGACGGTCCCTATCGCGACCTCGCCGCCATGGACGTCACCATCCAGGCGATGAGCGGCATCACCAACGCCACCGGCGACGCCGACGGGCCGCCGACCAAGGCCGGCGCCGCGGTCTGCGACTTCCTCGCGGGCATCCATCTCTGCGCCGGCATCCTGGGCGCGCTCGTGCAGCGCGAGCGCACGGGCAAGGGCCAGCGGGTCGAGGTCGCCATGCACGAGGCCGGCGCGATCTCGATCGCCTCGGCGCTGGGCGCGGTGATGGACGGCGACAAGAACGTGCCCGACCGCACCGGCAACCGTCACCCCGCGCTCGCCATGGCGCCCTACAACACCTATCGCTGCCGCGACGGCTATGTCGCGATCTTCACCTCGGCCGAGCGGCACTGGACGTCGATGTGCGAGATGCTGGGCCGCCAGGACTGGCTCGCCAATCCCGAGTTCGCGACCACACCCGGCCGCGCCCGGAACATGGACCTGATCGACGATGCGGTCGGCGCCTGGACGTTGCCCAAGTCGAAAGACGAAGTGCTGGCCGCGCTCACCGAAGCGCGTGTCCCCTGCGCCCCGGTGAAGACCGCGCGCGAGGTCGCCTACGATCCGCATCTCGAGGCGCGCGGCTTCTGGGTCGATGTCGACCATCCGCGCCGCGGCAAGACGCGTGTGCCGATCTCGCCCATCCGCCTCCACACCGGCGGCAAGTCGGAGATCAAGCGCCCGGCGCCAACCCTGGGGCAGCATACCGATGCGGTGCTGGGCGAACTGCTCGGCCTCGACACGGGAGCGCTCGAGAAGCTGCGCACCGACGAAGTGACGGTGCCGGTGACGGAACGGAAGAAGAAGTAACAAGAGAAAGGAAACGCGCCATGCCGATCATCGATTCCCAGGTCCATGCCTACGAGGCCAATACGCTGCAACGGCCATGGGCCACCGTGCCGAACTGGCCCGCGCACGTGACTGGCGACGAGATGGTGGCGGCGATGGACGCGGTCGGCGTCGACGGCGCGATCATGATCTCGCCTTTCGCGACGTACCGCTATGACGCCAGCTACGCCGAGGACGTGGCGCGCCGCCATCCAAACCGCATGGCCATCGTAAAGCCGGTCGATCCCGACGACGAGAACGTGGCCGACGTGATCGCCAAGTGGAAGGAGACGCAGGGCGCCGTCGGCATCCGCATCTTCCTGCGCGAGGAGGAAAAGCGCGGCGCCGACCATCCCGGCCTCGACCGCATCTGCAAGGCCGCCGTCCAGTACGACCTGCCGCTCAATTTCCTGTTCTGGGGCCGGGTCGACGAAGGCATGCAGATCATCGATCGCCATCCCGAGACGCGCTTCATCGTCGACCATCTCGGCATCCTGCAGCCGCGCGTCCCGCCGGCGCCCGCCGAGCCCTGGGCCGACCTGCCGAAGATCCTCGACCTCGCCAGGCGCCCGAACGCCGTGATCAAGATCAGCGGCGCCTGCACGCTCTCCAGGCAGCCCTATCCGTTCCCCGACATCTGGGACCCGCTGAAGCGCATCTTCGACGCCTGGGGCTTCGAGCGCTGCCTCTGGGGCACCGACTGGACCCGCGCCTTCGCCGTCGTGAACTACGAGGACGCGGTGAAGCCGTTCCTGGAAACCAAGACGCTCAGCGACAGCGAACGCGCGATGCTGATGGGCGGCGCCTGCGCCAAAGCCTACGGCTGGTCGCCCTCCAAGTCATCCTGAGCGCAGCGAAGGATCTCGCGCGAGCCACGGAGTACTCCGGTCGCTCCGCAAGGTCCTTCGCTGCGCTCAGGACGACAGGTTGAGTTAAGAACGCTCGCGAATATCCGAGAACTTCACCTTGGGGCTTTTCTCGGCGATGTAGCCCAGCTCCCAGGCGTTGCGGGCCAGGAACACCGGGGAGCCGTCGCGGTCCTCGGACATGCCGCCGCGATTGGCCGACATGAACTCCTCCAGATCGGCCTTGGTCTCGGCCGAGATCCAGCGCGCGGTTTCGAACGGCGCGGGCTCGAGGTCGATATGGACGTTGTACTCGGCCTCGACGCGGGTCTTGAGCACGTCGAGCTGCAGTTCGCCGACGACGCCCACGATATGGTCGCCGCCGATGACCCGGCGGAACACCTGGGTCACACCCTCTTCCGCCAGATCCTCGAGCGCGCGCCGGAGCTGCTTGGACTTCATCGGGTCCTCCAGCCGCACGCGGCGCAGGATTTCCGGCGCGAAGTTCGGGATGCCGACGATCTTCAGCGTCTCGCCCTCGGTCAGCGTGTCGCCGACGCGCAGCACGCCGTGATTGGGAATGCCGATGATGTCACCGGGCCAGGCCTCGTCGACGATCTCGCGCTCGCGGGCGAAGAACAGGATCGGCGAGTTGACCGACAGAACCTTCGACGTGCCCATCTGCGTCAACTTCATGCCGCGGCGGAACTTGCCGCTGCACAGGCGCAGGAAGGCGATGCGGTCGCGATGGTTGGGGTCCATGTTGGCCTGGACCTTGAACACGAAGCCCGAAACCTTGGGCTCGGTCGGCTCGATCGGCCGCGGCTCGGCGGGCTGCGGCCGCGGCGGCGGCGCCCAGGCGGCGATCGCGTCGAGCAATTCCTTCACGCCGAAATTGTTGTAGGCCGAGCCAAAGAACACCGGCGACAGGTGGCCGGCGCGATAGCTTTCGAGATCGAACGCGGGATAGCCCGCGCGCACCAGCTCGACCTCGTCCGCGAAGTTGGGATCGGCGATCGTGTAGTTCTCGATCACCTCGCCGATGCGGCTCCGGTCGGTGTTGTCGAACACCAGCATGCGGTTGTTGTTGAGATCATAGGTGCCCTTGAAGTTCTGGCCCGAACCGGTCGGCCAGGTCATGGGCGAGACGTCGAGCGCCAGGGTCGAGGCGACCTCGTCCAGGAGCTCGATCGGGTCCCTGGACTCGCGGTCCATCTTGTTGATGAAGGTGATGATCGGCACGTCGCGCAGGCGGCAGATCTCGAACAGCTTGCGGGTGCGCGCCTCGATGCCCTTGGCGGCGTCGATCACCATCACCGCCGAATCGACGGCGGTCAGCGTGCGGTAGGTGTCCTCGGAGAAGTCCTCATGGCCCGGCGTGTCGAGCAGGTTGAAGACGGCGCCGCCATACTCGAAATGCATCACCGAGGTGGTGACCGAGATGCCGCGCTGCTGCTCGATCTTCATCCAGTCCGAGCGCGCCCGCCTAGCCTCGCCGCGCGCCTTCACGGCGCCCGCGACATGGATGGCGCCGCCGAACAGCAGCAGCTTTTCCGTCAGCGTCGTCTTGCCGGCGTCGGGATGCGAGATGATCGCAAACGTGCGCCTGAGCCCGGCGGGATGGCCGGCCAGGCGGGCGTCGGAAGCGGGAAGAGCGGCGGAATCGGGCACTTTTTGGGGGTCCTTCGGGGTGGCGTGGGGGTAGCGGACAGGTCCGTTGGCGTCAACTGAGGCGGGGGACGCTTCTCCCCCCCCTCCGCTTGCCCTGGCGCTTGGTCGCACTGCCGAGGTTTGTTAGTAGGGCGCCGGCTTTTACCGGCCGCGCGTGGGCCGGAGCGAATGGATTGGGGTCGATGGACAAGAAGAAGGCGGGCAGTACGCCAATCGCGCTACGCGTGCTGAAAGAGCTGGTGCTGCCGCTGGCCGGCGGCGCCGCCTACGGCACGCTGGTGGCCCAGGCCAAGCAGATGCCGCTCGACGGCGTGACGGCCGGCGGCGTGGCGTTCTTCTGCATCCTGGCGGCGCAAGGGCTGGTCCTGCGCGCCGCGCGGTCGGCCCGGGCCGAGGCACCGGCGCCGGCCGCCGTCAGCGCCCCCGCTCCCGAGCCCCTGAAGCTCCCCGCCCCCGAGAAAGCGCCGGAGAAGGAACCGGAGCCCGCGCCCGCGCTCATCGCCGCGCCGACGGTCGAGCCGATCGTCGAGCCCGTCGCCAAGCCGGTCGAGGAGCCGGCCCCTGTTCCCGTTCCGGCGCTCGTCCCCGAGCCTGCGGCGAAGCCCGACCCGAAGCCTGCCCCCAAGCCCGCCAACGATTTCGTCAGCATCCGGGTCGGCATCGAGGAGCTGAAGGAGCAAGGCGCCCTGCCCGAACCCGAGCCGGAAAAGCCGGAAGACGGCCAGCGCCCGCTGTTCCGCAACCTCGCCCACGCCCCCACCAAGCGGACCCCCGTGGAGGCGCTGGCGCCGAAGCAGCTGCTCGACCTCAAGATGCCCTACCAGGCGGTGCTGAACGCCGCCGTGAACTTCGAACGCGAGGTCAAGCGCCAGGCCGACATGGCCGACGACCGGACCGCCACACTCGAAAGCCTGTTCGAGGCGACGCGCTTCAACCTGTCGAAGGACCGGCTACGCCAGCTCGATACGCTGCGCCGCATCCGCAACAACATCCTCCACGGCTTCGAAACCCTGGTCGATCCGACCGAAGCCGCCGCCCTCGTCGCCGCCTTCGACAAAGCAGCGACATGGTTCGATCCAGCCAACGTTGAGCCGGTGGAGCCTGCGAAGGACGAGGCCGAGACGCCGGCGAAGGACGAAGCGGAGAAGCCCGCCGAAGATGAGGCTGAGGAGACCTCGAACACGGAAGCCGAAGAGGCCATCAAAGAAGAGGTAAAGGCTGTCGTCGAGGACGAGGAGCCTGCGAACGCGGAAACAGAAGAGCCCGAGAAAGAAGAAGTAAAAGCCGTCATCGACGACGAGGAGCCTGCGAACTCGGAAGCAGAAGAGCCCGTGAAAGAAGAAGTAAAAGTCATTGTCGAAGACGAGGAGCCCGTGAGGGAAAAGACAGAGAAACTCGCCACAGCCGAGCTGGAGAAAAAAGACAACGTCGCTCAAAGGTGAGCAAGGTTCGCAGCCGACTACTCGATATCTCTTGACCAGCGGAAAATGTTTTCGTGCTCAATATCATCTGAGGAATGATTGAAGCGCTCGTCTAGAATCCGCTTGATGGCAACAAAGTCCGGTGTCTGACGGCGGTTCTTGACATTCCAGGTCTTACTAGCCGCGACAGTGAGCATTTTTTCCTGTAGTTCCGCAGCCTCCTTGGTCAACCAAGTTGGGTCGAAAATGCCATTTTCTTGATTCTCAAACGCTTCGAGTTGTTCAAAGTATGCCGCCTTGAAAGCTTCAGCACTTTGCTCCGCCCCGGTAACGCCCAAACGAGCCATGTGTGCCTGAAGCCCTAAATTGAAAATGATGGCCATGATCTGCCAGTCAAGCAGCCCATTTCGGTGCAGATTCTCGAGCAAAATCTGAGTTTGGGGGTCTGCAATCAAGGTTGGTGCTACAGAACGAAGATATGGAGTCATCCTTCGGTACCTGTTTTCAAGATGCTCCTTCGCAACCTCCTTCGAATAGGTTGACGCTGGCCCTGTGCGCCACGCGAGCTCCGGCGCTTCCAACGGGCTTAGTTCAGCTAGTTGATTTGGTTTCTCTATCAGAGTTGGATCGAAGCCGAATTCACGAAACTCCGCAGCTTGCTTCAGCATATCCGCCGCCGGTCGAACCCAGAATGCCTTTTGATACAAGCCCCGCTTAAGTCGCTGTTCCAGCTCCAATAGGAACTGTTCATCTGAAAGGCCGGTAACCTGATTGAGCATCATCGTGACTATCGCCAATGAATACTCAATTTCTCCCTTTGCTGATATTGCCTCCCAATCGATTGGCAGCCGCAACATCCACCTGAGTTGGCCATTATCAGGCAATTGCTCGATCTGCGGCTGATCAACATTTGCTACTGACAACTCAACTTCGACGTTTGACGGCAAGATGAGAAGATCCGCATTTGCCAGATCAACCTGAACAATCTGCAGGATTGTCGCCAGTTCCTCCGCTGCCAAACGGTCCGCCGAATCGCAACGAATCGTCCATCTAATTCCTAGCGCTCGCCATTCCACGACAACCGCCTGCCCCAAGTCGGTAAACAGCGAATAGCCGATCTCGGCAGCAAGATGAGCCTCGACATCTGCCTTCGAATAATTACCCCATGGTGGTCGGTTTCCGACTTCTACGACTGATTGACGAAGGTCTGCGGGTAATCCTAGCCGATCGATCAGAGTATCGACCTGCGGCTGTAAATCTGGCGCACATTTCAAGATCATTGCACGAATTGTTGCGCTATTACTTATCGCCTCAGCGATATGCTCGTGCTTTTCAAGGTCACCTGGCTCCGCAGCAAAGTTAAAATGGAGTTCCATCGCCAGGGCAATCGTCGCAAGTGCGCTACGCCCGCCGCCAGCCTTCAAGTAAGTCTCAGCGACAGCCAGCGCTCCGCGAGAAGAATATCTTGTGAGATTCTTGTCAGTACTGCGGCTCGCGACAAACATTGCTATCATCGCATAGTATCGTGCCGCCAATGGCAGATTTAGTTTGAGATACCATTGCGACAACAAATACATGGCCAATATCGAGCCTTGCATCGTCTCTGCCGCAAACCAACCTTCCTTTGTCCTTTGAAGCTGATCGATAGCGGGCAGAAGTTGTCCGTCCTTCGCGTAGGCAATAGCCCTGTTACGACACTGCTCTGCAGCGGCTGCTTTACCTTCGCGCTTCCCGACTATCTCGTCGACACGATCAGCTAGCGAAATGAACTTTTCTTCACGTCCCAATGCCGGAACCGTCACCTCAAGAATAGCAGCAAACCTCTGCACCTCACAGAACGGGTCATGCTCCGCAACATCAAGCGCCAGTGCCCACCATTCGAGGCATTTTCTAGCGCGCTCCTTTGAATTCGAAACGAAGAAGCGCTGCAACTCAGCTCCGCCGCGAGCCTTCAAAAGTATGTATCTCTCACTTGCAAGATTCTGCTTGCTCAGAGCCCGGTCCAACTTCTCAGCCACCATCTCTAACCAATGGTCGACCACCCCCTTCGGAGCATTGAAGCGCCCCATATGTGTTGCCGAGTGGCAGTAAGAAACTAGAACTCCAGCATCTTCGAGTTCACCTGCACTAGGTTCGTCACCTAATGTCGCAAAATAAGTTGTAACAGCCTGACGCTCGGGATCGAGTACTCCTCGTCCACGCAATTGCGCAACGGATATCTCGTAAAGTGCATTTCGCCTTAGCTGACTTTCCACATCGTCCGCGACCGGGCGCATCAGCTTAATCCAATCCCCGAGATCCGGCTTTATGTTCTCAGTAAATGTCGCCTGCCTAAGTCCACGTTTCACCTCCAGAAACTCTGCAAAGTTCCCGATATTGCGAGCGCCATTGAGCCACTTGGTACGAAGCTCCTCATACTCTTCGGAGCCTTCAACCCGAGGATACATCTCTGTTGGGATCGACAAGAATTGCGTTGCCATCCAGAATGCATCTGCATCTGCAAGCATGTCTGAGATGGCTTGTCCGTCGAATATCTCAAGCTCCGAGCTGTGAGTTGATTTGCACTCCTTGATTAGCGAATGGCGCTTGGCAACTGGAAGATCTGGCACCGAAAAATAGTAGACAGCATCAACCTTCGAACCAGACGAGAAAATTGTTTCAATATCAGACGCAATCTTAGCCACGAGATTCTTGTTAAGAGTGCATGCAAACACCAAGTTTTTGTCGCTTACTCTGCCTACAAATGCGTTTTCAGCAATTGACGTCCGTCCCAGATGAGTCCTGAAGGTTTCGAAGTCTCGCCCCTGATCACCGCCTGCCTGTACGGGACCTGTCGCAGGCAACAGATTCGAACAGATGCGAATACGTGCCAGCTCAAAGGCTAATGCCTCGAATGCATGATGATCATTCCGCTGGCTCATTTGCTCTAGCTGGAAGCGAATATATCGCTTCAACTCGACGCGGTTGTTTGTGCCGGCCATCTACGGTTCCACCTCAGAAGCCAGTACTGGCTCTTCAAACCTCTGTCGGCCTTCGCCCCCCTGCAAGCGGCGTCCCAGCCCTAAACAACGAAACGTATGCCAATCTTGGACGAGAGAATACAACCTTTGATACCACCGCGGCTTCTTCGCGGCTTGTTTACTGACAATCGTTATTCTTCCACACTTAAACTTCTGGCCTAGCAAGAACGAGGAACACGGCTAAACTCCCGCCCATGAACCCCGACCAGATCAAGACCTTCATCGGCAGCTTCTGGGACGACCAGATCCTGCCGTCGCTCACCGAGTACATCCGCATCCCCAACAAGTCGCCGTCGTTCGACCCGAAGTGGGAGGAGAACGGCTACATGGAGCAGGCGGTCACGCTGATGACCGACTGGGCGCGGCCGCACGTTGCCGCCTTCGCGGGCGCGACGATGGAGGTGGTGCGGCTGCCCGGGCGCACGCCGCTGATCTTCATCGAGATCCCGGGCGACGACAACGACGACACCGTCCTGCTCTACGGCCATCTCGACAAGCAGCCCGAGATGAAGGGCTGGGCCGAGGGCATGGGGCCGTGGATCCCGGTGCGCAAGGACGACAAGCTCTATGGCCGCGGCGGCGCCGACGACGGCTACGCGATCTATGCCTGCTTCGCCGCGCTATTGGCTCTCAAGGAGCAGGGCATCCCGCGCACCCGCTGCGTCATCATGATCGAGGGCTGCGAGGAATCCGGCAGCTACGACCTGCCCTTCTATGTCGACCACCTGCTCGACCGCATCGGCGATCCGTCGCTGGTCGTCTGCCTCGATTCCGGCTGCGGCGACTGGGACCGGATGTGGCTCACCACGTCGCTGCGCGGCATCGCGGCCGGCACGCTCAAGGTGCGGGTGCTGAACGAGGGCGTGCATTCGGGCGACGCGTCGGGAATCGTGCCCTCCTCCTTCCGCATCACGCGCGCGCTGCTCACGCGCCTGGAGGACGAGGCGACCGGCGAGATGAAGCTGCCGGAGCTGTTCGTGCAGATCCCGCCGCAGCGCATCGCCCAGGCCTCCGAGGCCGCGCGCGTGCTGGGCGAGGAGGTCTATCGCAAGTTCCCGTTCGCCGGCACGACCAAGCCGATGGTCGAGGATCTCGGCCAGATGGTGCTGAACCGCACCTGGCGGCCGCAGCTCGCGACCGTGGGCATGGCGGGCTATCCCGAGCCGGTCGATGCCGGCAACGTGCTGCTGCCCTACACCGAGGCCAAGATCAGCGTGCGCACGCCGCCGACGCTCGACGCCAAGGAGGCCGTGAAGGCCATGAAGAAGGCGCTGGAGTCCGATCCGCCCTATGGCGCGACCGTCGAGTTCGATGCCGGCGAAGGCGGCCAGAGCGGCTGGCACGCGCCGCCGCTGGCGCCATGGCTGGAGACGGCGGTGAACGACGCCTCGCAGGAGGCCTTCGGCCAGCCGGTCGCCTACATGGGCGAAGGCGGCACGATCCCCTTCATGGGCATGCTGGGCGACAAGTTCCCCAAGACGCAGTTCGTGATCACCGGCGTGCTCGGGCCGCATTCGAATGCGCATGGGCCGAACGAGTTCCTGCACATTCCCACGGGCAAGAAGGTGACCGTCGCGACCGCGCTGATGATCGCGGCGCATTACGAGCGGAAGAAAAAATAGAAATCCCGTCGTCCTGAGCGGAGCGCAAGGCGCGCAGTCGAAGGACCTTTTTTCGCTTCAACAGGCCGTGCGCCGGATGAGAGGTCCTTCGACTACGCCACCCTGCGGGTGGCTCCGCTCAGGACGACGGGCTTTTTCTTTAACCGCTCAATTCCTCGCGCAGCATTTCGAGTTCGAGCCATTCCGTCTCGGCAGTCTCGATCTCGGCTTGGGCGGTGCCGATGCGGTTGGTCTTGGTCTGGAAGGACTTGGGATCGCGGCGGTAGAGATCGGGATCGGCCAGCGCCTTTTGTAGCGTGGCGATCTCGGCCTGCAGGGCTTCGATCTTCTTCGGCAGTTCGACCAAGGCGCGTTCGCGCTTGTAGCCGAGGCGGGCCTTGCCCTGCGCTGCCGGCTTCGGCGCGGCCGGCTTGTCCTTTGCGCGTGACGGCGTGACGCCCGTCGGCTCCACCCTCGGGCCGCGCTGGGCCACGTAGTCGCTGTAGCCGCCGGCATACTCGGTCGCCGTACCGTCGCCTTCGAGCACGATGGTCGAGGTGACGAGCCGGTCGAGGAAATCGCGGTCATGGCTCACCAGCAGGACGGTGCCGTCGTAATCGTCGAGCGCCTCCTGCAAGAGGTCGAGCGTGTCGGCGTCGAGATCGTTGGTCGGCTCGTCGAGCACGATCATGTTCGAGGGCGCGGCCAGCGCCTTGGCCAGCAGCAGGCGGTTGCGCTCGCCGCCCGACAAGGTGCGCACCGGCTGTCGCGCCTGCTCGTCGCGGAACAGGTATTCGCGCAGATAGGTCATCACGTGGGTGAGATGGCCGCGCACCAGCACATGGTCGTTGCGGTCGGCCAGCGTCTCCCACGGCGTCTTGTCGGGATCGAGGCCGATGCGGCGCTGGTCGATCACCACCGGCATCAGGTTCGAGCCCAGCTTCACCGTGCCGCTGTCGGGCTCGAGTTCACCCATCAGCATCTTGAGCAGCGTCGTCTTGCCGGCGCCGTTCGGTCCGATCAGGCCGATGCGGTTCTTGCGGAAGATGCGCGTCGAGAAATCCTCGACGATGGGCTTGTCGCCCCAGCGCTTGGTGATGTTGCGCGCGGTCACGACCAGCGCGCCCGAGGCCTCGGCGCTGCCGGCCTCGATCGAGGCGCGGCCGACGGGCCCGATCTGCTGGCTGCGCTGCTGGCGCAGGGCATTGAGCGCGCGCAGGCGGCCCTCGTTGCGTGTGCGGCGGGCGCGGATCGACTTGCCCGCCCACTCGGTCTCGCGCTCGATCAGCCGGTCGAGCTTGTGCCGCTCCGTCGCCTCGCGCTCGATGATGTCGTTCGACCAGGACTCGAACTCGCCATAGCCCTTGTCGAGGCGGCGCACGATGCCGCGGTCGAGCCACAGCACGGCGCGGGACAGGTTGGTGAGGAAGCGCCGGTCATGGCTCACCAGCACATAGGCGCCGCGCCACCTCGAAAGCTTCTCCTCCAGCCACTCGATGGTCGGCAGGTCGAGATGGTTGGTCGGCTCGTCGAGCAGCATGACGTCGGGCTCGCCGATCAGCACACGCGCCAGCGCCGCGCGGCGCGCCTCGCCGCCCGACAGGGTGGTCGGATCGCGCCCGCTGTCGAGCTTCATGTCCTCGAGGATGGCGGCGACGCGATAATCGTCCGGCCCCAGCGAATCGGTGAGGGCGGAGGCGACATAGTCGGCCACCGTGGCATGACCGGAGAAATCCGGCTCCTGCGGCAGGGTGGCGACGGTGGCGCCGGGCTGGGCGAAGCGCTCGCCGGAATCGGCGATCGGCGCGCCCGCCAGGATGCGCAGCAGGGTCGACTTGCCGGCGCCGTTGCGGCCGACCAGCGACAGGCGCTCGCCCGGCGCGATGCCGAGATCGACGCCGGCCAGGATGGTCTGGTCGCCGAGATGGAAGCGGATGCCGCTGAGCGCGAGGAGAGGAGGATCGGCCATGGAGCGCGCTGTATTGGCCGAACCCGTCCGCCTCGGCAAGGGCGAAGCCCGGGTTTGACGGGCCGGACGGCGCGCTTCATGAAAGCCTCATGGTAATGGGGCTCACCACCGGACTCTGGGTCAGCGCGCAGATTCGCCTGTGCGACCGCGCGTTCATTCCCGCAGCCGTCGTGCGGCGCGGCGATCCCGACGTCGGCACGGTGCTGCTGAAGATCAACCGCTTCGAGGCGGGCGTGACCGTCTTCACCCAGACCAGCACGCTCGACGATGAAGCGGCGTGGAGCCGCGGCACCGGCCCCTCGCCCGTCAGCGAGCCCGAAGCCGACGCCTACATCGCCCGCCAGGTCGCCCGCGATCCCGACCTCTGGGTCCTCGAAATCGAGGACCGCAAGGGCGAGTACAAGATGATCGGGAAGGTGGTTTAGGCCGAGCGAAGCTCGGCCCGCGAGCGTCAGGCCGCGGCTTGGTTACAAGCCGCTAAGCATAGCAATGTCCGGGAGCGCCGTAAGGAAGAACGTCCAAAGGCCTATTGCGCGCCGAGCACCGTCCTCGGATCGATGGTCTTGCCGGAGCGGCGGACCTCGAAATGGAGCTGCGGCTCGGCCGTTCCGCCGGAATTGCCGACCTTGGCGATGGTCTGGCCCTTCTTGACCGTGTCGCCCTTCTTCACGAGCAGCTCTTCGTTGTTGCCGTAGGCCGTGATGTAGCCGCCGGAATGCTCGATCAGCAGCAGGTTGCCCATGCGGGCGACCTCGCCGCCGGCATAGACGACCTTGCCGCCCTCGGCGGCCTTCACGGGCGTGCCCTTGGCGGCGGCGATGTCGATGCCGTCGTTCTTCTGGCCGCCCGACGTGCCATAGCTCGAGACGACCTTGCCATTGACGGGCCAGATCATCCGCGCCGGCGGCGTGGCCGGCACGGTGACCGACTGCGAGGCCTTGCTGAGCGGTGTGGGCTCGCCCGCGGGTGCGGCGGAGCGCGGCGCCTCACCCTGCGCGCCCGGCGGCGGCGCCAGGCCTTCGCGTTTCACCGACGACGGCGCATTGGGATTGGCGGCGGCGGTCTGGCTGGCGGGCTCGCCGTAGCTGTCCTGCACGAAGCGGGCGCCGGGCATGGCGAGCGACTGGCCGGGCTTCAGCGTATAGGGCGCCTTGAGGTTGTTGCGGTCGATGATGGTCTGCGACGGCACACCGTAGCGGCGCGACAGGCCGTCGACCGTGTCCTTGTCCTTCACGACGTAGACCGGAACGGCATTGGGGCCGGCGGCGGACCCGGGATATTCCATGGTGCCTTCACGGGCACCCATGACGGTGTTGCAGGCGCCGAGCGCGACCGACAGCACCGCCATTGTACCCAGCGTGTGCATCCGGCCGGCCCATCGCGAGGGGAAGCGAGGGGCTCTTTTCATGGTTCCATACTACCGCATTGAGATTCCGGCGGGAATAGGAGGCTCCGGACGTTCCGCAGCCGCGGAACGTCAGCGGCACCTAGCGCTGCAGGGAGCGCAGCGACCGAAGCGCGGAGGGCCGCCCGGTGCAGAATGAAGCGAAATGGTGAAACGCCCCCATCGTCGCCGTGAGACGGCGACACTTCCCCTTCGCGGGCTCCGCGAAGGGGAAGAAAGTCAGCCTGATCCAAGCACCGGCAGCGGGCCCGCAACCAGTGGCACGAACCTCACCGGCATCAGCGTGTCGCGTTGCAGGCCGCTCTCGTTCTTGACGATGCGCTCGACGACCTGGGAGGTGGGATCGCGGCCCACCGGCACGATCAGGATGCCGCCGACGGCCAGCTGGTCGATCAGCGCCTGCGGGCGCTCCTCGGCGGCGGCGGTGACGATGATGCGGTCGAACGGCGCCTGGCCGGGCCAGCCCTTGCTGCCGTCGTTGATGTCGACCACGACGTTGTAGATGCCGAGGTCGAGCAGCAGCCGCTCGGCGGCCTTGGAGAGCGGCTTGAAGCGCTCGACCGAGTAGACGCGGCGCGCCAGCCTGGCCAACACCGCGGCCTGGTAACCCGACCCGGTACCGATCTCCAGCACCTTCATGCGCGGCCCGACGCGCAGCGCCTCGGTCATGGCGGCGACCACCAGCGGCTGGCTGATCGTCTGGCCGAAGGCGATCGGAAGCGCCGTGTTCTCCCAGGCACGCTCGGCGAAGGTCTGAGTGACGAAGCGCTCGCGGTCGACCGAGGCGATGGCCGCCAGCACGTTCTCGTCGGCGATGCCCGAGTTGCGCAGCTCGGCGATCAGGCGCTGCATGGCGGGGACGTTCACGCAGCCCCCTCAGTCGAGTTCGACGGGGGCCGCCTCGAACTCCGCGACGAGCTTCCGGCGCATGCTTTCATGCGTCAGGTCGAGGTGCAGCGGGGTCACCGAGATGTGGCCCGAGCGGACGGCGGCGATGTCGCTCGCCTCGTCGATCTCGCTCTCCTGCGGGGCGTAGCCGATCCAGTAGTAGGTGCCGCCGCGCGGATCCTTGCGCTCGACGATATGCCCGCCGAAGCCGCGCGTGCCGGTGTGGGTGACCCGCACGCCCTGGACCGAGGCCGCGACCACGTCGGGGAAATTGACGTTGACCAGAACGTTGCGCGGCCAGTCGAGCGCCAGCACCCGGCGCGCCACGGCGGCGCCATGGGCGGTCGCGGTGCCCCATTTCACCGGATGATCGAAGGCAGACGCCTGGCTGAAGGCGATCGACGGGATGCCCAGCAGGCAGCCTTCCATGGCCGCCGCGATGGTGCCGGAATAGGTCACGTCGTCGGCGATGTTGGTGCCGCGGTTGACCCCCGACAGGACGAGGTCGGGCTTGCGGTCCTTCATCAGGTGCTTGACGGCGAACAGCACGCAGTCGGTCGGCGTGCCGTCGACCGCGAATTTGCCGTTGCTGACCTCGCGGGCCCGGATCGGCCGCGACAGCGACAGCGAATGGCCGGCGCCGCTCTGGTTGACCTCGGGCGCCACGATCCACACGTCGCTCGACAGCTGCGTGGCGATCTCGACCAGCGCCTCGAGGCCGGGCGCGTGGATGCCGTCGTCGTTGGTGACGAGAATGCGTGCCTTGGCGAGGTTGGGAACCTTCATCTCTTGGCGGGCGCGGGAATGAGTTCGAGGCCGCCCATGTAAGGACGCAGCGCCTCGGGCACCGTCACCGAACCATCCTCGTTCTGGTAGTTCTCCAGGACAGCGACCAGGGTGCGGCCGACCGCCAGCGCCGAGCCGTTCAGGGTGCACAGGAACCGCGTCCCCTTGCCCTCCTGCGGCCGGTAGCGCGCGTTCATGCGGCGGGCCTGGAAGTCGCCCATGTTCGAGCAGCTCGAAATCTCGCGATAGGCGTTCTGGCCGGGCAGCCAGACCTCGATGTCGTAGGTCTTGCGCGAGCCGAAGCCCATGTCGCCGCCGCACAGCACGACGGTGCGATAGGCGAGGCCGAGGCGCTTCAGCACCTCCTCGGCGCAGCCCGTCATGCGCTCGTGCTCGGCCGCCGCCTGCTCGGGCGTGGTGATGCTCACCAGCTCGACCTTGGGGAACTGGTGCTGGCGGATGATGCCGCGCGTGTCCTTGCCGGCCGACCCGGCCTCGGAGCGGAAGCAGGGCGTGAACGCGGTGAAGCGCAGCGGCAGCTCCTTCTCGTCCAGCACCATGTCGTTCACCAGGTTGGTGAGCGAGACCTCGGCGGTGGGGATCAGCCAGAAGCCGTTGTCGGTATGGAACATGTCCTCGGCGAACTTCGGAAGCTGGCCGACGCCATAGACGGCGGTATCCTTCACCAGCAGCGGCGGATTGACCTCGGTATAGCCGCCCTCGACCGTATGGAGGTCGAGCATGAACTGCGCCAGGGCCCGTTCCAGCCGCGCCAGATGCGCTTTCAGGAACACGAAGCGCGAGCCGGAGATCTTCACGGCGGCGGCGAAATCCATGTTGCCGGTCGCCTCGCCCAGCGCCACATGGTCCTTCGGCGGGAAGCTGAAGTTGCGCTGGTTGCCCTCGCGGCGGATCTCGACGTTGCCGATCTCGTCGGCACCCTCGGGCACCTCGTCGAACGGCAGGTTCGGGATCACTTCGAGGCGGATGCGCAGCTCCTCGTCGAGACGGCTCGCCTCGCGCTCGCCGTCCTTCAGGCTCTGCTCGAGATTGGCCACCTCGGCCATCAGCGCGTCGGCGTTCTCGCCCTTGCGCTTGGCCATGCCGATCTGCTGGCTGAGCGCCTTGCGCCTGGCCTGGATGGCCTCGCTTTCGGAGATGGCGGCGCGACGGCGCCTGTCGATGTCGAGGATCTCGGCCGAGAGCGGCGCCAGGCCGCGCTTCTTCAGGCCGGCGTCGAACGCTTCGGGGGTCTCCCGGATGAATCGTATGTCGTGCATGTCTAGCTGCCGGTCGTCTGGTCGGACTTTTCGGCGTCCTCGGCCTTCGCCTCGGCCTCTTCGGCCGCCTTCTCTTCGGCCGCGCGCTTCCGCTCGATCACGCCGCCGATCAGGATGCTGATCTCGTAGAAGGCCATCAGCGGAATCGCGAGTGCGATCTGGCTCACCACGTCGGGCGGCGCCAGCACGGCGGCGATCACGAAGGCCACGACGACGGCGTAGCGGCGCTTGGATCTCAGCCCCTCGGTGGTGGCGATGCCGACCTGGATCAGCAGGGTCAGCAGGACCGGCACCTCGAAGGCGAAACCGAAGGCGAAGACGAGCTGCAGGATGCGTTCGAGATAGTCCGACGATCGGAGCGTCTTCTCGATGTCCGGCGGCGCGTACTGCGTCAGCATGAAGTTGATCACGTACGGCAGCACGACATAGTACATCAGCGCGCAGCCGGCATAGAACATGAACGGCGTGGCGACCAGGAACGGGATGAACGCCCGCTTCTCGTGACGATAGAGTCCCGGCGCCACGAACAGCCAGATCTGCACCGCGATCAGCGGAAAGCCCACGATCAGCGCCACGAACGCCGACAGCTTCACCGTGACGAAGAAGAACTCGAAGATGTCGAGGACGATGACCTTGTAGCCGTCGGCCAGCGCCGGCTGGATCAGGAACGAAAAGATCGGCTTGGCGAAATAGAACGTGATGAAGAAGACCGCGAAGAAGCACACGAGCGCATAGATCAGGCGCTTGCGCAGCTCGACCAGGTGGTCGAGCAGCGGCATCGGCTTGTCGTCTTCGGGTCCGTCGTATGCCTGGGTCACGGATTACATCGCAGCGTTGGGAGCCGCGTTATGCCGCCCTTTGGGGCGCAATTCAAAGCGCAAGTTGGCGCTCAGCCGGCCGCAACGGCTTTGGCTGGCTTCTCTTCGGCTGAAACGACCGGCACCGGGGCTTCGGATACGGTCGTTTCGGCAACCAGCGGCATCGCCACCGGGGCTGGCGTCGTGTCCGGCGACTCGTCGGGCGTCGCCTCCACGCTTGCGAGCGCAGGCTGGGGCTCGGCCGCGATCTGCGGGGCCGATTCCGGCTCGACGAGCGGGTTGTCGAAGTTGGCCTTGGCCTCGGCCATGGCCTTCTCGCCCTCGGCCATGCCTTCCTGTAGCGCGCTCTTGATCTCCCGGGTGGGGTCGAGCGCCTGCAGGTCGAGGCCGGGTGTGGCGGTCAGCTGCTTCTTCACGTCGTCGAGATCGGCCTGGCGCACCATCTCGTCGACATGGCCGCGGAATTCCGAGGCCATGCCGCGCATCTGGGCCATCCACTTGCCCCAGCTGCGCAGCAGGCCCGGCAGTTCCTTGGGGCCGATGACGACGAGCGCCACGACCGCAATGACCATCAACTCAGGACTATCGATACCGAACATGGCCGGTCAGGCCCTCATATCGCCCGCGTCTCAGATCTTGGCGGCGCTGTCCTGGTGGTGGACCGTTCCGCCCGGCGGGGTGGTCGTCGCCTGAGCCGAGATCGGCTTGGCGCTGTCGCCTGGCTGCGTACCCGGCTGAGCCTGCGGCGGTGTCTCTTCCTGCGAGCCCCCGACGCCCTTCTTGAAGGCCGAGAGGCCCTTGCCGAAGTCGCCCATGAGCTGCGAGACCTTGCCGCGACCGCCGAACAGCAGCAGCACAACGGCCAGCACGATCAGCCAGTGCCAGATGCTGAAGCTTCCCATTTCACAATGCTCCCAAGATCGATTGCAATCGGCGTGTCGAATTACGTGTGCCGATTATGGCACCCGTTGCGAAGCCCCGGCAACCTGTCGAATAAGGTGGTTCCGGGGCGTCAGCGCCCGGTTTCCGCGGGGCTTTCCTCGACGGCGAGGGGCTCGTCGGCCTCATCTTCCGTCGGTTCGAGCGGCAGATCGGGCTCATCCGGTCTGAATATGGGGGGCTGGGAGCGGGCATCCAAGAGCCCGGCGGCCTTCAGTTCCTCCTGGCCCGGCAGATCGTCGAGGCTCGGCAGGCCGAAATGTTCGAGGAAAAAATCCGTCGTGCCCCAGGTCACGGGCTTGCCGGGCGCGCGTCGGCGGCCCATCGGCTTGATCCAATTCTGCTCGAACAGCAGGTCGAGCGTGCCCTTGCTCAAGCCCACGCCGCGGACCTGCTCGATCTCGGCGCGCGTCACCGGCTGGTGGTAGGCGATGATGGCCAGCGTCTCGACCGAGGCCCGCGACAGTTTGCGCGTCACCGGCTTTTCGATCTTGAGCTTCTCGGAGAGGTCGGGCGCCGTGCGGAAGGCAAACCCGCCCGCCACCTGCACGAGATTCACGCCGCGACCGGCATAGAGTTCCGCGAGATCGGCCAGCAGGCGCTTCACGTCGGCATCGTTGGGCAGCCGCTCCGCCAGCTCCTTCTCGCCGAGCGCCTGGGTGCCGGCGAAGATCAACGCCTCGAGCAGCCGCAGATGCTGGGCATGATCGGGCGAAACGACGTCGGTCACCTCGCCGGCCGGCGCGGCAGCGGTGGCCGCCATGGACATAGCCGCCACCGCGACGGCCTCTGCGGCCACGGTCTCGGCCAGGCCATGCTCGACGGGTGCGTCCGGCGCCGAACTCTCCTCTACCGAAGAAGCTTGCGCAGGCTTATCGCCGTCGCCGTCATCCTCGTCACGATCGTCTCCGTCGGACTCCTCAGCCTCGTCGTTGCCGGCTTCGTCGTCGGCGTCGTCATCGTCTTCGTCGTCGGCTTCGTCCTCGTCCTCGTCCTCGTCGTCTTCTTCATCGACTTCGTCGCCATCCGACCCGTCGTCGTCCGACTCGTCGTCGTCGTCGTCGTCGTCGTCGTCGTCATCCGAATCATCATCATCGGAATCGTCCGAGCCGCCGTCCTCGACGTCGTCATCCACGGTCTTTTCGTCGTCGTCCTTGCCAGCCTCGTCCTTCGCGGCGGCTTCCTCCGGCGCGAGCGCGGGCTTGTCGAGATCCTCGACAGGGGGAGTGGCGTTTTCGATGTCTGACATGTCGGGGACCGTCACTGCTGGTCGGTACGTTTACGCAAATGGATGGGGCCGAAGCGCTCGGTCTGGCGCAGCTCGATCTGTCCGTCCTTGGCGAGCTGGAGGCCGGCGACGAAGGTGGCGGCGATCGCCGAGCGGCGACGCGCGGGATCGGTGAGGCCGGCCGGCAGGAAGGCTTCGAGCGACTGCCAGTCGATGGCGATGCCCAGCATGCGGCCGAGACGTTCTGCCGCCTCCTCGACCGAAAAGAACTCCATCGGCTTGATCTGGTAGGTGTCGGCGTCCTTCGGCCTGACCTGCGAGCCGTAGGCGCTCAGCAGGTCGTAGAGCTTCACGTCCCACACCGCACGGCGCACGACGACGATGCCTTCGGGCTGGCCGCGCGAGAAAATGTCCCGGCCAAGCTGCGGCCGCGCCATCAGGCGCGCGCCGGCCTCCTGCATCGCCTCGAGGCGGCGCAGTTGCCACTGCAGCGCGTCGGCCATTTCCTGGCCGGACGGCTCCTCGCCGGCGGGCGGTTCGGGCAGCAACAGGCGCGACTTCAGATAGGCCAGCCATGCCGCCATCACGAGATAGTCGGCGGCCAGTTCCAGCCGCATGCGGCGTGCCTGGTGGATGTGGACCAGGTACTGATCGACCAGCGCCACCATCGAGATCTTGCGCAGGTCGACCTTCTGGTCGCGCGCCAGGCTCAGCAGCAGGTCGAGCGGGCCTTCGAAACCCTCCAGATTGACGATCAGCTCGCCCTCGCCCGGCGCGATGACGTCGGGGCCTGTCGCGCCGAAGGCGTCGGCAGCGGCGCCCGGGGCCGGAGTCGCGTCAGCCGGTGCAGCGGCACCATCGGCGACGGGCGCCTCCTCGGGGGGCGGGCTGGCGGGTTCGGTCATGCAGTCCCGGTTTAGTGAGCGGAAGAGCCTACCGCCACATGATTTGGCCCTGCCTTATCCCCATTCCGGCAGGAGTTCGGCGACTCGCCGTGCTGCTTCGGCGAGCCCGCGGGGGCCGGCGGGATCGCGATGGCGGGCGAGAAAACTGCGGCCGTCCTCGAAACGTCGATGGGCGCGCTCGGTCATCGGACCGGTCCGGCCCGCGATCTCGACCATTTCGACCATCCGGCCGTTGCAGTGGAGGGCGATGTCGCAGCCGGCGGCCAACGCGCGCGCCGCCCGGTCGCCGAGCGACCCGCCCAGCGCCTGCATCGAGAGATCGTCCGACAGCAGCAGCCCGTCGAAGCCGATATGGGTCCGGATCACGTTCTGCACGCCACCCGCAGAAACCGTTATGCAGTCGTTGGGGTCGATCGCCTCGAACAGGAGATGACCGGTCATCGCCCAGGGCAGGTCCGACAGCAGCTTGAAGGGCACGAAGTCGGTGCGCTCCAGCTCGGCGCGCGGCGCCGTGACCCTCGGCAGCGCCTCGTGGCTGTCGACCGTGGCCCGGCCATGTCCGGGAATGTGCTTGATCACCGGCATCACGCCCTCGGCCATCAGCCCCTCCGCCGCGGCCCGGCCCAGCGCCGCGACCGGTTCGGGCCGGTCAGCGTAGGCGCGGTCGCCGATCACGGCATGGGTCTCGGGAAAGGCGATGTCGAGAACGGGCAGGCAGTCGACGTCGCAGCCGACCGAGGCCACGTCGGCCGCCAGCAGCCGCGAATTGAGCTTCGCAGCCTCGAGCCCGGCATCGCGATCGCGGGCATAGAGCTCGCCCAGCAGCCGGGCCGGCGGCGCCTTGCGCCACTGCGGCGGCCGCAGCCGGGCGACGCGGCCGCCCTCCTGGTCGATCAGCACCGGCGCCTCGCCGCGCGCCACGCAGGAACGAAGATCGTCCGTCAGGCGGCGGGTGCTCTCCACCGTGTCGATGTTGCGGGCGAACAGGATGAAGCCCAGCGGATCGGCATCGCGGAAGAAGGCGCGCTCCTCCGCCGACAGCTCGGTCCCGGCGCAGCCCAGGATCAGCGCGCGCGGCCGGCTCATCCTTCCTCCCCATTCAAATGGGGAGGTGGCGGCGAAGCCGACGGAGGGGTCAGAGACAGGCCGAACTTTGGCCGGCCCATGACCCCATCGCCCCGTATGACGGGGCACTTCCCCATCTGAATGGGGAAGGGATTGCTTCCGAATTCCGTCGTCTCAATCCACATCCTAGCGCGCGGGCGGGACCGAAACGCAGTCGGCCTTGCGGGCCTTCAGCGAGGCGCAGACGGAATGGGCCTGCTTCTCGTCGAGCGGGCCGGCCTGCACGCGGTACCAGACGCCGCGATCGCCGAGGTCGACGCGCACCGCCTGCATGCGCAGGCTCGACAGTTGCTCGCCGTGCGCGCTCTGCAGGCGCGCCCAGGTCGATTTGGCGACGTCCTCGTTCTTCACCGAGGCGACCTGGATGCGCCAGCCGCCGGTCGGCCCGGACATGTTCTCGATCAGGCTGGCGATGCTGGGACCGCTCTCGGTCGTGGTCGGGGCATTGGTCGCCGGCTGCATGTTCGGCGGATTGGCGGGCACCTTAGGCTCGGTGACCGCCGGGGCGGTGGTGGTCGAGCCGGGTTGCAGCGGCGTCGGGGTCCTCGTCGCCGCCGTCTCGGTTTCCTTCGGCGCAGCCGGCAACGGCAGGCCATTGGGCGGCAGCTTCGGTGTCACCGCGACCGGCAGCAGCTTCTCGGGCTGCGTCGGCACGGTGCCCGGCGAGATGCGGTTGAAGACTTCCTTGTCC
The DNA here is from genome assembly GCF_965228225.1 of Reyranella sp. GTDB lineage: Bacteria > Pseudomonadota > Alphaproteobacteria > Reyranellales > Reyranellaceae > Reyranella. The sequence continues at coordinate 506,186 of NZ_OZ245801.1, read as the reverse complement.
TGGTTCGGCGGCACCAGTCCGCCGGCATTCTCCGGCTTGACGCGGGAGGGCGTCGTCGGCGCCTGCACGACCAGCGGTTCCAGCCCGCGGCCGCCCGCCTTGACGTCCTGGTTGTGCGCCCACCAGACCACCGATCCGAAGCTCGCGACGGCGGCGACAGAGACCATCACCGTGAGGATCTGGCCGCGGCGCCGATTGACCCGCATGAGCAGCGAGTCCCGCGGCGGCGGGGGTATCGAATCGGGTTCATGCGCGACGGGCCGAGGCGGAGGATCGAGCCGCACAGCTACCGACTCGTTGGGCCGGTAGATCGTTGGTCCGTCGCCGGAGGGGGACCGGCGAACATGCATTTGTTATCTCATTTCATCGACGGGTGTTACGCCGAAGACCTTTAATCCTGATCCTATCACAAAACCGATTCCCTGTACCAATGCCAGACGCGCGCGCGTGAGATCGGAGTCGCCCTCGATCACGAAGCGCAGGCCCGGCTCCTCCCGTCCCCGGTTCCAGTGGGAGTGGAAGGCGGCCGCCAGGTCGTAGAGATAGAAGCCGATGCGATGGGGCTCGTGCGCCACCGCCGCCGCTTCGACCTGGCGCGGCCACTGCGCGATCATCCGGATCAGCGCGAGTTCGCCGACATCGGACAGCCGGTCGAGCGGCGCGCCGTCCAGACCGTCGATCGCGATGCCCGCGGCGGTCGCCTGGCGCATCACGGACCGCGTCCGCGCATGGCCATACTGGACATACCAGACCGGGTTGTCGCGTGACTGTTCGGTGGCCTTCACGAGATCGAAGTCGAACGGCGCGTCGTTCTTGCGCGTGAGCATGGTGAAGCGCACGACGTCGGGCCCGACCTCGTCCAGCAGATCCCGCAGCGTCACGAAGGTGCCGGCGCGCTTGGACATGCGCACCAGCTCGCCGTTGCGCATCACGCGCACCAGCTGGCAGAGCTTCACGTCCAGCTCGCCCTGCTTTTCGGTGATGGCGCTGACGGCCGCCTTCATGCGCTTGACGTAGCCGCCATGGTCGGCGCCCCACACGTCGATCATGTCGGCGAAGCCGCGCCGGTACTTGTCGTGGTGATAGGCGATGTCGTTGGCGAAGTAGGTCCAGCTGCCGTCCGACTTCTTGAGCGGCCGGTCGACCTCGTCGCCGAACTGGGTGGCGCGGAACAGCGTCTGCTCGCGATCCTCCCAATCGTCCGGAAGCTGACCCTTCGGCGGCTCCAGGCGCCCCTGATAGATGAGACCCTGCTTGGTCAGCTCCTCGAAGGCCCGGTCGACGGCGCCGCTCTCGACCAGGGCGCGCTCCGACGAGAAGACGTCGATATGGACGCCCAGCGTCTCCAGGTCGGCCTTGATCTCCGCCATCAGCGTGGCAATGGCGAAGGCGCGCATCTCCGGCAACCAGTCGGCCTCGGGCTTGCCGATCCAGCGGGCGCCGTCGCGCTTCGCGATCGCGGCGCCCACGTCCTTCAGATACTCGCCGGGATAAAGCCCCTCGGGAATCGAGTCGATCGTCTCGCCGAGCGCCTCGCGGTAGCGCAGGTAGGTCGACTGGCCGAGCTTGTCGACCTGGGCGCCGGCGTCGTTGATGTAGTATTCCTTGGTGACGTCGAAGCCCGCCTTGTGCAGCAGGTTGGCCAGCGCGTCGCCCACGACCGCACCGCGCGCATGCGCGACGTGCAGCGGCCCCGTCGGGTTGGCCGAGACATATTCGACATTCACTTTCTCGGCCTTGCCCATCGTCGAATCGCCATAGGCGACCCCGGCCTTCAGGCAGTCGCCGAGGCGCGCGCGCCAGAATCCGTCGGCGATCTTGAGGTTGAGGAAGCCCGGTCCCGCCACCGCTCCGTCGACCACGTCGGGATTTGCCTTGAGGCGCGCCAGCAGCGGCTCGGCGATGTCGCGCGGCTTCTTGCCCGCCGCCTTGGACAGGACCATCGCGGCATTGGTCGCGATGTCGCCATGCGCGGCATCGCGCGGCGGCTCGGCCGTGATGGCGGAAAAATCGAGCTTTTCGGGCAGTTCCCCCGCGGCCTGCATGGACTGGAGGGCCGCGACGATCTCGCCGATGAAATGACGGTAGGGATTCATGGGGCGGGTATTGCCGAATCCGCGCCCTTTGTCATCCGCGAGCCGAATTGCTTCATTGGAGCGCGCCACTCCAGCGGCGCCTCATGAGCTGAGCGCCACCGGAGTGGCGCGCTCCCTTGAGAGGTCCGTCCGCAGACTCAGGAATAGAGGTCGAACAGGCGGCGGTGCTCGTCGAGGGCGAAGCGGTCGGTCATGCCGGCGATATAGTCGGCGACGACGCGGGCGCGGGCATGGGTGCCGGCCTGCTCGGCCTTCTCGCGCCACGGCGAGGGCAGGCAGTTGGGCTCGGCGAACAGCAGCTCGAACAGGTCCACGACGACGCGGCGGGCCTTGGAATGCGAGCGGTTGAGCTTCCAGTGCTCGTACATGCGCGTGTAGAGGAAGCGCTTCACGGTCTTCTCGGTGGCCGCCATCGCATCCGAGAAGGCGACGACCGGGCGGCCCAGGGCGCGGATGTCGGCCACCGACTTCGGCGCGGCTGCGGCCAGCCGGCGGCGCGTCTCGGCCACCACATCCTCGACCATGGCGTTGATCACACGCCGCACCGCCTCGTGGATCAGGCGGGTCTGGTCGATGCCGGGATATTTTTCGCTCACCAGCGAGAACATCTCGCCGACCAGCGGCAGGTCGAGCAGGTCCGCGACCTCGAACAGGCCGGCCCGCAGCCCGTCGTCGATGTCGTGGTTGTTGTAGGCGATGTCGTCGCTCAGCGCCGCCACCTGCGCCTCCGGCCCGGCATGGCCGTCGAGCTCGAGGTCGTGGTCCTTGCAGTAGTCGACGATCGCGGCCGGCAGTTCGGCGAGCGCCCGGCCGGGCTTCAACAGCGGGCCGTTGTGCTTGACCGCCCCCTCGAGGGTCTCCCAGGTGAGATTGAGGCCATTGAACTCGGCGTAGCGGTCCTCGAGCTTGGTGAGGATGCGCAGGGTCTGGGCGTTGTGGTCGAACCCGGCATAGGGCGCCATGACGCCGTGCAGCGCCTCCTCGCCGGCATGACCGAACGGCGTGTGGCCGAGATCGTGGGCCAGCGCCACGGCCTCGCCGAGATCCTCGTCGAGGCGCAGCACGCGGCAGATCGTGCGCGTGATCTGGGCGACTTCCAGCGAATGGGTGAGGCGCGTGCGGTAGTGGTCGCCCTCGTGGAACACGAAGACCTGGGTCTTGTGCTTCAGCCGGCGGAACGCCGTCGAATGGATGATGCGGTCGCGGTCGCGCTGGAACGGGCTGCGGCTCGGCGATTCCGCCTCGCGATGATAGCGTCCCTTGCTCTGCCACGGCAGCGTCGCATAGGGCGCGAGCGCCTCGTGTCGCCACATCTCCTCGGCCAAACGCGGTCCTCCTGCAGGGCCCGCGTTCTACGCGGTCGCGGCCGGGATGGCTACTTGACGCCCTACTTGACGAGCGTGACGGGCACCTTGGCGTGCGCGATCACGTCCTGGGCCACCGAACCCAGCAGCACGCCGGTGAGGCCGGTATGGCCGCGCGTGCCCATCACAACCAGGCCCGCGCCCACCTTGCGGGCGAAGTCGGCGACGATCTCGCCCTGGCGGCCGACGCCGACATGCGTCTTGGGCGTCACCGAGGCGGTCTGGGCCAGCGCCATCGCCGAGGCGAGGGCCTTCTCACCCTCTTCCCGGTGATAGGAATCGATCTGTTCGCGCGAGACGAAGGACGAGACGGCACCGCCGACGCTCGGCTGGACGTTCAGGAGATGCAGCTCGGCCGCGCAGCCGGTGGCGATCATGTCGAGCGCATGCTGGACGGCGCGATCGGACGTCTCCGAACCGTCGACCGCTACGAGGATGGCATTGATCTTGTGCATGGTCGCTACTCCTTGCCCTTGGTTGCCGCGAGATCGACCGGATCGTGTGCCCTGTGCTTCTGCTTCGCCCGGTGCTGCAGGAAGTAGCCGACCGCCACGACCAGCACCGCGCAGCCGATCTCGAGGATCGTCTTGGCATGGGGCGTGAGGGCGGTGAGCTTGGCGGCATAGCCCGGGTCGGTGGCCAGCACCTCGCCCGCGATCCAGCCCAGCAGCGCGCCGCCGGCGATCACGATGACCGGGAAGCGGTTGAGCAGGGCCATGATCAGCGTGGCGCCGAACACGATCAGCGGGATGGAGATGATGAGTCCCAGGACCATCAACGTCGTGTCGCCCTTGGCGGCGGCGGCGATGGCGATGGCGTTGTCGAGGCTCATCACGGCGTCGGCGATGATGATGGTGCGAATGGCCGAACCCAGCGAGCTGGCCGCCTTGACGCCGTCCTCACCCTCTTCCTCGCCCTGGACCAGCTTGACGCCGATCCACAGCAGCAGGAGGCCGCCGCAGAGCTTGAGGAACGGGATCGACAACAGGTAGTCGACGATCAGGACGAACAGGATTCGCAGCAGGATGGCGCCGCCGCTGCCGATGATGATGGCCGGCCGCTGGTGCTTCTTCTCCAGATTCCGGCAGGCGAGCGCGATGACGAGGGCGTTGTCGCCCGACAGGATGATGTTGACCAGAATGATCTGGGTCAGGCCGCTCCAGAAAGCGGGCGTCAGCTCAAATCCCATTTTTCAGCGGTCCCCGTACCATATTCTCACGCGCGCCCTGTATCCCCGTGGCGCGCGCTTCTAAGCTTCGGCCGAAGGTGTTAGTGCAGCCCTCCCGTAGGGGCAAGCCAAACCGGACAGGATCCAGGGACGAAATCGCATGGCGGGCAGTGCTGGTTACAACAGGATGTTCCCCGTCTCGTGGACGGAATTGCACCGCGACGCCCGGGCGCTGGCCTGGCGCCTGGCCGACCTCGGACCCTTCAAGGGCCTGGTCGCGATCACCCGCGGCGGCCTCGTTCCGGCCGCCATCATTGCGCGCGAACTGAATCTTCGCCTGATCGACACGGTCTGCTGCTCGACCTACGACCGCATGGAACGCGGCGCCAAGGTCGAGCTGCTGAAAGGCACCTCGGCCGAGCAGGACAAGGGCGCCGGCTGGCTGATCGTCGACGATCTGGTCGACACCGGCGTCACCGCCCGCGCGGTCCGCGCCATGCTCCCCGAGGCCCATTTCGCCACGGTCTATGCAAAACCCGCCGGGCGACCGGTGGTCGACAGCTACGTCACCGAGGTGAGCCAGGACACCTGGATCCTGTTCCCCTGGGACCAGGAGGCCGTCATGGCCAAGACCATCATCGAACTGAAGGGCGACGCCAAGTGAGGCACGCCGCCGACACCACCTCCATTGTCATCCCGAGCGTAGCGAGGGACCTTTCCGGCAGCCAACCAAAGGTCCCGCGCTACGCTCGGGATGACAGTGTGCGGGACGTCATAATGTGCGCCATTCAAGCGCCTGCGCTTACAGGAGCCAACCCATGAAGTGCTACGTCATCCCCGCCGCCAAGGGCATCGACTCGCTCACCCTGGCCGAGCGGCCGGACCCGACGCCGGGACCGCGGCAGGTGCTGGTGCGGGTCAGGGCGACGTCGCTGAACTACCGCGACCTGCTCACCATCGAGGCGCAATATGCGCGGTCGGCGCCCAAGCCCGACCTGATCCCGCTGTCGGACGGCGCGGGCGAGGTCGTCGCGGTCGGTCCCGGGGTCAGCCGGGTCAAGGTCGGCGACCGGGTCGCGGGCTGCTTCATGCAGCGCTGGTTCGGCGGCGCCATCAGCGAGAGCGCCATGCCCTCCGCCATGGGCGGCGCGATCGACGGCATGCTGACCGAACTCGCGGTGCTCGAGGAAGAAGGCGTCGTGAAGCTGCCGGCGCATCTCAGCTACGAGGAAGGCGCCACCCTCCCCTGTGCTGCCGTCACGGCGTGGAACGCCCTGGTCGAGATCGGCCATATCAAGGCGGGCGACGTGGTGCAGATCCAGGGCACCGGCGGCGTCTCCATCTTCGCGCTGCAGTTCGCGCGGATGTTCGGCGCCCGCGTCATCGGCACCTCCAGTTCCGCCGCCAAGGCCGAACGGCTGAAGCAGATGGGGGCCGAGGCGGTGGTCGACTACAAGACGACGCCGGACTGGGACCAGGAAACGCTGAAGCTGACCGGCGGCCGCGGCGCCGACATCACGGTCGAGGTCGGCGGCGCCGGCACGCTGCCGCGCTCCTTCCTGGCGACCCGGCTGGGTGGCTCGATCGCGGTGATCGGGCTGCTGTCGGGCATGGCGACGCTCGATCCGATGCCGATCCTGCGCCGCAACCTCAAGGTCCAGGGCCTCTATGTCGGCAGCACGCAGATGTTCGAGGCGATGAACCGCGCCATCGAGGCGAACGGGCTGAAGCCCGTCATCGACAAGGTGTTCGCGTTCGCCGAGGCCCAGGCCGCCTACCGGCACCTCAAGAGCCAGAAGCATTTCGGCAAGATCGTCATTTCACACGCGTAGGAAGCAGATCTCATGATCAAGCGTCGTCTGTTCAGCGCCGGCCTGCTCGCCGCGCCCCTCGCCCAGTCTGTTTTCTCTGGGTCGGCCTTCGCCCAGAACGCACAATCGGCCTGGCAACCGTCCGGCCCCATCAAGATGGTCGTGGCCTATCCGGCCGGCGGCCCGACCGACGTGATCGCACGCATCGTCGCCGCCGACATCTCCGGGCCGCTCGGCCAGCAGGTCGTGGTCGAGAACATCTCGGGCGGTGCCGGTGCCATCGGCACGCGCGCCGTCGCCAAGGCCAAGCCGGACGGACTGACGATCACGTTCGGCAACAACCAGACCCACGGCAACAACATGTTCATGTTGAAGGAGCCGGGCTACGACGCGGTGAAGGACTTCGCGCCGCTGGCGGGTGCCGGCGCCTTCGAGCATGTCTTCGTGGTGCGCAACGACCTGCCGGTGAAGAACATCCAGGAGCTGATCGCGCTGGCCAAGTCCAAGCCCGGCGAGCTGAACTATGGCTCCACCGGCATCGGCTCGGGCTCGCACCTCTCGACCGAACTGTTCATGGCCCGCACCGGCATCAAGATGACCCAGGTGCCCTATCGTGGCGCGCCGCCGCTGGTGCAGGACCTGGTCGGCGGCCGCATCGACATCTCCAACTCGACGCTGCCCAGCGTGCTGGCCCAGATCAAGGCCGGTACGATCCGCGCCATCGCGATCGGCAGCGCCAAGCGCAACCCGCAACTTCCCGACGTCCCGACGCTCGAGGAGCAGGGCGTGACCGGCGCCAACGCCTCGTCGTGGGCCGCCTTCTTCGCGCCGGCGGCGACGCCGCAGCCTGCGCTCGACCGTCTCTCGGGCGAGATCATGAAGAGCCTGAAGAAGCCAGAGGTCGTCGAGAAGATCGACAGGCTGGGCTTCACCGTCGAGCCGCGCGACCCCGCGCAGTTCAAGCCCTACCAGGAGCAGGAGATCGCGACCTGGGTGAAGATCGCCAAGGATGCCGGGATCGAGCCGGGAGAATAGGCCACGCCATGAAGAACCTCTGGTCCGACGACGACGCCCAGCAAGCCATCGCAAGCCACGCCGCCAAGGGCATCGGCGAGGACCTGGCCCTGCGCGTCTACACCACGCGCCTGCTGGGCGGTGAGCCGAAGCTGGTGCTGCACGGCGGCGGCAACACCTCGGTGAAGACGCGCATGGCCGACGTCACCGGCCAGGCGCTCGACGTGCTCTGCGTCAAGGGCAGCGGCTGGGACATGGGCACGATCGAGGCCCCCGGCCTGCCCGCCGTCCGCCTCGCGCCGCTGCGCGAACTGGAGGGACTGCAAGCGCTCAGCGACGAGGACATGGTGAACGTCCAGCGCGCCAACCTGCTCGACAGCAAGGCGCCCAACCCGTCGGTCGAGACGCTGCTGCACGCGTTTCTACCGCACAAGTTCATCGATCATACGCATTCCAACGCGGTGCTGGCGCTGACCGACCAGCCCGACGGCGCCGAGCTGGCGGCCGATCTCTACGGCAAGCGCGCGGCGCTGGTGCCCTACGTCATGCCGGGCTTCGCGCTCGCCAAGAAGACCGCCGAGATCGCGCGCGCCAATCCCGACGTCGAGGGGCTGATCCTGCTGAAGCACGGCATCTTCTCGATGGGCGCGACGGCGGAAGAAGCCTATGCCCGCATGATCGACCTCGTGACGATGGCCGAGCAGCGCCTGGCCAAGGCTACGCGCAAGATATTCCCGGGCGCCACCCTGCCGGCAAAGCCTGCGACGGCCGCCGAGATCGCGCCGATCCTGCGCGGACTGTTCTCGCTGCCGGCGAAGAATGGCGGCCGCGAAGCCACGCAGCGCTTCGTCTTCGAGTTCCGCAGCTCGCCCGAGATCCTGGCCTATGTGAACGGCAAGGAGATCGCGCGCTACAGCCAGCAGGGTCCGGTGACTCCCGACCATGCGATCCGCACCAAGAACGTGGCCTTCATTGCGCCCGCGCCGGAGGCCGGCAAGCTCGACGCCTTCACGAGCGAGACGAAAGCCGCGCTCGAAAAGTTCGCGGCCGACTATCACGCCTATTTCTCGCGCTACAACGGCAAGCAGATCACGGCGAAGAAGGAGCTCGACCCGATCCCGCGCGTGGCGCTGGTCCCCGGCGTCGGCCTGTTCGGCATCGGCAACACGTCGAAGGATGCCAAGATCGCGGCCGATCTCGCGGAAACGACGGTGGCGGTGATCGCCGATGCCGAGCGGCTCGGCACCTACGAGTGCATTCCCGAGCCCGACATCTTCGACATCGAATACTGGTCGCTCGAGCAGGCCAAGCTCAGCGCCGCGGCCGAGAAGCCGCTGGCGCGGCGCATCGTGGTCGTGACCGGCGGCGCGTCGGGCATTGGGGCTGCGACGGCGGCCGCCTTCGCGCGCGAGGGCGCCGAGATCGCGGTGCTCGACCGCGACGTCTCCAAGGTGAAGGGCTTCGGCGTCACCTGCGACGTCACCGATCCGCAATCGGTACGCGCCGCGTTCGACACGATCGCGGCGACCTTCGGCGGCGTCGACATCGTGGTGTCCAATGCGGGTGCGGCCTGGCAGGGTCGCATCGGCGACGTCGACGAGGCCGTGCTGCGCAAGAGCTTCGAACTCAATTTCTGGGCCCACCAGAGCGTGGCGCAGAACGCCGTGCGCATCATGCGCACCCAGGGGCTTGGCGGCTGCCTGCTGTTCAACACCTCCAAGCAGGCGGTGAATCCCGGCCCCGACTTCGGACCCTATGGGCTGCCCAAGGCCGCGACCCTGTTCCTGATGCGCCAGTACGCGCTCGACCATGGCGGCGACGGCATCCGCGCCAATGCCGTGAATGCCGACCGCATCCGCACGGGTCTCCTAACGGACGAAATGATCGCCCAGCGATCCAAGGCGCGCGGTCTCAGCGAGGCCGACTATATGGGCGGCAACCTGCTCGGCCTCGAAGTGACGGCGGACGATGTCGCACAGGCGTTCGTTTCGCTGGCCAAGGCGGCGAAGACGACGGGCGCTGTCACGACCGTGGACGGTGGTAATATCGCGGCCGCCCTGCGCTAGGGTTCCTCACCCAAGGGAGATCCTGTTGCCGATCGAGACGCGTCCCCTGCAGCCGCTGCAGCCTCACTTCGCCGCCGAGATGACGGGCATCGACGCGACACGGCTGCTGACGCCGGCCGATGTCGCGGCGATCGAGGCCGGCATGGACAAGTATGCCGTGCTCGTCCTGCCCGGCCAGGACATGACCGACGAGCAGCAGCTCGACTTCACGCGCAACTTCGGCCCGCTGCAGGTAGCCGCCAACACGGGCATGACCGCGGCGGACATGCGCCTGCACGATGCCTTCGCCGACGTCTCCAACCTCGACAAGGAGAACAGGAAGCTGGAGCGCGACGACCGCCGCCGCATGGCCGCCCTCGGCAACCGGCTGTGGCACTCCGACGCCACCTTCCGCATCGTGCCGGCGCGCTACTCGCTGCTGAGCGGCCGCATCGTGACCCGCGACGGCGGCAACACCGAGTTCGCCGACATGCGCGCCGCCTACGACACGCTCGACGACGCCACCAAGGCCGAGATCGAGGACCTGGTCTGCGAGCACTCGCTGATCTATTCGCGCGGCCAGCTGGGCTTCACCAACTTCACCGACGAGGAGCGCCACCGCATGAAGCCGGTGCTGCACAAGCTCGTGCGTACCCATCCGGTGACGGGTCGAAAATCCCTGCTGCTGTCGGCCCATATCGGCGCCATCGTCGGCTGGCCGCGGCCCGAGGCCATGGCCTTCATCCGCGACCTGATGGAACACGCGACGCAGCCCGAGTTCGTCTACGTCCATCGCTGGACGAAGCATGACTTCGTGATCTGGGACAACCGCACGACCATGCACCGCGTCCGCCGCTTCGACGATCTCAACATCGTCCGCGACCTGCGCCGCACCACGACCATGAGCGAAGGCCCGACGGTGGCGGGGCAGCAGGCGGCTTAGGACGCTTCGACCGTTTCCCGCTTTCCGCCCCCTCACCTCATCCTGAGGAGGTCGCGAAGCGACCGTCTCGAAGGATGGGCAACAGATGCGGTGCTCGTGCCCACCCTTCGAGACGCGCTCCTGCGGAGCGCTCCTCAGGGTGAGGTTGTTGTTGGGGTATCGTAGAGTTAACGCCCCTCGAACTCCGTATCCTTCTTCGGAATCAGATCATACGGCAGAGCGAAGCCCGGCAGTGCCTTGATGCGGTCGCGCCAGGCGGCGAGGTTTGGACGGCTGTCGATCGACAGGCCGCCTTCGTGGGCGAAGACCATGCGGCCCCAGCAGCCGATGTCGGCGATCGAGCAGGCATCGCCCACCAGCCAGTCGCGGCCGGCCAGCGACTTGTCGGCGAAGTCCAACGCCGCCTCGGCACCGGGCCGGAAGAAGTTCACGATGTCCTGCGACACGTCGGGGCGGAAGCGCGCGAAATGGCGAACACGGGCCACGTTGGTGAGGGCGTCGTTCTCCCACGACAGCCACTCGCGCGCCTGCCAGCGATGCTGCTCGGTCTTCGGCTCGAAGTGCCCGGTCGTGCGCGCGAGATAGTCGAGGATCACGTTCGACATCACCAGCGTGAGGCCGCGATGATGCAACACCGGCACCTGGCCATAGCGGTTGATCGCGAGGTGCGCGGCTTCCTTCTGCACGCCGTTCTTCAGGTTGACCGTGCGGAACGAGAACGGCAGGCCCGAGAGCGCGAGGAAGAGCATCGGCTTGTAGCTCGAGCTCGACGTGAAACTGCCGTGCAGAACGAGGCGCTCGTCGCTCATGGTCTCTCCTGTGGCGTTGTCCCGAGGCAATTCGTACTCTCCCCCGTCCTCGGAGGAAACGAACATGACAGCGCTGAAGCGCCGGCAGGTCGGAAAAACGAAACTGGAAGTCACCGAGATCGGTCTCGGCGGCGCGCCGATGGGTGGCTTTCGCGCCACCATCTCCGATGCGGAGGCGGTGCAGCTCACCAACGACGGCTACGATTCCGGCATCCGCTACTTCGATACCTCGCCCTTCTACGGCTACGGCCGCAGCGAGCTGCGCATGGGCGCGGCCCTGCGCGATAAGCCGCGCGACAGCTACGTGCTCTCGACCAAGATCGGCCGGATCCTGCATGTCCGGAAGCCCGGCGAAGTGCTGCCCAAGGATTTCCGCGAGAACGGGCTGCCGGGCTTCGTGCCCCAGTTCGACTACACCTATGACGGCGTGATGCGTTCGCTGGAGCATTCGCACTTCCGGCTCGGCCTCGACAAGATCGACATCGCGCTGGTCCATGACGTGGATTTCTGGACGATCAAGGATCGCGCGATCCTCGACGAGCGCTTCAAGACGGTGATGGATTCGGGCTTCCGTGCGCTCGACGAGTTGCGCAAGGCCGGCGTGATTTCCGCGATCGGGGTCGGCATCAACGAGAGCGACACCAGCACGCGCTTCATCAAGGCCGGCGACTTCGACTGCATGCTGCTGGCGGGCCGCTACACGTTTCTCGAACAGGGTGCGCTGGAGGAATTCCTGCCGGAATGTACCAAGCGCGGCGTCTCGGTGATCCTGGGCGGGCCGTACAATTCCGGCATCCTCACCGGCAACGTGAAGGCCGGCGCGACGCACGACTATGTCGCGGCGCCACAGCCCCTGGTCGACAAGGCGCAGAAGATCGAGGCGGTGTGCCAGCGCCATGGCGTGCCGCTCGGCGCCGCGGCGATGCAGTTCCCGCTGTTCCATCCCGCCTTCTGCTCCGTCATCCCGGGCGCGCTCAGCGTCGCCGAAGTGAAGCAGAACGTAGCCTACATGAACGTGAAGATTCCGGTCGAGCTGTGGAGCGAGCTCAAGCAGGCGAAGCTGCTCGACGCCGCGGCACCGACCCCGAACTGAGGAAGCTCAAAATGAAGATCGTTGACGCGCAGATCCATATCTGGTCGCAGACCGTGACGCCGCCCTCGGGCCTGCATCGCAAGGTCGAGAAGTTCACGGCCGAGGACGCACTGAAGGAGATGGACGAGGCCGGCGTCGCTGCGGCGCTGATTCATCCGCCCTACAGCTGGGATCCGACCTCCAACCAGCTCGCCCTCGATGCCGCGCGGAAATATCCCGAGCGCTTCGCGGTGATGGGCCAGTTCCCGCTGCAGGACCCCGAGAGCCGCGAGCGCATCAAGGGCTGGCGCGACCAGCCCGGCATGATGGGCCTGCGCTGGGCGCTGCTGCAGCCGGCCGAGCAGAAGTGGCTGAACGACGGGCTGCTCGACTGGGTGTGGCCGGCCGCCGAAAAGGAAGGCATTCCGGTCGCGACGATGGGCGGCATCTTCCCCGACAAGTTCCGCGAGATCGCCGAGAAGCATCCCAACCTCAAGATGATCGTCGACCATTGCGGCCTCAACCGTCACGGCCAGGACGAGGAAGCCTTCATCCATCTCGACAAGCTGGTGGCGCTGGCCAAGCTGCCCAACGTCGCAGTGAAGGCCACCGGCGCGCCGCATTATTCGACCAAGGGCTATCCGTTCCGGAACATCCAGGACGGGCTGCACCGCATCTTCGATGCCTTCGGTCCCAAACGCTTCTTCTGGGGCACCGACATCACCCGCATGCAGTGCACCTACCGCCAGTGCGTCACCTTCTTCACCGAGGAGCTCCCCTGGCTCAAGGGCCGCGACCTCGAGGACGTGATGGGCCGCGGGCTTTGCGAGTGGATCGACTGGAAGCTGAAGTTCGACTGAGCGGATCACCATCGCATTGAGGAATCGACATGAGTACTCCGCGAGAGAAGCTCACGACTGAAACGGAGGGCTGCCAGCTGCGGTCAATCGCCGACGAAGTGCCTTTTGAGCAACCGCGCGTTCATGTGATGGAGGCCTATGAGCGCAGCCATGCAAAGTACGCCGATCTTTACAGAAGGCTGGCTCAATAAGGTCGCCCATTGCCCCGGAATGCATAGTTCCACCAACGGCTCCGTCGTCTCGACCGGAGCCGAGCGCAGCGAGGCGAAGTGGAGAGACCTTCTCTCCACCAACTGCCGCCATTTAATGGAGAGAAGGTCTCTCCACTTCGCGCCTGCGGCGCTCCGGTCGAGACGACGGGACTGTTACTTCAGCGGCAGGATCTGCCCGCGGATTTCGCCGTCGGGATATTTCTCGGTCAGTACGCTTACGTACCAAAGGCCGGCGAGCACTTCGCGCGCCTGCTGCTCGGTGAGTGTCACGCCATCGTTCACCGTCGAACGGTCGGCGTAGAACGGGATGTCGATCCACACGACCTGCACCGCATTCTGGTCGGGCGCGGCGGGGCCGTAGAGGCCGACCTGGCGCACGGGACCGCTCAGGCGCACCAGGTTGATCCTGTATTCCAGCACCTTGGTCGACGGCCGGTACGTGGCGGCGAAATAGCCCTCGCCCTTGCTGTCGGTGGCCGGCACCACGCGCGCACCGCTCAGGTCCGCGCGCAGGTCGGTCTTCGGCAGGTTGGGCTCGCCCATGTTGAACGAGCAGCCCGCGGCGGCCAGCAGGAGGCCGAGCGAGAGGACGAGGCGGCGGGTCGAGCGATGCATACTGTTCAGTCTACGTCGCGAGTCCGCCCCGCGTCCCCGCTTCCCGTCACGCTTTGTGGTGCACCGGCGCCTGGCCATAGACCGGCGTCGGCAGGCCCTCCAGCCGCGCCTTGAGCTGCAGCGACAGGAAGATCGAGTAGAGCCGCGACTGCATCAGGTTGCCGCCATGGAACCACAGATTCTCCTGGGCCGTCGGCTTCCACATGTTGCGCAGTTCGCCTTCCCAGGGGCCGGGATCCTTGGCGGTGTCGGAGCCCAGGCCCCAGCACTTGCCGACCTTGTCGGCGACCTCGGGCGAGATCAGCTCGGCCGCCCACTGGTTCATCGAGCCGTAGCCGGTGGCGTAGACGACGAGGTCGGCCTTCAGCTCGGTGCCGTCGTTCAGCACGACCGTATCCTCGGTCATGCGTTCGACCTCGACGCCGGACTTGAGCTTGATGCGGCCGTCGGCGATCAGCTCCGACGCGCCGACATCGATGTAGTAGCCGGAGCCGCGCCGCAGATACATCGGGCCGATGCCGGTATTGTCCTCGCCGAAGGTCAGCTTGAACCCTGCCTTCTCCAGTCGCGCATAAAAGTCCGCGTCGTCGCGCCGGATCTGCTCGACCACGGGCTGCATCACCTTGGGCAGCGCGCCGTAGGGCATCGACGCCGTGGTGAGATCGGCGATCTCGGTGGTGATGCCGGAGGCCACCGCCTCCTCCGAATAGAGTGGCCGGTTGCGCGCCAGCGTATCGGCGCGCACCACGAGGGTCGGCGAGCGCTGCAGCAGGGTGACGTCGGCGCCGTGCTCCCACAGGTCGGCCGCGATGTCGTGCGCGGAATTGTTCGAGCCTACGACGACGCAGGTCTTGCCGGCCCAGCCCTCGCCGCCGCGATGGTGGCTGGAATGATGCTGCGTGCCCTTGAAGCGTTCGGCGCCGGGAAAGGTCGGAATCTCCGGAAAGCCCGACATTCCGGTCGCGATGACGAGCTGCTTCGGCGTCAGCGTCACGTCCTGGCCGTCGCGGTCGACGACGACGGTCCACTCGCCCGTCTTCTCGTCGAACGACGAGCTCTTGCACGTGGTCGAGGACCAGTAATCGAGTTCCATGATCTTCGTGTAGGACTCGAGCCAGTCGCCCATCTTGTCCTTGGGCGTGTAGATCGGCCAGTGATCGGGGAACGGCAGGTACGGCAGATGGTCGTACCAGACCGGGTCGTGCAGGCAGAGCGACTTGTAGCGATTGCGCCAGGCATCGCCCGGCCGCGGATTGCTGTCGACGATCAGGGTCGAGACGCCGAGCCGCTTCAGGCGCGCGCCGAGCGCGATGCCGCCCTGCCCGCCGCCGATGACCAGCACGTCGGGCTGGCGGTCGTAGCCCAGCTCCTTCGCGTCGGCCTTGCGGCGGTCGGTCCACGTCACGCGATCCTTGAAGGCCCCGTGCTGCGTGCCATTCTCGCGCGACGGCCCCTTCTTCTCCTCGAAGCCCTTCAGCTCCATCAGCGCGGTGAAGAAGGTCCAGGCCTTGCCGTCCTTCAGTCGGACATGCCCCGTGCCGCGACCCTGCGCGGTCTCGAAGGTGAACCAGCCGGGCCGGCCCGAGAGCGTGAACGAGTCGGGCTTCACGTCGGAAAGCCGGGCCCGGAGCATGTCACCAATCGCAGAGCGGCTCTCGAGCGTCACGATGTTCCAGGTGAAGGCGACGAGGTCGCGCCAGTAGCATTCCTCGTCGAACATCGCCGTCGCAGCATCGATGTCGGATCGCTTCAACGCGGACGCAAATTCGGTAAGCCACTCGGTCTCGGTCATTGTCATCCCATTGCGACGGACATGCAGGCGGCGCACTCTAGAAGAAGGACGACTCCAGAGGAATGGGCGCCCGGGAGGAACCAACGATGAAATACGACGTGATTTCCGCGGATGGGCATATCGACCTGATCTGGCTGCCGCCGGATCTCTTCACCAGCAACGCACCCGCATCGATGAAAGCGCGCATGCCGCATGTCGTCGACGGTCCCAAGGGACCGGAATGGACGAGTGCCAACGGCGCGAAATTCGGACTGGTCAACGGCATGGGCTCGGCAGGACGCGAATATGTGCCGGGGATCATCCACCGCTCCGACCGCATGGCCTCGACCGGCCTCTACAGCGACGGCAAGAAGGGCATCCGACGCCTGACCGAAGTCGACCATCGGCTGAAGGACCAGGATCGCGACGGCGTGCAGGCCGAGGTGCTGTACGGCGTGCTGGGATCGAGCGGCCGGCTGAACGATCCGGAAGCCGCGATCGTGATGCTGCGCATCTACAACGACTGGCTTCACGAGTTCTGCACGCAGGCGCCCGATCGTCTGGTCGGCCTGGCCAACATCCCCAACTACGACATGGAAGAGTCGGTGGCCGAAGCGATGCGCTGCGCCAAGCGCGGCGTGAAGGGGCTCGACATCGCCAATCGCCCCGACATGACGCCGCTCTGGGATCCGTTCTGGGAGCCGCTGTGGAAGTTCGGCCACGAGACCGGCATACCGCTGCACTTCCACACGATCGGCGGCCGCTCGCCCGACGTCACGAAGTTCACGCCCGAAGTGCAGCGCCGCATCTTCGCCACCCACATCACCGGCTTCCAGATGCACATGAGCACCATGCTGATGTCGCTCATCTACTCGGGTGCGCCGGCGCGCTATCCCAACCTCAAGATCGTGATCGGCGAGGCCGGGCTCGGCTGGATCCCCTATGTGCTGCAGCACATGGACCTCGAATGGGAGGACCAGTTCCAGGACCTCGACCTCAAGATGAAGCCCTCGGAATACTGGCACCGGCAGTTCTACGCCACCTACCAGACCGATCCGGTGGGCATCGAGCTGCTGCGCCATCTCGGCGAGGACAATGTCATGTGGGGCTCGGACTACCCGCATCCCGACGGCATCTGGCCGGACAGCCAGGAGTTCCTTTCCAGGGAGCTGACGCAAGTCTCGGCGGAGACCAAGCGAAAGATCGTGCGCGACAATGCGATGAAGCTCTACGGGCTTGCGAACTGAGATGGCCCGGGAGGGCGGAGCGGCGCGCACCGCCCTCCTGATCGTCTTCGCGATGCTGGCCTTCGCCGGCAACTCGCTGCTGTGTCGTGTGGCGCTGCGCGACACGTCGATCGACGCGGCGAGCTTCACCTCGATCCGCCTCGCCTCCGGCGCGCTCGTCCTCTGGGTCCTGCTGCGCTCCCGCGGCAAGCAGCCGTTGGCGGCGGGCAGCTGGCCGATGGCCGCCATGCTCTTTGCCTACGCGGTCTGCTTCTCCTTCGCCTATCGCGATCTCACCGCCGCGACCGGCGCGCTGCTTTTGTTCGGCGCGGTGCAGCTCACCATGACCGGCTACGGGCTGTTCGCCGGAGAGCGGCTGAAAGGCCTCCGCCTGGTCGGTGTGCTGATCGCCATCGCAGGCCTCGTCTGGCTGCTGTTGCCCGGCCTCTCGGCGCCGCCTCCGTTGGCGGCAGGGCTAATGCTGGCGGCCGGCCTCGCCTGGGGCGTCTACTCGCTGCTCGGCCGCGGCGCGGGCGACGCCACCGCGGCGACCGGCGGCAATTTCATCCGCGCCATGCCCTTCGCCGCGATCCTCAGCCTGGCTGCCGCGACAGGGGCAAGCCCCGACCAGACCGGCCTGATCTACGCGGTCCTCTCCGGCGCCGTGACGTCCGGGCTGGGCTATGTCCTGTGGTACGCGGCGTTGCCGGCGCTGTCCGCCACCTCGGCCGCGACGATACAGCTATGCGTGCCGGCCATTGCCGCGCTGGGGGGCGCGGTGCTACTCGCCGAGCCGATCACCGCCCGGCTGCTGCTCGCCTCGGCGGCCATCCTGGGCGGCATCGCGCTCACCATTCGCAAGAAGAGCTGAAGCAAGGGGACACATGTTCGAGGTTGCCGATCGTCTGAAGAACGTGAAGGTGTCGGCCTCGGCCGCGATGACCCGCAAGGTGCGCGACCTGCGCGCCCAGGGCGTGAAGATCGTGGGCCTGTCCTCGGGCGAACCCGACTTCCCCACCCCGGCCCATGCCATCGAGGCCGCGCATGCGGCGGCGCTGGCGGGTGACACCAAGTACCCGCCGCAGGACGGCGTGAGGTCGCTCAAGGAAGCGATCCAGCGGAAGTTCAAGCGCGACAACCATCTCGACTATGCGCTGGACGAGATCATGGTCTCCAACGGCAGCAAGCAGATCATGTACGACGCGCTGATGGCCAGCGTGAACCCGGGCGACGAGGTCATCATCCCCGCCCCCGGCTGGATCTCCTACGCCGACCAGGCGGTGATCGCCGGCGCCAGGCCGGTGTCGGTCTCCTGCCCCGAGAACAACCAGTTCAAGCTGCGCGCCGCGGATCTCGACGCCGCCATCACGGCGAAGACCAAATGGGTGGTGCTGAACTTCCCCAACAACCCGACGGGCGCGGTCTGCTCGCCGGCCGAGATGCGCCAGATCTGCGACGTGCTCCTGAAACACAGCCACGTGCTGGTGATGGCCGACGATGTCTACGAGCACCTGGTGTACGGCGATGCGACGTTCAGCACCGTGGCCCAGGTCGAGCCGGCGCTGAAGGAGCGCACGCTCACCGTCAACGGCGCCTCCAAGGCCTATGCCATGACCGGCTGGCGGGTCGGCTTCGCGGGCGGTCCGCGCGCCATGATCGCGGCCATGACCAACATGCAGGGCCAGATCGGCTCGGGCATCTCGACCATCGGCCAGGCCGCCGCCACCGCCGCCCTGAACGGCCCGCAGGATCTGCTGAAGGAACGCGCCGCCGACTACCAGAAGCGGCGCGACGAGGTCGTGGCCATGCTGCGTGCCGCCAAGGGCGTCACCTGTCACATGCCCGAGGGCGCCTTCTACGTGTTCCCCAACATCGCGGGCTGTATCGGCAAGACGACGAAGGGCGGGACGCGGATCGCCAACGACACCGACTTCGTCACCGCGCTGCTGGAAGAGAAGCACGTCGCCACGGTCCAGGGCGCCGCCTACGGCATGAGCCCCTACTTCCGGATTTCCTATGCCACCGACATGGCGAGCCTGCGGGAAGGCTGCACGCGCATCCAGGAATTCTGCAGCGAACTGCGTTGAAGATTCCGTCGTCTCGACCGAAGCCGAGCGCAGCGAGGCGTAGCGGAGAGACCTTCTATCGACGATTAGCCGGCTTTTGGTGGAGAGAAGGTCTCTCCGCTACGCCCCTTCGGGGCTTAGGTCGAGACGACGGCCCTGGAATTAGAGGGCGTTGATTTCCTGGACCTTGGCGGCGAGGCCGAGCTTGCGGTTGCAAAGGGGCCAGTGCCAGGTCTCGCCCTGCTCGAACATCACCCAGGAGGTGAGGGCGGCGGCCTTTTCGTAATCCTGCGCCGCCTCGATCGCTTCGCGGGTCGTCAGCACCGTCCCGTCGCGGCGCTGCTGCAGGGTGATGTAGGTGCGCGGCGTGTACTGGAAGCGGCCGTGGTAGGAACCGCGTCCGCCGCTAATGCGGTTCGAATGCGGGCCCCAGCTTCCACTCTCACAGACCGCGAGCGACTGCACGACCTCGTCCTTGCGCGACTGGACGTACAGCTCGTGCTCCGTCGGGCCTTGCGGCACGGCGGCCGTTTGCGGCGGCTTCTGGGCGCATCCCGGCCCGACGCAGAGCGCGGCGAGCAGGAGCGGCAGCAGGGTTGGCTGAAGAGCGTTCACGATCCGACATTGTTCACACGAGTTTATCCCCAGGGTAAACCCCGGCCGGCAGCAGGCCCGGAAGGCCCGGCCACCGCACGCCAGGTGCCGACCAGCCGGGTCCCATGTCGATAAGATGGCGGCGGGCCGGGCTTAAACGGCTTCGGCGGCAACGACGGGAGCGCTCAGAGCCCCTCGCGGCCCGGTCGGACCGCGAGTCCTTTCGTGTTTCAATTGTAACGGCGCCGGCGGGACTCAGGCTTTGTCGGCCGGATGAGTCCCGATCCAGTGCCGCGCGATCTCCTCGCGCGTGGCGACCCAGACCTTGGGCTTCGACGCCACATAATCGAGAAAGCGCGCCAGCGTGGCGGCCCGGCTCGGCCGTCCGGCGAGGCGGCAGTGCAGGCCGATCGACATCATCTTCGGCGCGCGCGCGCCCTCGGCGTACAGCATGTCGAAACTGTCCTTCATCGCCTGCAGCCAGCCGTCGCCCGAGGTGTAGCCCGGCGCCACCCCGAACTTCATGTCGTTCACTTCGAGCGTGTAGGGAATGATCAGGTGCGGCTCGCTGCCGACCTTCACCCAGTAGGGCAGGTCGTCCGAGTAGGAGTCGCTCGAATAGAGGAAGCCGCCATGCTTGATGACCGCTTCGAGCGTGTGCAGGCCGAAGCGACCCGTGTACCAGCCGACCGGCGCGCGGCCGGCCGTCTGCTCGATCACCTTCACCGCCTTCTTCATGTGGTCGAGCTCCTGCTCGAGCGTGAAGTCCTTGTAGTTGATCCAGCGCCAGCCGTGGCTCGCGACCTCGTGGCCCGCTTCGGCCATCGCCTTGCCGGCGGCGGGATTGAGCTCCAGCGCGCGGCCCACCGCCCAGGAGGTGAAGCGCATGTTGCGTTCCTGGAAGAGCCGCAGGATGCGCCAGAATCCGGCGCGGCTGCCATACTCGTACATCGATTCGGTCGAGAGATCGCGGCCGCCCTCGATCGGCGTGCCGCCCGGCGTCTCGGTCAGGAAGACCTCGGAGGCGGCATCGCCGTTCAGGATCGTATTCTCCCCGCCCTCCTCGTAGTTCAGCACGAAGCTCACCGCGATACGGGCGTCGCCCGGCCACTGCGCGTCCGGCGGATTGGGGCCGTAGCCGATCAAGTTGCGGTCGAGATGGTTGTGCATGAGGCCCCCGGATACGCCAGATTGAAGCCCGACTATGACGCGGCTATAGCTCGCGCGACAAGCTTGAGGAGGCGAAATGGGCGCAGCCGACGCGATCCGGGAAGACCGTCTGTGGCAACGGCACGCCGACATGGCGAAGCTGGGCGGCACGCCGAAGGGTGGCGTAAACCGGCAGGCGCTGTCGGCCGAGGATGCGGCGGCCCGCAACCTGCTGGGCTCGTGGGCCAAAGCCCGCGGCTTCGCGGTCTCGACCGATGCGATCGGCAACCTCTTCGTACGCCGCGGGGGCACCGACCCACAGGCACTGCCGGTGATGAGCGGCTCGCACATGGACAGCCAGCCGACCGGCGGCCGCTTCGACGGCATGTACGGCGTGCTGGCGGCCTTCGAGGCGCTGGAAGCGCTGGAGGATGCCGGCGTGACGACGCGCCGTCCCGTGCTGGCCGTCGCCTGGACCAACGAGGAAGGCTCGCGCTTCCAGCCCGGCGCCATGGGCTCGGCGGTGTTCGCCGGCCACTACGACCTCGACGAGATGCTGCAGGCAAAGGACTGGAAGGGCGTCGTGCTGAGGGACGCGCTCGCCGAGACCTTGAAGACGGCTCCCGCCCCGATGCGCGACGGCAAGCCTGGCTTCCCGCTCGACGGCTACGTCGAGGCCCATATCGAGCAGGGCCCGCGGCTTGAGAACGAGAACAAGACCATCGGCGTCGTGACCGCCATCCAGGGCAGCCGCCGTTACATCGTCACCACGCATGGCGAGGAAGCGCATGCCGGCACCACGCCGCGCGCCGCCCGCAAGGATGCCTTCGCCGCGGCGCTGCGCATGGCCCAGGCGATGTACGAGGCGACGACCGACGAGCACGACATGCTGCGGTTCACCATCGGCCGCGTCGAGGTGGCGCCGGGTTCGCCCAACACGGTGCCGGGCCAGACGGTCTTCACCATCGACATGCGACACCCCGACGATGCGGTGCTGGAGGCGCACGAGCAGAAGCTGAAGGAGATCGTGGCGGCGAAGGCGGCGCCCTGCTCCGCCGGCATCGAACGCGTGACCGTCGTGCCGCCGACCAACTTCGATCCGATGGTGGTCGACCTGGTGCGCGCCAAGACCAACGAGCTGCAACTCTCCAACATGGACATGCCGTCGGGCGCCGGTCACGACGCCATGCACATCGCCCATCTCTGCCCCGCCGGCATGATCTTCGTTCCCTGCGAGCGCGGCATCAGCCACAACGAAATCGAGAACGCCACCCCGCAGGACCTCGCCGCCGGCGCCCGCGTCCTGGTCGAGGTGCTGGTCGACCTGGCCAACCGCTGAACCCATCCATCGCCGACGCACGATTTGTCGCCACACGCACGTTGTTGAAGAAAGATACCGCGCCATGTCCAAGAAGATGCAGTCCGAACTCGTCTCGATCCTGTCCGACCTGATCGCCCTGCCGAGCCCCTACCCGCCCGGCACCTCGGTCGAGATCTGCGCCTATACGGCGAAGCGCCTGAAGAAGGCGGGCTACAAGGTCGAGATCGCGACCCACAAGAAGGGCGTCGACAATGTCGTGGCGCGGATGAAGGGCAAGCAGAAAGGCCCCGTGATCGCCTTCAACGCCCATGTCGACACGGTGGGCGTCGGCGAGCGCGCCAACTGGAAGAGCGATCCCTACAAGGCGCTGGTCAAGGGCGGCCTCGTCTACGGGCTCGGCGCCGGCAACTGCAAGGGCAGCATGGCCGTGCAGATCTGGATCGCCGAGGAGATTGCGCGCCGCGGCGGCCCGGCCTCGGGCGAGCTGATCTTCACCTTCGTGGCCGACGAGGAAAACCTCGGGCCCGAGGGCATGGAGTATCTCCGCGACAGCGGCAAGGTCCGGCCCGATGCGCTGATCCTGGGCGCGCAGACCGAGAACAACCTGATCGTGGCCGAGCGCGGCGTGATGTGGGCGCGCCTCACCACCAAGGGCCGCGCCGCCCATGCCGGCAATCCGGCGGCCGGCGACAATGCCATCCTGCGCATGTTGCGCCTCGTGGGCGCGCTCAGCTCCTACTACGACAAGGCGCTGGCGGATCGCGTCTCGGGTGCGATGAAGTCGACGGTGAACATCGGCATGTTCCATGGCGGCCACAACACCAACGTCGTGCCCTCGGCCTGCACCGTCGAGATCGACCGCCGCCTGCTGCCCGACGAGAAGGTGAAGGACGCCTTCAAGGAGCTGAAGAAGGTGGTCGACGGCGTCGGCGAGCCGAAGTCCATGTATGGCGTCGAGTTCCTGACCGGCACCAACGGCTTCTTCGCGCCCGAGAACGGCGCGGCGGTCGGCGCCTTCGAGGCCGCCGTGAAGGCGCACAGCCGCCGCAAGGTGAAGTTCCTCAACGCCACCGGCGTGAGCGACGGCCGCTACTACGCCGATGACGGCATCGAGATCATCAACTTCGGTCCCGGCTCCGGCGCGCAGGGCCATGCCGCCAACGAGAGCGTGCCGATCGCCGAGATGGTCGACGCCGCCCACATCCAGCTCGACGTGGTGAAGCGGCTGCTGGGCTGAGCGCGGCCTGTGCTTTGCACCCTGCCGCCGCGCATGGCACGCTGGCGGCAGGGAGAAAAACCATGCCGCTCTATGAAAAAGGCGACGTCCGCATTCACTATGAAGAGGCGGGCTCGGGCCTGCCGCTGCTGATCATTCCGGGCGGCGGCCTGAACTCGACGATCGCCGGTCTCGACAGGACGCATCCGTTCAGCGCGCTGAAGGAGTTCAGCGACCGTTTCCGCTGCGTCGTCGCCGACCTTCGCAATGCCAATGGCGGCCAATCGACCGGTCCGCTCGACATCGAGCGCACCTGGGACTCCTTCACCGACGACCATGTCGGCCTGATGGACCATCTCGGGGCCGACCGCTTCATGGTGCTGGGTTACTGTATCGGCCAGCCGCTGATCTGGAACCTGATCAAGCGGGTCGGCGACCGCGTCATCGCCGCCGTGCTGACCCAGCCCTCGGGATTCCGGCCCGAGCTGCCGAACCAGTTCTACGACAACAACATGAAGGGCTGGGGCCCCGACTTCGTGGCCAAGCGGCCCGACGTCACGATGAATCAGGTGAGCCAGTTCCTCACCAACATGTACACGAAGAAATCCGACTTCGTGTTCACCGTGCCGCGCGACTTCGTGAAGGCCTGCAGGACGCCGATCCTGGTCGCGCCCGACGACAGCCCGCCGCATCCCTACAAGGTCGCGATGGAAGTGGCGATGCTGGCGCCGAACGCGCAGGTCACGCTCTACCCGTGGAAGGATACGCCCGAGCGGGTCCCCCTCGCGGTGCGCCACATCAGGATGTTCCTGGAGGCGCACCGACCCTGAGGGCAGGGATATCGCATGTGATACTGAGGCGCCGTTGCAGCTCACCTTTCAAGAAAGCGAAAGGTCCCTCACGGCGTTCGGGATGACAATTTTGTTGAGATTTTCGCAGGGCGCCCATCAAACAAACGGTGTCATCCCGAACGCCGTGAGGGACCTTTACCTCATATGCGATTGCCCGGCCCCCTGAGGGAGTCGTTCGTCAGCCGGGCCGTGTCTCGACGATCAGGCCGACGATCCGCCGGACGACCGGCATGACGGCAAGAAGGACGGGAAACGCGACCAGCCAGGACAGGCCCCAGGCGCTCATCCAGGTCGCGACGAAGCCCGGCGACAGGCCCGCGCTGCGGGCCGTCGAAATCCCCGACACGACGAAGGTCATGATGAGCGACAGGACGAGGGGCAGAACGATCGCAGCGTAACGCGCCGGCAGACGGCGCAATCCGAGATATGAAAACAAGATGGAATGTCTCACGCAGGGTCGCGGCCAGGACAGCGAAGGCCGCGACGATTGACTGCGTTGCCTCACGTGAGACGCTTACGATCTTCCTTCGAAGACGAGCCTTTGCTACCGCAGTTGCGAATCCTTCGCAATACAAAAGTTGCGGAATTGCCCGTAAAACCGCTAGCGGGCCGACCAATAATCGAAATAACCGAAATAAACGAAACAATCGAAGCCGGAGTCGCACCCGTAAATCAGGTACCAGGATACCGCGTACGGATCGATATTGCTCGCCGGCTCCTCCTGGAAGGCCCTATTTCAACAGCCTGCTAGACAGCGCGCGCCACGCCCGGCAGCCGGCGAAGCAGGCTCGAGGCGGCCCAGCTCAACGCGAAGCCCAGCACCATGGCGAGTGCTCCCTTGGCCAGCGGCGAAAGCGGCGTCGACAGAAGGAAAAACTGCAGCCACAGCACGATCGGCCAATGAACGAGATAGATGCCGTAAGCATTGGCGATCAGGCTGTTTCCGATGGGGCCCGGCGTGCGGGAGAACCGGACGGCGCACGTCAGCAGGGCAAACGCCGTGATCGTCGAGAACAGCACCTGCATCACGCCATCGACCCACGCGGGCACCTGCCGTCCGTCGAGCGCGAAGAACGCAGCCGTCGCGATCACGGCCAACAGAGGCCACCTCACCCACTGCCGTTCGAACGCCCGCGCCAGCCGCTCCGGGCCGATGACCGCGCCCGCCTCAAACGACAGGAAGTAGAGACCGATGCGGCTCGACTGGATGCCGAACGGACCGGCCGTCAGCCAATGCGACGTGCCGAAGGCGAGATGGAACGGCAGGTAGGCCGCGCCACTGGCCACGATGAAGAACATCGGCCAGGCGCCTGCCGGCATGCGGTCGAGGAATTGGCCGGTGCGGCGCGCAAAGTCCCAGACTCGATCCTGCGCGAGCACCATCGCCAGCGCAGCGTCGAACACCAGCAGGGCGCCGACGAACCAGAGCGGCCCGCTCGGCCACGGTCCGACCGTCACCATGTGTTTCCAGAAGGTCACGAAGCCATCGCCGCCACCGCTCAACAGGTGGGCGGCGTAGTAGGAGAGCGGCACGATCGTCACGATGCCCACGAGCAGCGGCACGCCCAGTCGCAATGCGCGGTCCATGAGATACTGGCGCAGTCCCTTGCGCGCGAGCGACGGACGCACGAACAGGCCCGACAGCAGGAACATCAACGGCATGAAGAAGCCGTTGGTCCAGGTGACGATGACGTTGAAGCCCGACCATTGCGCCGTGTCCACGACCGGCGCACTGCCGTTGGTGTAGGAGCCGCCGGAAACAGCCTGACCGCCGGCCATGTAGCCCAGCGCGACATGCTGCAGGACCACGAGCGCGATCACGAACACACGCAGAGTGTCGAACGCCCGGAAACGCGTCGCCGAATTCGCGATGCGTACAAGGGGAGCCTGGCGAAGGGAACGGTATCTGTCGTGCGAGCGGACGAACGGATCGGTGGATGCGACAGCGACGGACTTCACGAGCAACACGCCCCGGTTGATGTCGGACCCGCCGACAACGACGGGCCACCGGACGCGTTCCGCCTCCCCTCAAAGGGTCACAAGAATGCCCGCAATCGATTCAGAGTCGGTGAACTCGGAACGTCTCAAGCCGTCTTCTGCGCCGTGAGCCCGAGCTTCTCGATCGTCTGTTCGCGCATCACGAACTTCTGGATCTTGCCGGTGATGGTCATCGGGAATTCCGGCACGAACTCGATGTAGCGCGGGATCTTGTAGTGGGCGATCTGGCCCTGGCAGAAGGCTCGGATCTCCTCGTCGGTCGCGGTCTGGCCGGCATGGAGCTTGATCCAGGCGCAGACCGCCTCGCCGTAGCGCGGATCGGGCACGCCGATCACCTGCACGTCCTGCACCTTCGGGTGACGATAGAGGAACTCCTCGATCTCGCGCGGATAGACGTTCTCGCCGCCGCGGATGATCATGTCCTTGAGGCGGCCGACGATGTTGACGTAGCCCTCTTCGTCCATCGTCGCGAGGTCGCCGGTGCGCATCCAGCCGGCCTCGTCGACGGCTTCCCTGGTCTTGGCCTCGTCGTTCCAGTAGCCCTTCATCACCGAGTAGCCGCGCGTGCAGAACTCGCCGGTCTCGCCGCGCGGCACCGCCCTGCCCTCGGTGTCGACGATCTTGATCTCGATGTGCGGCAGCACCTGGCCCACCGTCGAGACGCGCCGCTCGACCGGATCGTCGGTGGCGCATTGCGTCGACACCGGCGAGGTCTCGGTCATGCCGTAGGCGATGGTGACTTCGCCCATGTGCATGTGGCTCTGCACCTTCTTCATCACCTCGATGGGGCACGGAGAGCCCGCCATGATGCCGGTGCGCAGGCTCTTGAGGTCGAACTTGGCGAAGTCGGGATGGTCGAGCTGGGCGATGAACATGGTGGGCACGCCGTAGAGCGCCGTGCAGCGCTCCTCGGCCACGGCCTGCAGGGTCGCCAGCGGATCGAAGGCCTCGGACGGATAGATCATGGTCGAGCCGTGCGTCAGGCACCCGAGATTGCCCATCACCATGCCGAAGCAGTGATAGAGCGGCACGGGAATGCAGAGCCGGTCCTGCGGCGTGAGCTTCAGCCCCTCGCCCACGAAGTAGCCGTTGTTCAGGATATTGTGGTGGCTGAGCGTGGCGCCCTTGGGGAAGCCCGTGGTCCCCGAGGTGAACTGGATGTTGATCGCGTCGTCGAACTGCAGCTTGGGTGCCAGCTCGGCGATGCGCGCCTTCTCGGCGTTGCCGCCGGCGGTCGCGACATCGTCGAAGTTCAGCATCCCCGGTGTCTTCTCAGCGCCGAGGCGGATCACGTGCTTCAGGTGCGGCAGCTTCCTGGCCTTCACGAGATCGTCGACGATCTCGAGATAGTTCGAGGTCTTGAGCGCGGGCGCCAGGATCAGCGCCTTGCACTCGACCTTGTTCATCGCGTAGTCGAGCTCGGCGCGCCGGTAGGCCGGATTGACGTTGACCAGCACGAGGCCCGCCTTGGCGGTCGCGAACTGCGCCAGGGTCCATTCCGACGTGTTGGGCGACCAGATGCCGACCCGGTCGCCGCGCTCCAGACCCAGGGTCAGGAGACCGGCGGCGAGATCGTCGACCCGGCGGCCGAGTTCGCCCCAGCTCCAGCGCACGTTCTGGTGGCGGACCACCAGCGCCTCGCGGTCGCGATGGGTCTCGACGGTGCGGTCGAAGAAGACGCCGATCGTCTCGCCGATCAGCTTCTTGTCCGAGACGCCGTGATCGTAGGAGATTTTGGGAGCGGCCTGAGCTTTGGTCATGCGTCGAGATTAGCGCGCCATGCCAGATTTGGAATCATGAAACTCCATTTCGTCACCGTCGACGTCTTCACCGACCGCCAGTTCGGGGGCAACCCTCTGGCCGTCATCACCGATGCACAGGGCCTGTCGGGCGAACGGATGCAGGCCATCGCGGCCGAGTTCAACCTGGCCGAGACGACCTTCGTGCTGCCGCCGAAGGACCCGGCCCATACGGCCGAGGTCCGCATCTTCACGCCCAAGGCCGAGATGCCCTTCGCCGGCCATCCCAATGTCGGCACCGCCTTCGTCCTGGCCCGTGCCGGCACCAGCTACGGCCGGACCGTGAGCGGCGACCGTCTGGTCTTCGAGGAGAAGGCAGGCCTCGTGGCCATGGACATCGTGCGCGAGGGCGGCGTGGTCGTCGCCACCCGCCTCGCCGCGCCCGTGCCGCTCAGCTTCGGCGAGGAGATCGATCCCGCTCTGGCGGCGGAAGCCTGCTCGCTGAAGCCCGACGACCTGAAGCTCGACGTCCACCCGCCGCGCGTCGCCTCCTGCGGCGCCCCGCTGCTCTTCGTCGAATTGAAGTCACGCGAGGCGCTCCGGCGGGCGGCCCCGCGCGCCGAGATCTTCGCCCGCGAGCTGCCGCGCGACCGCCTCGTCGGCATCCATCTCTACGTGCAGGCGAAGGACGGCGACATCGACGTCCAGACCCGCATGTTCGCCCCCGAGCACGGCATCCCCGAGGATCCCGCGACCGGCGCCGCCAACGTGGCCCTGATCGGCGTGCTGGCGCATCACCGGCGCGAGGCCGACATCACCTTGGCGAAGACGATCGGCCAGGGCTTCGACATGGGCCGCCCCAGCGTGCTGCAGGCCTGTGCGGAGAAGAAGGACGGCAAGGTCGTCGCGACCTATATCGGCGGCCGCTGCAAGCCGATGATGAGTGGCGTGATCGAGCTGGAGTAATCCTGTCGTCCTGAGCGCAGCGAAGGACCTAGCCGAAGGAACATCGCACTCCTCTGCTGGCGTGAGATCCTTCGCTGCGCTCAGGATGACAAGAATGGATAGATCGTCGCCTATCGCCCCGATACCGCCAACGGCAACGCCGCGCCCTGCTTCACCGGACGCAACGCGAACGAGCTCCTGATCTGGGCGATGCCCTGGATCTTGGTGAAGTCCATGACGAAGCGCTCATAGGCTTCGAGGTCGGGGACGACGACGCGCAGCAGGTAGTCGCTGTCGCCGGTCATCAGGTAGCACTCCATCACCTCGGGCCGCTCCGCCGCGGCGCGCTCGAAATCCTTGAGCGCTTTCTCCGTCTGCGTCGTGAGCGACACGCTGACGAAGACGTTGACCGAGAGGCCGACCGACTTGGCATCGACCTGGGCGGCATAGCCCTTGATGACGCCCGCTTCCTCCAGCGCCTTGACCCGCCGCCAGCACGGCGAGGACGACAGCCCGACCTGCTCGGCCAGGTCGGCGTTGCTGAGCCGGCCGTCGTGCTGCAGCCGTTCGAGAATGCGCCGGTCGATCGCGTCCAGGGAGATCATTGCTGAAATCGCCACAATCCAGGTAAATCC
Organism: Reyranella sp.; assembly: GCF_965228225.1. Classification (GTDB taxonomy): domain Bacteria; phylum Pseudomonadota; class Alphaproteobacteria; order Reyranellales; family Reyranellaceae; genus Reyranella. Next base: position 476,666 of record NZ_OZ245801.1, on the reverse strand, counting down.
TGCCCTATACAGCCCGTCCGGCGACCTGAACGCAAGGACCTTCCAGCGGAGCAGGCGTATGTCGATAGCCATGACCACCCTCGCCCCCATCCAGCGTCTGCGCCTCCTCCGTGAACTGGAACGCAAGGTTCTGTGGCTCAGCGCCTGGACGATCCATCACGCCAACCACATCCGTCCCAACCGCGACGGGCTCAAGGTCGGCGGGCACCAGGCCTCCTGCGCCTCGCTGGCGACGGTCCTGTCGGCGCTCTATTTCTCGGTGCTGCGGCCGGAGGATCGCGTCGCGGTGAAGCCGCACGCCTCGCCGGTGTTCCACGCCATCCAGTATCTGTTCGGCCACCAGACCCGCGAGAAGCTCGAACGCTTCCGCGCGCTGGGCGGCGCGCAATCCTACCCGTCGCGTACCAAGGACGTGGACGACGTCGATTTCTCGACCGGCTCGGTCGGGCTCGGCGTGGCCATGACGCTATTCTCGTCGATCGTGCAGGACTATGTGCGCCTGAAGAATCTCGGCGACGGCAAGCGTCCCACCGGCCGCATGGTGGCGCTGGTCGGTGACGCCGAGCTCGACGAGGGAAACATCTTCGAGGCGCTGCTCGAAGGCTGGAAGCACGACGTCCGGAACCTGTGGTGGGTGATCGACTACAACCGCCAGAGCCTCGACGGCGTGGTGAACGACCGGCTGTTCGGCCGGGTCGCCGAGATGTTCGAACTGGTCGGCTGGCGGGTCGTCACGCTGAAATACGGCAAGCTGCTGGAGACCGCCTTCACGCAGCCCGACGGCGCGCATCTGCGCGACTGGATCGACGCCTGCCCCAACTCGCTCTATTCGGCGCTGGTGTTCAAGGGCGGCGCCGGCTGGCGCGAGGCACTGACCCGCGACCTCAACCAGTATCCCGGCGTGCGGCGTATCCTCGAGCAGCACGACGACGCGGCGCTGCACAGGCTGATGACCAACCTCGCCGGCAACGACATGCAGGCGGTGGTCGACGCCTTCGAGGGCGTGAACGACGACACGCCGACCTGCTTCATCGCCTATACGATCAAGGGCCAGGGCCTGCCCTTCGCCGGCCACAAGGACAATCATTCCGGCCTGATGACGCTCGACCAGATGGCCGGCTTCAAGAAGGGCATGGGCATCGAGGACGGCCAGGAGTGGGAGAAGTTCGCGGGCCTCACCGCGTCGCCGACCGATCTGCAGGCCTTCCTCGACGCAGCGCCCTTCAACGCCGAAGGCCGCCGCCGCACGGAGGCGCCGACCGTGGCCATCCCGGCGCAGCTCACCAAGCCCAATGACAAGAAGTCGAGCACGCAGGAAGGGTTCGGCAAGATCCTGAACGCGATCGCGTCGGAAGACGGCGAACTGGCCCGCCACATCGTCACGACCTCGCCGGACGTGACGGTGTCGACCAATCTCGGCGCCTGGGTGAACCGGCGCGGCCTGTTCGGCCACACCGAAGCCGAGGACGTGTTCCGCGAGCTCAAGGTCGTGTCGGCCCAGCTCTGGCGCCAGACGCCCAAGGGCCAGCATGTCGAGCTGGGCATCGCCGAGAACAACCTGTTCATCCAGCTCGCCGCGCTCGGCCTCAGCCACCAGCTGTTCGGCGCGCGCCTGCTGCCGATCGGCACGCTCTACGACCCGTTCATCGCGCGCGGTCTCGATGCGCTGAACTATGCCTGCTACCAGGATTCGCGCTTCATGCTGGTGGCCACGCCGTCGGGCGTGACGCTCGCACCGGAAGGCGGCGCGCATCAGAGCATCCATACGCCGCTGATCGGCATCGGCCAGCCCGGCCTCGTCTCCTACGAGCCGGCTTACGTGGACGAGCTGGCGGTGCTGATGCGTCACGGCTTCGACTACATGCAGCAGGACGAGGGCGGCTCGGTCTATCTGCGCCTCTCGACGCGCAGCCTGGTCCAGCCCGAGCGCACGCTGACGCCGCAGCAGCAGGCCGACATCGTGTCGGGCGGCTATTGGTACGCCCCGCCCGAAGACGGCGCGGACGTGGCCATCGTCGCCATGGGCGCGGTGACGCCGGAAGCCATCGCGGCCCATGAGAGCGTGGCGCGGGACTTCGCGGGCGCCGGCCTGCTGGTACTGACCTCACCGGACCGGCTCCATACCGACTGGCTCGCCGCGCAGCGGAACCGCGGCCGCACGGCGGGCCTCGTCGACCGTTCGCCCAGCCCTGTCGAACGGCTGCTCGGCCCCTTGTCGCGCGATGCGCGCATCGTGACGGTCATGGACGGCCATCCGCTGGCGCTGTCGTGGCTGGGGTCGGTGCGCGGCCAGCGGGTCGTACCGCTGGGCATCGAGAAGTTCGGCCAGTCCGGCGACATTCCCGATCTCTATCGAACCTACGGGCTCGATGCGGCGGCGATAATCGACGCGGTGGCGCGCGCCGTCTAAAGTGGCGGCGTGAAAGTAGACGGCACCCCTTACCGCACCATCTGGCTCAGCCCCGACGGCACCACCGTCCAGGCCATCGACCAGACCCTGCTGCCCCATCGCTTCGTCGTGCGCGACCTGCGCACGATGGAGGACGCGGAAGTGGCGATCCGCACCATGATCGTGCGCGGTGCGCCGCTGATCGGCGCCGCCGCGGCCTATGGCATGGCGCTCGCCATGGCCGCCGACCCTTCCGATGCCATGCTGGCGCGCGCCTATAAGGTCCTGATGGAGTCGCGGCCGACCGCGGTGAACCTGCGCTGGGCGCTCGACGACCAGCGGGCGCTGCTGGCGCCGTTGCCGCCTGCGAAGCGCCGCGAGGCGGCCTACCGCCGCGCTGCCGAGATCTGCGACGAGGATGCCGAGATCGGCCGCCGCATCGGCGAGAACGGGCTGGGCCTCATTCGCAAACTCAAACCGCGCGACAAGAGCGGACGCATCAACGCTCTCACCCATTGCAACGCCGGCTGGCTGGCCACCGTCGACTGGGGCACGGCGATGGCGCCCATCTACCAGGCGCACAATGCCGGCCTTCCCATCCATGTCTGGGTCGACGAGACACGGCCCAGGAATCAAGGCGCCAGCCTGACCGCGTGGGAACTGGGCAAGCACGGCGTGCCGCACACGGTCATCGCCGACAATGCCGGCGGCCACCTCATGCAGCACGGTGAGGTCGACTTCGTCATCACCGGCACCGACCGTACGACGCGCGGCGGCGACGTCTGCAACAAGATCGGCACCTATCTCAAGGCGCTGGCCGCCCACGACAACGGCATTCCCTTCTATGTCGGCCTGCCCCACACGACCATCGACTGGACGCTGCTCGATGGCGTGCGCAACATCCCGATCGAGGAACGCAGCGCCCGCGAGCTGTCGCACATCACGGGACGCCTGGTGAAGGACGGCACCGAAACCGGCGAACTCGCCACCGTGCAGATCCTCCCCGAAGGCAGCAGCGCCGCCAATCCCGCCTTCGACGTCACGCCGGCCCGGCTGGTGACGGCGCTGATCACCGAACGCGGCGTGTGCGACGCCAGCGAAGCGGGACTTCTCTCCCTCTACCCCGAGCAGCAGAACCGGGCGGCGTGAACGTCACGCCGGCGGCCAAGGCCACGATCGGACTCGGCCTCACCCAGATCGTGGGCTGGGGCACCACCTTCCTGATGCCCTCGGTGCTGGGCCGCCACATCGAGCGCGACCTCGGGCTGGCGAGCGAGATCGTCTATGGCGGCATCACCGTGATGTTCGGCGTGGGCGCCCTGTTCGCGCCGCGGGTCGGCCGCCTGCTCGACCGGACCGGCGCGCGCTCCATCATGGCCGCGGGCTCGATCGTCTACGCGCTGTCGCTCGCCGCACTCTCCTTCTCGCAAGGGCTCGTGAGCTATCTCCTGTGCTGGGCCGCGATGGGTATTGCCTCCACCCTGGCGCTGAACACACCGGCCAGCATCGCGTTGGCGCAGGTCGCGGGTGCCCGCGCACGCCAGGCCATCGCCGTGCTGGCCATCGTGGGCGGTTTTGCCTCCACCGTCTTCTGGCCGGTCTCGGAGGCGCTCGAGCTCTTCGTCAGCTGGCGCGGCGTGCTGCTGATCTATGCCGCGATGCATCTCCTGGTCTGTGCGCCGGTCCATCTTCTCGCGCTGCCGGGCCGGGTGGCGGTCGGCCCGCAGGCGGCCACGGGCGCGAAGATTCCGGCACCGCCCTCGGAGCGGAGCCGGCAGATCTTCCTGTTGCTGTCGATTTCCTTCTCCTGCGGTGCCTTCATCTTCACCGGCTTCATCGTCCACGCGATCGGCGTGCTGCGCGGGCTCGGTCACGATCCCGCCTCGGCCCTGCTGCTCGCCTCGCTGATCGGGCCGGCGCAGGTGGCGGTGCGCGTGATCGAACTGATGTTCGGCCACCGCTACGCGATCAGCAGCTCCGCCCTGTTCGCTGCCGCCGTCCTGCCGCTCGGTCTCGGCCTCGCGTGGCTGGCCGGCGGCAATTTCGCGATCGCCCTGCTCTGTCTGGTGGCCTACGGCATCGCCAACGGCCTGAAGGCGGTGCTGCGCGCGACCCTGCCGCTCGCCTTGTTCGGTCGCGCCCAGTTCGGCACCTATCTCGGCCGCCTCGCCCTGCCGCAGGGTATCGTCTCCGCGGCCGCTCCGCCGGTGCTGGCCGCCGTGATGACCAGCTACGGCGCGCAGGGGGTACTCGCCGTCACCTTCGTCGTCGCCATGGTGGCTCTGGTCGCCACCGTCATGCTGGTGCGCGTGAGTGGAACGGTGCGATGACCGTCAGGCCGGCTTTCTTTCGCCGAACAGCTTCAACCTGAACTCGACGAGCCGGAAGCCCATGCGACGGGCTTCCTCCTCGATCAGGCGAACGAGGCCATCCTCTTCGACCTCGACGATCTCGCCGGTGGCGACGTCGATCAGGTGCGGATGCGGCGCGCCGCCGGTCCGTTCGTATCGCGCCTTGCCGTCGCGGAAGACGTGGCGCGTAACCAGCCCGGCCGAGGCGAGGCTGTTCAGCGCGCGATAGACGGTGGCGACGCCGATGCGTCGCCCGACCGAGGCGCGGCGATGGATCTCGAAGGTGCAGGGATGATCGGTCGCAGCCTCGAGGACTTCCAGCACGATGCGCCGCTGCTCGGTGAGCCGCAGTCCGCGCTCGCGGCAGAGCTCGTCCAGCCGGTCCATCCCCTCATCTCCTGAGGAAGAACTGCACGGGCACGACGATCTCCAGGCTCTCGCCGGGCTGATCGTGAGGCAGCGGCGGCAGCGGCTGCGCGCGTTGCAGCAGTTCGAGGCCCTCCTGGTCGAGCGCGGCGTGCCCCGACGGCCGCTCGATGCGGGCGGCGAGGATGCGGCCGTCGCGGCTCATCGTGAAGCGCACATAGGTCACGCCCTCGTGGCGCGACCGCTGCGCCTCCGACGGGTAGCGCTTGTGCCGCTCCAGGTGCCGCAGCAGCAGCCCCTTCCAGGTCGGCAGCGTGTTCGACGGCGGCTCGACCGAGGTGCCCGGCATCGGCGCCGCCGCGACCCTCGACTGCTCCGGCGCCGCCTGCGGGGCCGAGACCTTGGGCTGCGGCGGCTTCTTCTCCACCTTCTTCTTCTCGACCGGCTTGGGCGGCGGTGGCGGCTTGAGGTCGAGCGGCGGCGGCGGCTCGGGATCGGGCAAGGTCACCTCCGCCTGCACCGGCGGCGGCATCTCCACCGGCGGCGGCGGCTCGGGCTCGGGGATCACCTCGCTCAGTTCCGGCCCCGGCGGCGCCTCGTTGGGCAGCGCTTCCGGCGCCGCCGGCAACGGCGCCAGTTCCAGCATGATCGCCGCCGGCGGCGGCGAATACGGCACCTCGCCATGCACCCAGCCCAGCGCAATCCGGATCGCGCCCGCGTGCAGCGCCAGCACGAAGGCGAACGAACCGATCCAGCGAGCCGCCTCCCTCATCTCGGCAGCCCCCCAATCCGCACCACCTCATCCTGAGGAGCGTCCCACCGGGACGCGTCTCGAAGGATGGGCAACAGACGACACGTGGGCCGCCCATGCTTCGAGACGCCGCGCTGCGCACGGCTCCTCAGCATGAGGTGTACCTCCCTCATTGCTCCAGCCCGACCAGCGCCACCTTCAGGTAGCCCGCCGTCCGCAGCACGTTCATCGCCTGCATCAGCTCGCCATAGGGCACCGCCTTGTCGGCCCGCAGGAAGATGCGCTCGTCCTTCTTGGCGCCCGTCGCCTCGTCCAGCGCCTTGGCCAGCGCCTCGCGGCTCACCGGCGTGTCCTTCAGCGTGAACGACAGGTCGTCCTTCAGGGTGAGATAGAGCGGCGTATCGGGTTTCGGTTGCCGCTCCGCCGTCGACACCGGCAAGTCGACCGGCACGTCCACGGTGGCCAGCGGCGCGGCCACCATGAAGATGATCAGCAGCACCAGCATCACGTCGATGAACGGCGTGACGTTGATCTCGTGGTTCTCCGCCAGCTCGTCGTCGCCGTGGTCCAGCTTCACCGACATCGGGCTACCTCCGTCCCAAGTCGCGCGAGACCAGCCGCAGCACCGCCGCCGACGTGTCGCCCACCAGCGCCCGATAGGCCGTCACGCGGCGCGAGAAGTGGTTGTAGATCACCACCGCCGGAATGGCCGCCGCCAGCCCCAGCGCCGTCGCCAGCAGCGCCTCGGCGATGCCCGGTGCCACCACCGCGAGGTTGGTCGTCTGCGAACGCGAGATGCCGATGAAGGAGTTCATGATCCCCCACACCGTGCCGAACAGGCCCACGAACGGCGCCGTCGAGCCGATCGTGGCCAGCACACCCGTGCCCTTCAGCATGCGCCGGCCGGTCGCCGCCTCCAGCCGCTCCAGCCGCGAGGCCACGCGCTCCTTCAGCCCGTCGCGATCGTCGACCGTGTCGACGCTCAGCCGCTGCTCGGCTTGCGCCGCCGCCACCAGGTCGCTGGCCGGCGCCTTGTCGAGCGAGGCCGCCGAATCCAGCCCGGTCAGCAGGCGCCGCTGACGCCGCACCGCCATCGCCAGTTCCAGGCTCTTGGCCACGAACACCGTCCACGTCAGCACCGAGGCGAGCACCAGCCCGATCATCACCCCCTGCACCACCCAGTCCGCCGCCATGAACATGCCCCAGACCGACAGGTCCTTCGGCAGAACCGCCTGGGCCGGCGCCGCAGCGGGTGGCATCCCCGCGGGAGGGGTGATCGCCGGCGCAGCCGGATCGGCCGTTGCAGGTGCAGGTGTGGCTGCGGGCAGCGCAGGTGTGGCTGCGGGCGGCGCAGCCGGATCAGCCGGCGTGCCGGCAACGGGGCTGGCCGGTGGCGCCGTCGGGGACGTTGCCGGCGTCGTCGGCGCTTGCGCCCACGCAAGCGACGGGAACAGCAGAAGGACGAGCAGAAGACGACGCAGCAGCATTACGCGATACCTTGAAGAGTGCGAACGACAGGACGCAGCCAATTGGCGCGCCAGGTGAGAGTGCAGGTCACGGCGACCGCGCCGACGCTGAGCATGGTCGCCCAGACAAGCGAGCCGAAGCTCGGGCCGTCGCGCCAGAGAGCGAGCGCCAGGGACGCCAGCAGGAGGGCATAGCCCGCGATCCGCAGCGGCAGGACGAGCCGCCGCGGGCAGTCGCGCCCGCCGCCGGCGCGCTCCCAGTGACGATCCTGGCTGAGCGCCAGCAGCGTGAAGCCGAAGTAGCAGGTGAGCGCCAGGGCGATCAGAAGGACGGGCACCATGTCAGCCGCCCGCGGTCAGGCGCAGGAGGCCCCAGGCACCGCCCCAGGACGCGATCCCGGCAGCGGCCATGACGAGACAAAGCCGCGCCAGCCGCCGGTCGGCAAAGGCCCAGATCAGCAGCGCCAAATAGACGAGAAAGGCCAGCATAGACGCCAGAACCACGGCCTCGCTGCGCACCATCAGCCCGGCCGCCGGAAGGGCGACCGCCGCCAGCGCGGCAAGCCCTGCGGCCACGGCATAGCCGCCCCCGACCGCCGCGACGAGGCGGACAATGATGGAAAGACCGGTCATGGACGGAATCACGCTGCAACTACCTCTCATTCATAAGACGAATGAGAGGGTCGGTTTTCTCCCCGGCCGCACCGCCAGGCGCAGTTTATTTTCGCCCTATCCCGCTCACCGCGTGCAAATTATCGCGGCGCGGGCATATTGTTGCTCAGGACCCGGCAAAGACCGACGGAGCGCGGCGGCGCCAGTCGAAATGCCTCTCCCAGGCGGCGCAGAACTGCAGCACCTTATCGTCTGCGAACCGTGGTCCGATGACCTGCAGGCCGACCGGCAGTCCGGACGGCGACCAGCCGCAGGGGATCGAGGCCGCCGGCTGGCCGGTCAGATTGAAGGGGTAGGAGAAGGGCGTCCATCGCGCCCAGGGCACCGGCTTGTCCATATCCATGTCCGGCGGTCCATCGGCTTCCGCCGCGAACGGCTCGATCGGCACCATCGGCATCACGAGCAGGTCGAACGTCTCGAACGCCTCGGCCACCGAGCGGTTGAAGGCGGCCCGCGCCTGCAGGGTCCGGAAGTGATCCTCGAGTCGGATCGATGCCGACCCCGCGACCATGCGGGCAAATCCCGGATCGATCCGCGCCACATCCTCCGGCTTCATCCCGCCATAGAGCGCGCCGCGTGCCACCCAGAGCGCGTCGAAGATGTCGATCGGATCGGGCCAGTCGAGTTTCGCGTCGACGATCTCGACTGGCAGATGTGCCGCGATCTCGCCGAAGGCGTCGGCAATCACCGCCGCGATGCCCGGATCCACGGTGACGCCGAACAGGGTCGGCGCGAGTACACAGCGCAGCTTCGGCAAATCGCCCAAGGTCTCGTGGTAGGAGATGCCGGCTGGCGGCAGCGCCTGTGGGTCGCGCGCATCCGGTCCCTGGACGACGTCGAGCGCCAGCGCATAGTCCTCGACGCGGTTGGTCATGGGACCCGCATGCGACAGATGCTCGGTCGGGCTGAGCGGATAGGTCGGCACGCGCGCAAGCGTCGGCTTCAGCGAGAAGATGCCGCAGAACGAGGCGGGCACCCGCATCGAGCCGCCGCCATCGGAGCCCAGGGTTAGCGGCACCGTGCCGTCGGCCACGGCGACGGCCGAACCCGAGCTCGATCCGCCTGCGGTCTTCGAAAGGTCCCACGGATTGCGCGTCACGCCGTAGAGCGGCGAGTTGGACGCCGCCTTCCAGCCCAGCTCGGGCGTCGTCGTCTTGCCGATCATGATCGCGCCGGCCGCGAGAAGCCGCTCGACCGACGGCGCCGTCTCGGTCGCCACCGAATCGACGTAGAGCTTCGAACCGCGCTGCGTCTTGTAACCCTCGACCAGGAAGAGATCTTTTATGCCGACCGGCACCCCGTGGAAGGGACCGCGGAACGACCTGGCGCGCGCCTCCTTCTCGAGCTCCGCCGCCCGCGCCTTCGCATCCTCGGCAAAGACCGCGCTGTAGGCGTTCACGCGTGCCTCGGTCTCCTCGATCGCATCCAGCGACGATTGGACCAGCTCCACGGGCGAGACCTCGCCCTGCCGTACGAGACGCGCCATCTCGACCGCGCTCAGGGCTGCGTACTGACGCAGTTCCATCCTCATCCTCCCGATCCTGCTTTCCTAGAGGCGCTGGCCCGACCTCGCGTCGAACACGTGCACGTCCTTGCCGCGCACGATCACGCCGTGTTGCGTGGCCTCGCCCAGTTCTGTGTCGGGCGGCACCGCCACCACGAATCCGCCGCGTCCATCGTCGAGATGGAGCAGCTTCACGCTGCCCAGATCCTCGACCAGCTCGACCCGGCCTCCGAGGCCGCCGGCCTGCGGCAACCCGAGCGTGAGGGCATCGGGCCTGACGCCGACCACCACTTCCTGTCCCGGCGTACCGATCCGCTCGCCCTCGCCCGCGATCGACGCGCCGCCCGCGAGCACGATCGCGCGCCCGTCAGGTGCTACCGTGCCCTCGAAGAAGTTCATCGGCAGCGAGCCGATGAAGCCCGCCACGAACAGGGTGGCCGGCCGCGCGTACACCTCGCCCGGCGAACCCACCTGCTCGACCCGGCCGGCATTCATCACGATCAGCCGGTTGGCGAGCGACATGGCCTCGACCTGGTCGTGCGTCACCAGGATCGAGGTGGCGTCGAGCCGCAGATGCAGGCGCTTCAGCTCGGTGCGCATCTGGTGGCGCAGCTTGGCGTCGAGGTTCGACAGCGGCTCGTCGAACAGGAAGACCTTGGGTTCGCGGATGATGGCGCGGCCCATGGCCACCCTCTGGCGTTGGCCGCCACTCAATTGCGTGGGCTTGCGGCCAAGGAAATCGCCGATGCCCAGGATGCCGGCGACGCCCGCCACCTTGTCGCGGATGGTTGCCTTGGACGCGTGCGCGATCCGCAGCGAATAGGACATGTTCTCGGCCACGCTCATGTGCGGATAGAGCGCGTAGTTCTGGAACACCATGGCGATGTCGCGCTCGCGCGGCTCGAGCCGGTTGACCACACGGCCGTCGATCGCGATCTCACCGCCGGTGATTTCCTCCAGGCCCGCGATCATGCGCAACAGCGTGGACTTCCCGCAGCCGCTCGGCCCCAGGATAACGGCAAACTCGCCATGCCGGATCTCGAGGTCGATGCCGTGCAGGACCTGGGACGTCCCGTAGGACTTCTCCACTTTGCGAATGTCAACGGTGGCCAACGAATGCTCCGCTATTTTTCCGAGTCGACGAGGCCTTTGACGAACCAGCGCTGCAGCACGATCACCACCATCACCGGCGGCAGCGTGATCAGCAGCGCCGACGCCATCAGCGTGTTCCATTTCGGCACGGCCTCGGGCGCCGCGGAAATCTGCTTGGACAGGCCGATCACCGCCGTCGTCATGCTGGCGTCGGTCGTGATCAGCAGCGGCCACAGATACTGGTTCCAGCCGAACACGAAGAGGATGACGGTGAGCGCCACCACGTTGGTGCGCGACATCGGCCACAGCACGTCGATCAGGAAGCGGATGGGCGACGCGCCGTCGATCTTGGCGGCTTCCAGCAGCTCCTCGGGGATGGTGAGGAAGAGCTGGCGAAACAGGAAGGTCGCGGTGGCCGAGGCCATCAGCGGCAGGATCAGGCCGGCATAGGAGTCCAGCAGGCTCCATTTCACGACCGCCTCGATGTTCCAGCCGGTCAGGCTCTCCAGCGGCCCGCGCAGGCCCGTCTCGTCGAGCAGCCAGCCCAGCCCCTGCAGCGGATGGGCGGCCACGGCGTATGTCGGCACGATGCGGACCTCGATCGGCAGCATCAATGTCGCGAAGATCAGCCAGAACGCCGTCATCCGAAAGGGAAAGCGGAAATAGGTGATGGCGAACGCCGAAAGGATCGACACCGAGATCTTGCCGACCGTGACACCGACCGAGACGATCAGCGAATTGACGAGCTGGCGACCGAGATCGCCGCGCTCGATTGCCACCTTCAGGTTGGCCAGCAGCTCGTTGCCCGGCGTCAACGGCATGGGCACCTGCAGCACGTCGGACAGCGTGTGGGTGGCGGCGATCAGCGCGTAATAGAGCGGCAGGCACACCGCGACCACGCCCGCGATCAGCAGCAGGTGACAGAAGAGGTCGAGCTTGGGGGTCCGCTCGATCATTGGGCGTACTTCACGCGCCGTTCGAGATAGCGGAACTGGATGGCCGTCAGTCCGATCACCAGGATCATCAGGATCACCGACTGGGCCGAGGACAGGCCGAGATCGAGGCCGAGGAAGCCGTCGGCATAGACCTTGTAGACCAGGATGTCGGTCGCGCCGCCGGGACCGCCCTGGGTGAGCGCGTGGATGATGCCGAACGTGTCGAAGAAGGCATAGACGACGTTGATCACCAGCAGGAAGAAGGTGGTGGGCGAGATCAGCGGAAAGACGATGCTGACGAAGCGCCGGATCGGCCCCGCCCCGTCGATCGCCGCCGCCTCGATCAGCGAGCGCGGGATCGCCTGCAGGGCGGCGAGGAAGAACACGAAATTGTAGCTCACCTGCTTCCAGGCGGCCGCCACGATGACCAGCAGCATGGCGTCGCTGCCGTCGAGCAGCGGGTTCCACGGGATGCCGAAGCCCTGCTTCAGCATCAAAGCAACGGCGCCGTAGATCGGGTGGAACAGGAACAGCCAGAGCACGCCCGCCAGCACCGGCGCCACGGCATAGGGCCAGATGATCATCAGCCGATAGACCGACTTGCCCCTCGCGACCCGATCGACCAGCACCGCGAAGCCGAGGCCCGCCAGCACGGCCGAGGCGGTCGTGCCCGTGCTGAAGATGGCGGTGCGGTAGATCGAATTGAAGTACTCCGGACTGGTCAGCACGTCGCGGAAATTGTCGAACCACACGAACGTCGAATGCTGGCCGAACGGATCGGTGATGGTGAAGGCCTGATAGAGCGCCTGCGCGGCCGGCCAGAAGACGAAGATGGCGAGGACGAGCATCTGCGGCGCGAGCAGCAGGAAGGCCAGCGGCTTGTGCCGCTGGAAATTCACCCGCTTGATCATGGCATCAGCCCGCCGCGCCGCTGCCGCTCAGTTGCCGCGCTGCCGCTCGAAGCGGCGCAGGATCTCGTTGCCGCGCCGCACCGCATCGTCCATCGCCTGCTGCGCCGTCTTCTTGTTCGCCCAGACGGCTTCCATCTCCTCTTCGAGGGCCGCGACATACTGGTTGGCGTTGCCCAGCCGCACCGTCATCGTGTTGAGCGTCGGCGTGCCGCGCTGCACCTGGGTGATGGCCACTTCCTGCTGCGGGTACTTGTCGTAATAGCCCTCGGCCTTGACCTTCTCGTAGGCGGCCTTGGTGATCGGCATGTAACCGGTATCCTTGTGCCACTTGGCCTGCTGGTCCGGACTGGCGAGGTGCGCCAGGAAGGCGGCCACGCCCTTGTATTCCTCGGGCTTGTGGCCCTTCAGCACCCAGAGCGCGCCGCCGCCGATCAGGCTGTTGTGCGGGGTCGTACCGGCCTCGTACGGCAGGGGCGCCGCCTCGAAGGCGAACTTGGCGCTGGCCTGCAGCGAGGAGAAGACCGCCGAGGAATGGGTCATCATCGCGCAACGGCCCGAGGCGAAGGCCGGCGTCGCGCTGCTGCCCTGGCGGCCGGAATAGGTGTAGCGGCCGTCGGCGACCCACGACTGAAGGCGCGCGATGTTCTTCACCACATCCGTCTTGTTGTAGGTGAAGGTGGCGGCGAGCCCGTCGAGCCCATTGTGCAGGGTGGCGATCGGGAGATCGTGGATCGTCGAGTAGTTGTCGACGTGCACCCACTGCTGCCAGCCCGAGGTGTAGCCACACTCGAAACCTGCGGCGCGGAGCTTCGTCAGGTACTCGCCCATCTCGTCCCAGGTCGCGGGCGGCCGCGTGAGGCCGGCCTTGGCGAAGCCCTCCTTGTTGTACCAGAGGATCGGCGTCGAGACGCTGAACGGCAGCGACAGGAGCTTCATGTCCTTGGTGCGGTAATAGTTCAGCACCGGCTGAATGTAGTTGTCCCAGTCGATCTTGTAGCCCTCGGCCGCCAGCAGGTCCTGTACCGGATAGACCGCGCCCGACAGCAGCATGCTCTGCGTACCCTGGCCGATCACGACCAGCAGGTGCGGACTCTTGTTCGCGCGGAAGCCGGCGATCGCCGCATTGAACGTCTCGTCGTAGGTGCCGCGGCCAGACGCCACGACCTTGTAGGCGGTCTGGGCGTTGTTGAAGCTGTCGATCTGCTGCTTCAACGCATCGTCGATCGGCCCGAGCGTCGGGTGCCAGAACTGGATCTCGAGCGGCGCGGCGGCCGCAACCGAGGCCGTGAAGGCGGCGATCATGCCTGCGAAGGCGCCGAGCAATCTGTTTCTCATGACGGATTCCTTCTCCTGATCAGGGGCGGACGTGAAGGCCCTTGGACGAAACGTGCATGCCGGTGAGGTCGCGCGCGTTCGAAACGATGCGCCACGACAGCATCTTCTGCGCATAGGCCAGCATGGCCGGCGCCGACGCGGGATCGCGCGACAGGTCGTTGAAGCAGTGCGGGTCGGCGGCGAGATCGAAGAACAGCGGCGGCAGCGCGGCGAAATGGACGTACTTGAAGCGCTCGTCGCGGATCACCGCCAGCGAGCAGGCGTCCATCGGCACCTCAAGCGCCGTCTCGGAATCGGCGGCGCCAAGCCCGCGGAAGTCGAATTCCCAATGTACTTCGCGGCGCCAATCTTCCAGCGCACGTCCATGCAGCAGCGGCAGCAGCGAGCGCCCGTCGCACTGGCGCGGAATGTCGAGGCCGAGCCAGTCGAGCACCGTGGGCATCACGTCGACCGCCTCGGTGAAGCGCTCGATCGCCGTGCCCCGGCTGGCGTTCGCCGCCGGCCTGGGATCGCGCACGATCAGCGGCACGTTATAGGCCTCGTCGAAATAGCCCTGCTTGCCGAGCATCCAGTGGTCGCCCAGCAGCTCGCCATGATCGGCGGTCACGACGATCAGCGTGTCGTCGTAGAGGCCCCACTCCTTCAGCTTGTCGATCAGGCGGCCGACCTGGTCGTCGACCTCCTGCACCATGCCGTAATAGGTTGCCCGCAACTGCGCGATGTCGCCGGCGCTGAGATCGGCGACCAGCCCCTGCCCGGTGACGAAGTAACTCGCCTGGTTCTGCGAGCGCAGATAGCTGGCGAGAAGGGGATGCTGCTCGGCCTCCGCATCCACCGTCTCCGCGCGGCGGGGCGCAGGCATGTCGGCCGGGTCGTAGAGCGTGTTGTAAGGCTCCGGAGCGATGAACGGCGGATGCGGGCGGATATAGGCCGCGTGCGCGAACCACGAGCCATTGCGGCGCACCGAGATGTAGTCGAGCAGGCGATCCGTCAGGAAGGCGGTGATGCTGTCCTGCGCCTTGAAGCGCGCCGGCGGATAGGTCGGTCCGTGGTCGCCGGGCGGGCTCGCCGGCCGGTAGATCTCGGTGACATCGTCGGCGAAGGGATAGCCCTTGGCCTTGAGATCGGCCATCCACGGATAGGGCAGCTCCGGCAGATGCAGCTCGGGCGCGAAGCCGGGCATGACGGATTCGTAGGTCCGCAGCGCCGGGTCGTCGGGCGGCAGGCCGGTCGGATCGGCCGTCGTGTCGGTGTAGCCGAACAGCGCCGGATCGTAGCCGGCCTTGCGGCATTCCAGGCCGATGTTGGTGAAACGGCGCGCCAGCGGCGTGCCGTTCCGCATGACCCCGTTATTGTGCTGGTAGGTGCCGGTCAGCAGCGCCGCGCGCGACGGACCGCAGGGAGACGCCTGCACGAAGTGGCGGCGGCAGAGCACGCCATCGGCGGCCAGCCGATCGAGATTCGGGGTCTTCAGGACGGGATTGCCCGCACAGCCAAGTGCATCGGCCCGCCACTGATCGATGACGATGAAGAGGATGTTCCTCCGCGCGACCATCAAGTGCCCCCTTTCCCCTCGGGGGATCATCGGGTGCACGGACTGATAGGACAATTTAATATTACTTCTGTAACTTAAAAAATATTAATACTTGATCATGCTGCACACACAGATCCGCGCCTTCGATGCCGTCGCCCATAACGGCAGCTTTTCGCGAGCGGCCGAGGCGCTGGGACTGACCCAGCCTGCCGTCACCATTCAGGTGAAGGCGCTCGAGGAACGCTATGGCGTGAAACTGCTCGAACGATCGCGCCGGTCGGTGCGCCTTACGGAAATGGGAGAACGCCTGTTCCGGATGTCGCGCCGATATTCGAGCCTGGAAGAACAGATGCGCGAGGTCCTGACCGAGTCGTCCGAACTCGAGAGTGGCCAGCTCAGCCTGACAGCGGATGGACCGCATATCGCCATGGGCGTGTTCGCCCGCTTCCTGGCGCGCCATCCCAACATCGGCCTCTCCGTCGCGATGGGCAACACGCGCTTCGTGCGCGAGCAGCTGCTGGAGCGGCGGACCGACCTCGCCATCCTGCCAGGCGTTGAACGTCATCCCCAGATCCATGCCATGCCGCTGTGGCGGCATACCGCCGTGCTGATCGTGGCCAACGACCATCCTTGGGCAGGCCGCGAGAGCGTGCGGCTGGCCGAGCTCCACGACCAGCCCATGATCTCGCGCGAGGAAGGCTCGAACACCCGGCGCATCACCCACGCCGCGATGGCGAAAGCCGGGGTCCGGCCCCGCACCGTCCTGGAGCTGGGCAGCCGCGAGGCCGTCTGCGAAGCGGTCGGCGCGGGCCTCGGCTTCAGCATCATCTGGGAATTGGAAGCGAGCGCTTCGACGCGTTTTCGTACGCTTCACTTTCGCGACGCCAAGATCACGAGCAGCGACTACGTCGCCTGCCTGAAGAGCGAGAGCATGCGCCGCAGCATCAAGGCCTTCTTCGCCGTGGCAGCCGGCCTATCCAATCAGCGCGCCGCGACCCGGCGCGGCATGCCCTGAAGTACTGCATCGCCCGCATGGTCCGGTGCTACAGTCCGAGAGAATGTTGGAACCCTCACCCCTCTTTCTCGGCTTCGTGGTCGCCCTCGGCGTCGGCCTGCTGATCGGCATCGACCGCGAGCGCAAGAAGGGCGAAGGGCCAGGCCGCGGCGCCGCAGGCCTCCGCACCTTCACCCTGGCTTCGCTGGCCGGGGCAACGGGTGCGGCGGCCGGAAGCGATCTGCTGCTGGCGGCGGTCGTGCTGGGGATGGTCGTCTTTGCCGGCCTCTCCTACTGGCATGCTCGCGAAACCGATCCCGGCCTCACGACGGAGACGGCGCTGGTGGCAACGACGCTGCTGGGCGGGCTCGCCATTCGCGAGCCGGCCTTTGCTGCGGGCGTGGGGGTGATCGTTGCCCTGCTGCTCAATGCCCGCGCCGCCTTGCATCGCTTCGTCCGTTCGGTGCTGACCGACGGCGAGATCCACGATCTGCTGATCTTCGCCGGCGCCACGCTGGTCGTTCTGCCGCTGCTGCCCGATCATCCGATCGGCCCCTACGGCGCGCTGAACCTGCGCACGATCTGGCTGGTGGTGATCCTGGTGATGGGCGTCGGCGCGCTGGGCTACATCGCCGTCAGGATCGTGGGACCGCGCTACGGCCTGCCGCTGGCCGGCCTCGCCTCCGGCTTCATCTCGAGTTCAGCGACGATCGGCGCCATGGGCGCACGCTCGAGGCGCGATCCGCATCTGATGAAGCCCGCGGCCGCCGGCGCAACCATGTCCTCCATCGCGACCGTCGTGCAGCTCGGCATCCTGATTGCCGTCACCGACCTCGCCGCCTTCCGGGCCATCCTGATGCCCCTGCTGTTCGCGGGAGCGGCGGCGATCGTCTACGGCGGAGCTTTCACCCTGTGGGCACTGCAGGCGGACAGTGGCAAGGTCGAGGAAACACAAGGCAGCGCCTTCAGCCTGCGCACCGCGCTGATCTTTGCAGGCATCCTGGCCGGCGTCCTGCTGCTCGCCGCGGCCCTGCAGGACTGGTTCGGCGAAGCCGGAGTCATCTTCGCCGCGGGCGCCGCGGGGTTTGCCGACACGCACGCACCCGCCATTTCAGTCGCCTCGCTGGTCGCGGACGGACGGATGACGCCGGCGGCGGCCGTAGTCCCGATCCTCGCCGCCTTCTCGACCAACACCGTGACCAAGACGCTGTTCGCCCTCACCTCCGGCGGTCGGCGCTTCGCGCTCTATGTCGTTCCGGGCCAGCTTCTGATGCTGGCGGCGGCATGGGCCGCGCTGCTCCGCGCTTGAGCCCAATGACCTCAGGAGTCAGCCACGTGAGATCGCTCGTCCTCCTCCCCGGCTTCATGTGCGACGCCGATCTGTGGACCGACATGCTCCCGGACCTCGAACCGTTGGGCGCCTTGCATTTCGGCAACGTCTACCAGGACGACTCGCTCGAAGGCATGGCCGCACGCGTGCTGGCGGAAGCGCCGGAACGCTTCGTGCTGGTCGGTTTCTCGATGGGTGGGTTCGTCGCGCGCATCCTCACCCTGATGGCGCCGGAGCGTGTATCCGGCGTGGCCTTCGTCGCCTCCTCGGCCCGCGGCTATTCCGACGAGGAGCGGGCACGGCGCATCTCGGGCTTTCGGCCCGGCGACCGGCCGCCGCGCGAAGCAGGAACAGTCACCACGGCGATGGGCCTGCATCCCGACCGCGAGACCGATCCGGTGCTGCTCGACCGCCTGCGCGGCATGCAGCGGCGGCTGGGACCCGAGGTGCGCAAGCGCCAGGCCTCCCTGGTGCGGCGCGACGGCTATGCCGATCTCGGACGCATCGCCTGCCCGTCGCTGGTGGTGGCCTGCCGCCAGGACCGGCTGCGGACACTGGCCGAGACCGATCGCATGGCGCAGGCGCTGCCCCGGGCCAGCTTTCGCATCATCGAGGAGTGCGGCCACATGGCCCCGCTCGAGAAGCCGCACGAGCTTTCGGCCCTGCTCAGGGAATGGATCGAGAGTTCCGGCCTGTAGCGCGGCGGCGGTTCCAGCGTGAGAGGCGAACCGCCAGGCCGAAGAGCAGCGCCACAACGAAGAACGTCGCTGCCGGCAGCCAGAGGTCGGTGAACGACGTGATGCGGGCGCGCCCCGGCCGGTTGCGATCGTAGACGACATTGACGACGTCGCCCGCCGCAAGGGCGGTTCCGCTGCCGCCCCGGCCATGGAACTCGATCTCGCGGCCCTCCGGCGTGGTGAAGCGCACGATGGGCACGAAGGTGATGCTCTCGGCGTCGCGGCGGACCGCGCCACCGCCCGGCCCCGTCACCTCTTCCGCGACCATGGACCGGCTCTCCCGAATCTCCGTCACGGTGCCGCGGGCGCGGCCGCCTACGGTGTAGAGGTCGACCGTGCTCCACAGGACGAAGACGCCGATGATCAGGGCCGACAGGGAAACCACCGTGAAGGCACGCTCGCCGACCAGCGCAAGGTCGGCATTGCGGGAGAGCGCCCAGGCGACGGCGCCGAACATAAGGCAGAAGCCTCCTAATCCCGCGACGATGACAGGCACCAGCCAGAGCCGCTCAAACGTGTCGAGGCGGAAATCGTGCGGACTCTCGGGCAGGTAGAGAACGGTGACGGCATCGCCCACGGAGAAGTCCGGTGCGCCGGAACCGAGCTCCCTCACCTCCAGGCTCTCGCCATCGGGCAGCCGGAAGCGCACCACCGGTGCGTACAGTCCGCCCTCGCGCAAGACCGCGGCGACCACGCCGTCGGCGCGTTCGCCCAGGAGTACGTGTCGAAGACTGCTCAGCCCCATCAATACGCCGCCGGCCGCGATCAGACCGCCGATCCCGAGGATCACGAGAGCGATGCGGCGCCAGTTCGCGTCGATGGCCATGAGCCTATTCGAGCTTGAGGTTGGCCTTGCGGATCACCGGAATCCAAGTATCGGCCTGCGTACGCATGATCTCGAAGAAAGCCTCCGGCATGGTGAAGCGCGCCTCGGTGCCGAGGTCGTCGAACCGGCGGATGACAGTCGGATCCTGCAGAACGGCTTTCATGGCAGCGCTCAGCTTCGCCAGCACGGGCGCTGGCAGCCTGGCGGGCGCGATCAGGCCCAGCAGGTTGATCGCCTCGTAGCCCGCAATCGTATCGGCGACCGCCGGCACGTCGGGCAGCGCCGGCGCGCGCTGCAGCGAGGTGACCGCGAGCGCCCGCAACTTGCCGTCCTTGATGAGCGGCAGCGCCGTCGCGATCGGTTCGAACTGGAACTGGATCTGGCCCGCCATCAGGTCGACCAGGCCGGGTGCCGTACCGCGGTAGTGCACCGGCTCGAATCGGACGTCGGCGCGCTGCTCCACGAGCAACCCGGCCAGATGCGTGAAAGAACCGGCGCCGGCCGTGCCCATCGTCATCTTGCCCGCTTCCTTGCGCGCCAGCTCCAGGAATTCCGGCATCGTCCTCGCCGGCATCGACGGGTTCACCAGCAGGACCAGCGGCTGGAACGATACAGCGCTGACGAAGGTGAAATCCTTCTGCCAGTCGTAGGGCGCGCGGCCGAACAGGGCCGGACTGTTGGTCAGCGAAGCCGAGGTCATGAGCAGCGTGTAGCCGTCGGGCGCCGAGCGTGCCACGAACTCCGAGCCGATCATGGCCCCTGCGCCCGTCCTGTTCTCGACGACGACCGGCTGGCCGAGTTCGGCCTGCAGGCGCGCCGCAACGATCCGTGCCGTGACGTCGACATTTCCGCCGGCCGCAAAAGGCGCAACAATCTTTACCGGCTTGGTCGGCCAATCCTGCGCCCCGGCCGGCGCGACGTTGATCTGGAGAGCCAGGACGGCGAGGCCCAACGAAAGACAACGCTGGGCCCACATGAGATAGGAGGTTTGCATCGGCCGACTTTGCGCAAAGCCTGCGCTCCGATCCACCGGCAATGCGCAACGGACACCATGTTGCGGAATGCCAGTGGTCAGGCGTTGCGCCGGCGCAGACGGTCGATCAGCTCGGCCAACCGGCTGCCCTGCGGCGTGGCGGGGTCGAGCAACTTATCGCGCGGCGTGTCGCGCGCCAGCCGGCTGATTTCCGTCAGCGCCCGGATATGCTGGCGGCGGGTGAGGCGATACTCCGACGACCGGTGATGGAAAAAGAGACGCCTGAGCTGGCCGTCGCCCACCAGCGCGTTCAGTTCGCTGGCGGTCACGTAGAGCAGGAAGCACACGAAGATCCAGACCTGCACCGCAATGAAGCGATGCCAGGTGAAGTCGACCAGCACCATCTCGACGATCTGGTCGAGGCTATGCGCCTTGAAGGCAACGTCCAGGACCTCCTCCAGGAAGCGCACGATCAGGACGACGAGGGAATAGAAGACGGTCTTGTACAGGATCGGCTGGATCAGCGGCGCACCGCGGAACTTGTCGATGATGCGGACCTTGTCGACGACCAGCACCACCTTGCCCACGATCAGCGCCATCGTGCTGGCCAACAAGAAGCTGCTGAGGTTGAACCAGTAGTCACGCGCCAGCAGGTTCGTCATGAGGACGATCAAGTTGAAGGCAACGAAGAAATAGCAGGTCGGCGGAAGCAGATGGCGAAACAGCCCGACCCACCACCCGAAGAAGCGTTTGGGCAGCGAGGCAATCTTAGCGGTGTTCACACGCGGCCCCCGTCCACGACGAAATCCTGCGCCGTGACCAGGCGGCTGTCGTCGGACGCCAGCCACAGCACCATGCGCGCGATATCCGGCGCATAGAGCAGCTCCTTGAGACACTGCGCGCCCAGCTGGGCAGCCTTGGCTTCCGGCGTCACCCAGAGGTCGAGCTGGCGCTGGGTCATGATCCAGCCGGGCGTTACAGCATTGAGCCGGATGCCGTCGCCCCCGAGATCGCGCGCGAGGCCGCGCGTCATGCCGATCACCGCGGCCTTGGCCGCCTGGTAGACGGAAAGGTTGGGCGTCATCGTGTGGTAGCTCACCGAGCTGAAGTTCACGACCGAGCCGCCGCCCGCCTTCTTCATCCCCGGCGCCACCGTCTGGATGGCGAAATACGCGTGGCGCAGATTGACCGCGATGCGCTCGTCCCAGAAGTCCGGCGTCACCTGGTCGATCGTATGGCGATCGTCGCGCGCGGCATTGTTCACCAGGACCGTGATGGCCCCGAGCTTGCCCGCCACGCCTTCGATGGCGCTCTGATAGGCCCTCACATCGCGGATGTCGCAGGACACGAATAGCGGTGCAGGATGGCCGGCCGCCTGGATGCTCTCGACCAGCGCCGTCGACGAGGCTTCGTCGATGTCGACGAAGCCGACGCGTGCACCCTGCGCGGCGAAATGCTCGACGATCGAGGCGCCGATGCCCGAACCGCCGCCCGATACGAAGACGGTACGGCCCGAGAGGCTGGGATAGGAAGCGAAGGGCGGCATGACACTCCTCTAGATCTGAACCAGCCGGAAAGTGATTGCGCCCCCGAGCGTGGCGCCGGCAGCGAGCCGCGTCTGCCCGATCGCGCCGTTGGCGTGGCTCACCGGCTCGACGCAGAAATGACGTTGGCCGTCCGGAACATAGATCACCAGATGACGAAATGCCTCCGTCGCCGTGAGGACGAGGCGAAGGCCGCGCTGCGGCCAGGTGACGGTGGCCTCGCCGTCCCAGCCGTCGAAGCAGTGATCGAGCCCCATCCCGTCGACGCGGCGCGAGGCGGAGAAATCCCATTCGGCCGGCACCGGCACGCGTTGCAGCGGCAGGACCTCGGCATCGGTGCGCCAGACGCCTGCGAGACGGCAGGCGAGCTCGGTATCGGCATCGCGCACGAAAAAAGGATGCAGGCCCAGGCCTGCCGGTACGTCGCGGTCCTCGAGGTTCTCGATCGAGAGCTCGACGGTCAGGCCCGTCTCTTCGAGCACGAAGGACTGACGAGCCCGATAGCGGAACGGCCAATCCACGCCCGCAGCCCCGCGCTCGTGCAGATAGGCGAGTTCCGCGCGGGTGCGCTCGTGGTGGAGCACCTGCCAGGCATGCCGCCATCCATCGCCATGCATGGGATGGCGAATCCCCGGCCAGTTGCGCGCCAGCTGGAACAGTTCGCCGTCGAAGCCGAGACGGCCGTTCGCGATGCGGTTGGAATACGGCACCAACGGATAGCAGGCCGTGTCCATACCGGTTCCGGAAGCCAGGGCGGCGTCGGTGGCAGGCCGCAGCAGGTCGCCTTCATCCTTGCCGGGGCCTTCGACGGCAAAGCGTGCGATCGAGCCGCCGGCGCCCGGGGCCAGATCCACGGCCAGCCGGCCCGCCCGCAGCGACAAAAGCGTCACGCATTCCTCCGTCGCTGTGTAAACTTCCCCGTTCTCAAATGACGAGGAAACGCATCGATGTCGAACATGCTGAAGAAGCGGCTGCAGGCCGGCAAGGCCTGCGTCAATGGATGGCTGGCGATCCCCGATGGCTTCGCCGCCGAGACCATGGCGCAATGCGGCTGGGACAGCGTCACCGTCGACATGCAGCACGGCGTGCAGGACTACCTCTCGATGGTCCGCTGCTTCCAGGCGATGGACAAGTACCCGATCACGCCGCTGGTGCGCGTGCCCTGGAACGAGCCCGGCATCGTCGGCAAGGTCCTGGACGGCGGCGCCTGGGGCGTGATCTGCCCGATGGTGAACACGGCCGCCGAAGCCAAGGCGCTGGTTTCCTATTGCCTCTATCCGCCCAAGGGCAAGCGCTCCAATGGCCCGATCCGCGCCGGCGCCTATGGCGAGGCAACGCCCTACCAGGCGATGGCCAACGATGAAGTGCTGGTCATCCCGATGATCGAGACGCAGGAAGCGATCGACAATATCGACGCCATCCTCGACGTGCCGGGCATCAGCGGAATCTATATCGGCCCGTCCGATCTCGGCCTGTCACTCGGCCTCAAGCCGATGCTCGACCGCGAGGAGCCGCAGATCCTGTCGATCTACGACAAGCTGCTCGCCGCCACCAATAAGCGCGGCCAGTTCGCCGGCCTGCACAACGGCACCGGCAGCTACGCCGCGAAGATGGTCCACAAGGGCTTCCAGCTCGTCACCATCGCCAACGACGCCGCCCTGATGGCCAAGGCGGCGCGCGAGGCGGTGGACCTGACGCGCAAAGAAGGCGGCCCGACGGCCGCCAAGTAAGGCGAGCAGAGGCGTGCGCTTCACCAACGCCACGCTGCCCGACGGCAGCCGATGCGATATCGAGGTCGAGGGAGGGCGGATTTCCGCCCTCCTCCCGGCTTCGGCGAAGGCTGGCGAAGGCGACACCGTCGATCTGACGGGAACGATCGTCCTGCCGCCGCTGGTCGACGGCCATATCCATCTCGACAAGACCCTGCTCGGGCTGCCGTGGGTGCCCAATCAATCCACCGGCAACACGGTTTCGGACCGCATCGAGGCCGAGCGCCGCGTGCGCGCGGCGCGCACCGTGCCGGAATTCGACACCGGCTCGAACCTGGTGCGCCAGGTCGTGGCCAGCGGCACGCTGCACATGCGGACGCATGTCGACATCGACAACCAGCTCGGGCTCCGGAACCTCCACGAAGTCCTGAAGATCCGCGAGCATTTCCGCGATCTCGTCACCATCGAGATCGTGGCCTTCCCGCAGAGTGGCATCCTGCGCTCTCCCGGCACGCAGGAGCTGCTCGACGAGGCGATCGCCGAGGGCGCGGACCTCGTGGGTGGCCTCGATCCGGTCGGGATCGACGGCGATCTCGACGCCCATCTCGGTGCGGTGTTTGCCATCGCCCAGCGTCGCGGTGCCGGCGTCGACATCCATCTGCACGATGGCGGCGAAGCCGGGCTGTCGCAGATTCTCGAAATCGCCAGACGCACCGAGGCGACGGGCCTGCAGGGCAAGGTCGCGGTCAGCCACGCCTTCGCGCTGGGTTCGGTCTCCACCGACAGCGTCACCCGCGCCGCCGATACGCTCGCCCGCGCGGGTGTCGCCATCATGAGCCACGGGCCCGGAGGCGCGACCATTCCGCCGCTCAAGCTGCTGCGCGAGCACGGCGTCGAGGTGTTCGGCGGCTCCGACAATATCCGCGATGCCTGGTCGCCGTTCGGCAACGGCGACATGCTGGAGCGCGCCATGCTGATCGGCTATCGCGCCAACTTCCGCCACGACGAGGAACTGGCGCTCGCCTTCGACATGGTGACGGCGGCCGGGGCACGCGTGCTGGGCCTTGCCGACTACGGGCTGAAGGTCGGCGGTCCGGCTGACTTCGTGACCGTCGAGGCGACCACGCTCGCCGAAGCCGTCGCCAGCCGCAAGCGCCGCAGCCTGGTGGTCAAGTCCGGCCGCATCGTCGCCCGGAACGGCGTGCTGGTCTAGCAACGCGACGGCTGGTCCCTCACGCCCCGTGGTGGTAAACGCCCGGTCGTTTTCGCGTAGGACAGACAATGGCATCGCGTCAGGCCGTGCTCGGTATGGAGCAGGCTTCCTTCTTCTACGGCTCGGGCCGCGTCTTCGAGAACGTGTCGTTCCTGCTGGACGATGCGCGCACGGCGCTGGTCGGCGAGAACGGCGCCGGCAAGTCGACCTTGCTCAAGTGCCTGACGGGCGCGCTCGAACTCAATGCCGGCCAGGTGGTCCGCTCACGCGGCCTGCGCATCGGCCAGGTGCCGCAGGATGTGCCCGAGGGCCTCGCTGCACATTCTGTTCGTGACGTTCTTGGCCGGTCGCTCACCAAAGTCGGGCAGGACGGCGAGGACTGGCGCATCGACGTGCTGGTCGACGAGATCGGTGTCGAGCCGGAGATCCTCGACAAGCCGTACGGCACGCTGTCGGGTGGGTGGCAGCGGCTGATGCTGATCGCGGCGGCAGCACGGCTCGAGGAGCCCGACATCCTGATCCTCGACGAGCCGACCAACCATCTCGACCTTGCCAACATAAACACCCTCGAGCGCTGGCTGACGGGCGAGTTCTCGGTGCCGATGCTGATCGTCAGTCACGACCGCGAGTTCCTGGATCGCGTGACCGAACGCACGCTGTTCCTGCGCGCCGATGGCGTCCATGCCTTCAAGACGCGTTTCTCGATCGCGCGCGAGGAGCTGCTGCGCCGCGACGCCACCGCGGCGGCGCGGGCGCGACAGGAGGATCGCGAGATCAAGCGGCTGGAACAGGCCGCGGCGCGCTACAAGGTCTGGGCGGTCAAGAACCCCGACCTCAACAAGCGCAAGAACGCCGTCGAGAGCCGCATTGCCCGCATCGAGAAGGAGCGCACCCAGACCTATGTCGCGCGCGAACGCCGGCTCGAACTGGCCGATGGCGACATCGACGCCAAGGTGGCGCTGCGCCTGTCGAACCTCGACATCACGGTGCCGGGATCGGGGCGAAAGCTGATCGCCATCGACCGGCTGGCCATCGCCGCGGGCGAGCGCGTCGCCCTGCTCGGCACCAACGGCACCGGCAAGTCGACCTTGCTCGCCGCGCTGGCGGCCGCCTACGAGCCCGACCGCGAGCATTATGACGGACAGGCCGCCGTGCGCTTCAATCCGGCCTGTCGCCTGGTCTATTTCGACCAGGCGATGAGCGCGCTGCCGGTCGGAATGAAGATCCTCGACTATGTGGCCTCGGCCGAGGGCGTGACCGAGAAGGAGGCGATCCGCCACCTTGCCGGCGCGGGCTTCGCCTTCGTGCGCCTGAAGGAGCCGATCGGCGTGCTGAGCCACGGCGAGCGTGCGCGGCTGGTGTTCCTGAAGATGAAGCTGCTGCGGCCGAACTTCTACGTGCTCGACGAGCCGACCAACCATCTCGACATCGAGGGCCAGGAAGACCTGGAGGAGCAACTCGAGAAGAGCGACGTCTCCTGCATCTTCGTGAGCCACGACCGCTTCTTCACGCGCACCGTGGCGACCCGCTTCCTCGAGATCCGCAAGGGCCGCCTGGTCGAAACCGACGACGCCGACGCCTTCTTCGATTCGCAGGCCTGAGCTTCCTCCCATTCAGATGGGGAGGTGCCCCGGTCTTCCGGGGCGGAGGGGTCATGCACTACGTGACGAGGAGTATGACCCCTCCGTCGCGTATGACGCGCCACCTCCCCATCCTGAATGGGGAGGCGGAATTTATCAGGCGCGCCCCGACATCTGAGCGAGACCAAGCGCGACCGAGAGGAGATCTGAGCCGCCGGCGATGCGGGCTTCGGGCGCGGCCCGCGCGACGGCCTTGCGCACCGCAGGCACGCGGCTCGATCCGCCGGTGAGAAAGACGGTCTCGATCGCGTCCGGCGTCAGGCCGGCTGCGGCGATGCAGGCGCCTGCCGCCTCGGAAAGCCGGTCCGTCGCAGCGCCGATCGCCTGATCGAACGCGCGGCGCGTCGCGACGGCCGACAGACCCGCTTCGAGGAATGCGAGGGGAATGGCGACGCGATCCTCCGTGCTGAGCGCGATCTTGGCCTCTTCGACGGTGAAGGCCAGGCGATGACCCAGCCCCTGCTGCAGCAGCTTGAGGAGCCGCGAGACCTTGTCGGGCTCGCGGGCCAGCGCCACCAGTTCGGCCACCTCGCGCTCGTTCCTGTAAGTGTAGGCGAAGTTGATCGTCGACCAGGTGGCGAGCTGGTGATAGAGCGCGTTCGGCATCGGCAGGCTCTTCTTCACGAGTTGCGTGCCGAGCCCCATCAGCGGCATCACCGACGCGAGGCTGAGCGCGGTGTCGAGATCCGTGCCACCGATACGCACGCCGGTGCTGGCCAGCACGTCGCCGCTGCGATCCGCCCGCCCGCGTCGCTCGGGGCCGACGCGCACGATCGAGAAGTCGCTGGTGCCGCCGCCGATGTCGGCGATCAGCACCAGTTCCTCGCGCGCTACGGTCTGCTCGTAGTGATGGGCAGCGGCGATGGGCTCGTAGGCGAAGGCGATCTCGCGGAAGCCGGCCTGCCGCGCCACACGCTCAAGCACGGATTGCGCGCGCGCATCGGCCTGGTCGTCGTCGTCGACGAAGCGCACCGGGCGGCCCAGCACGACGGACTCGATCTCCCCGCCGGCGAAGGCTTCCGCCTTCTCCTTGAGGTTCCGGATGAAGATCTCGACGACATGGGTAAGCGGCACCTTGCGGCCGCCGAGGCTGGTCTCCTCGTCGATCAGGGGCGAGCCCAGGATCGACTTCAGCGCCCGCATCAGCCGCCCCTCGGTCTGCTCGACATAGGCCGCGATGGCGGCATTGCCGAGCACGACCCGGCCCTTGGTTTCGTAGTCGAAGAACACCGCGCTGGGCATCAGCGTGTTGTCCGCCTCGATCGGCGCCAGCTCGGCCACGCCATTGCGCATCACGCCGATCGCCGAGTTCGACGTTCCGAAATCCAGTCCGCACGCGATCATGATGGTCCCCGGGGAGGCGAAGGGGGTGTCATCTATTACGATGCGCCACGCGTTGCCAGACCGTTTCTTTTCGCCGAGCCCCTGCGCGATGGACTGCTAGGCGACGATCTCGCCGCGGAAGGCCCAGCGGGTCATCCGCTTCTCGACCATGGCGCAGACCGCATACATGGCCACGCCCATGATGGCGATGGCGAACAGGCCGGCGAAGGTGGTGGGCGCGTCGTTGCGGGCGCTTGCCGAGAGCATCAGGAAGCCGATGCCGTTGTTGCCGCCCACCGTTTCGGAGATCACCGAGCCGATGAAGGCGAGCGTGATCGCCACCTTGAGGCTGGCGAACAGGTAGGGCATCGCGCGCGGGATGCCCACCTTGGTCAGGATTTCGAGCCGCGTGGCGCCGAGGCTGCGCAGCACGTCGCGCATCTCGGGCTCGATGGTGGCAAGCCCGGTCGCCACGTTCACCACGATCGGGAAGAAGCTGATCACGAAGGCGGTGATGACCGCCGGCAGCGAGCCAACGCCGACCCAGATCATCAGGATCGGCACGATCGCCACCTTGGGGATCGCGTTGAAGGCGATCAGCAGCGGATAGAGCCCGGAATAGATGAAGGGCGAGGCGCCGACCGCGAGGCCGAGCAGCAGGCCGAATGCAATGGCCAACAGGAAGCCGATCATCGTGGTCCACAGCGTGTCCCAGCTATAGGCCATCAGGATGTCGAAGCGCTGGACGAAGACCGCGAAGATCTTGGTCGGCCTGGGCAGGATGATCTCCGGCACCTGGAAGACGATGCAGCAGACCTCCCAGACGATCAGCAAGCCCGCCAGGACCAGCCACGGCATGGCGTGCTTCAGCGCCTCACGCCTAAGGTCGCTCATGGCGCGTGCTCCTGGTGGATGCGGTCGCGCAGCTCGTGGACGATGTCGACGAAGTGCGGCTCGAAGGTCGTCTCGAGGGTACGCGGCCGCGGGAGGTCGATCTTCTTGGCCAGCACGATGCGGCCCGGCCGGCGGCTCATCACATAGACCGTGTCCGCGAGATAGACCGCCTCGCGCAGGTCGTGCGTCACCAGCACGCCGGTGAAACGCTTCTCCAGCCACAGCGCCTGCATGACGCCCCACAGCTCTTCGCGCGTGAAGGCGTCGAGCGCACCGAACGGCTCGTCGAGCATCAGGAGCTCGGGCTCGTGGATCAGCGCGCGGCACAGGTTCGAGCGCTGCTGCATGCCGCCCGAAAGCTGCCAGGGGTACTTGTCCGCGAAATCGGCTAGGCCGACCGTCTTCAGCAGCTTCATCGCGCGCTCGACATACTCGGCACGATGGCTGCGGAAGCGGCGCTTGTGCGGCTCGACCACCTCCATGGGCAGGAGGATGTTGTTCATCGTGGTGCGCCACGGCATCAGGGTCGGATTTTGGAACGCCATGCCGACGCCCTTGATCGGCCCCGTCACCTTCCTGCCGTCGACAACGATCTCGCCGCCCGACGGCGGCAGCAGGCCCGTGACCAGTTTCATGATGGTGGACTTGCCGCAGCCGGACGGCCCCACGACGGCGATGAACTCGCCCTTCTCGATGCCGAACGTGGCATCGGCCAGGGCCAGCGTGGTGTCCTTGCCCAGCCGGTAGGTGAGGCTGACGCCCTTGAGATCGACGAAGGCCATCAGATCATCTCCCCTCCCCCGTCAAACGGGGGAGGGAAAGGGAGGGGGAGAGCAACAACATGATTGTCTTGAGTGTGAAACCCATGGTGCTGCCTTCCCCCTCCGCCCTTCGGGCACCTCCCCCGTGTGACGGGGGAGGAGTTTGATTCTACTTGGCGACCATCCGGTCGGCCTTGGGCGGCAGGTAGGCGTTGCTGAAAACCTTGTCGGGCGCCGGCGCGTTCGGCAGACCGAAGGCCTCGGACACGTCCTTCACGGCGCGGGCGAAGCGGGCCGGGTCGACGTCGCCCATCCCGTTGGCCTTCACGTAGGGCGTCAGGATATTGGTCTCGAGCGAGATCTTCAGGCGCTCCAGCTCGAGCTTCTCGTCGATCAGCGGATCGCGCTTCTTGGCGGCGGCAATGCCGAGTTGCGGGTTGGCGATCACGTCCTTCCAACCTTTCACCGTGGCCGCGAGGAAACCCTTCACGGCCTTCTCGTTCTTGATCATGTCGGCCGAGATGACGATGCCGTTGCCGTAGACGTCCATGCCGAAGTCGACGAAGCGCATCGCCACGATGTCCTCGAACGCCACGCCCCGCGCCTTGAGGTCGAGCATCGACGAGAAATAGTGGCCGGAGATGAAGTCGACGGTGCCCTGGACCAGGCTCTGCTCGCGCAGCTGGGGCGTCAGGTTGACGTGCTCCCACTTGGTGATGCCGTTCTTCTTGGCGAAGGCCGGGAACAGGCGGAAACTGGCGTCGAACACCGGGGCGCCGAGCTTCTTGCCCTCGAGGTCCTTCGGCGTCTTGATGCCGCTCTTCTTCAGCGCATAGACGCCGAACGGCGCAAAATCGTAGACCATGAACACGCAGAGCACTTCCTTGCCCGGGTTCTTGGCGTTGTATTCGATGGTCGAATTCACGTCGGCGAAGCCGATCTGGTAGGCCCCCGTGGCCACGCGCTGCACCGCGCCGGCCGAGCCCTGGCCCGGATCCATCGTGACGTCGAGGCCTTCGGCCTTGTAGTAGCCCTTCTCCAGAGCCACCAGGAACGGCGAGGTCGGGCCCTGGAAGACCCAGTCCAGGGTGAACTTGATCGCGGTTTGGGCATTGGCCGGGAGGCTCCCGAGCGCCAGCGCGACCGCGGCCGCACTGCCCAGCATCTTGGCGAATTTGCTCATGTTCTTGATCCCCCTGAGTTCCCTGCTCGGCGACTCTTAGGCGGACATTTCACGCCCGCCAAGGGGATATCAGGCAGATTCTATGCCAGCCTGCTGCGTCGCCACCAGCCGGGCGAAGGCACCGCCCTCGGCGAGCAACGCCTGATAGGCGCCCTGCTCGACGACCCGCCCGTGCTCGAAAACCACGACCTGATCGGCATCGCGGATGGTCGACAGGCGATGGGCGATCACGAAGGTGGTGCGGCCCTGCATCAGAATCTTCAGGGCCTTCTGGATGCGGGCCTCGGTGACAGAGTCGAGCGCACTGGTCGCCTCGTCGAGGATCAGGATCGGCGGATTCTTGAGCAGGGCACGGGCGATCGCGAGCCGCTGGCGTTCGCCGCCCGACAGGGTGGTGCCGCGTTCGCCGACCAGCGTTTCGTAGCCCTGGGGCTGGCGCATGATGAAGTCGTGCGCCTCGGCGAGCTTGGCGGCCTCCTCCAGCTCGGCCTGCGTGGCGTCGGGCTTGCCGATCCGCAGATTGTCGGCGATCGAGCGGTAGAACATGGTGCTGTCCTGGAACACCACGCCGATGTTCCGGCGCAGCGATTCCAGCTTGATGTCGCGATGGTCGACGCCGTCGATACGGATCACGCCCGACTGGGCGTCCCACATGCGGTGCAGCAGCGACAGCGCGGTGCTCTTTCCGGCGCCTGTCGGGCCGACGAACGCCACCGTCGAGCCGGCCGGCACCTTGAGCGAAAAATGCACCAGCGCCGGCCGCTTGCCGTCATAGGAGAAGTTGATGTCGTCGAACTCGACGTCGCCCCGGGCACGCCCGATGTCGATGCCGTTCGGCTTGTCCGGCACGCTCGACTGCGAATCCAGGACGCGGAAGAAATCGCCCAGCGACGGCATCTGGAAGAAGATGCGGCTGACGAAGCCCGAGGCCTGGTCCATGCGCCCGATCAGCATCGTGGCGAAGCCCATGAAGCTCACGATCTCGCCGACCGTGGCTTCGTTCCGTGTATAGAGCCAGGTGCCCAGCACGAAGATCGCGATCACGGTGACCGTCGAGGCGGCACGCGTCATCACCGACAGCAGCGCCCACCAGTTGAGCACCGGGAACTGCGCCTGCAGTGTCTGGCCGATGATGCGGTGCATTTCGCTGGTCTCGGCGCCCAGCCGCACGAAGCTTTGGATGAGGCTGATGTTGCCCAGGGCGTCGCCCGCCCGGCCCGCCAGCTCGCTGTGCAGGTCCTCGACCTCCTTCTGCAGCCGGTCGGTGCGACTCACGACCCAGACATTGGTCACGGCGAAGAACAGGATCAGGACCAGCAGCAGGAGGCCCAGCCGCCAGTTCATGAACAGGCTGAGCGGCAGCATGACGAACAGCGCCACCAGGGTCGCGAGGTTCTCGCGGAAGAAGGACAGCCAGATGCCGAACAGGTTGTCGACGCCGGTCAGCATGATCTTGATCAGCCGGCCGGAATGCTGCGCGTTGTGGAACGAGAAGGGCAGCATCAGCAGATGCTGAAAATACGTCGCCATCGCGCCCAGGCGGCGGCGATGGGCCATCCGGTCGGCCTGCAACGAGACCACCATGTTGGCCACGATGCCGCCGATGCCCACCAGCGCCCAGAGGCCCAGGATCTCGCGCGCATCGCGCCACAGGAGGTCGACCGGCCGGTCGCGCGCGGTGCTCAGCAGGTCGATCACCTTGCCGAACAGCACCGGTTCATAGAATTGCAGGCCGGCCACCGCGATGTTCGCGATGGCCAGCGTGATGGCCAGGCCCTTCTCGGCCCGGAGCAGGCCGATCACACGGCCATAGACGCGGAAGAATTCCATGTGCCTCGTCCGCGTCCGCTCGTTCTAGGCCGCCTTCGGGTCGAGAAAGCGCTCGACGGTACGAACGAAGAAGCTCACGCCGAACGGGATGGCCATGTCGTTGAAGTCATAGCGGGAATTGTGCAGGCTGACCGTCCCGGGACCACCGCCGTTGCCCAGCCAGACCATGGCGCCCGGCACCTTCTCCAGCATGTAGGAGAAATCCTCGGCACCCATGCTCGGCCGGGTATTGTCCTCGACCGCGTGTTCACCGCAGACCCCGGCCGCCACATCGGCGGCAAAACGGGCCTGCTCGACATCGTTCACCGTCGGCGGATAGCCCGGCTTGTGCTCGACCTCGATCTTGACGCCGTGCATCCGGGCGGCGCCCTCGCAGATCTCGTCGATGCGCCGCTTCACCAGCTCGCGGTTCGCAGGCGTCGTGGTGCGCGTCGTGCCGCCGATATGCGCGTCGCCCGGAATGACGTTGTAGGCAGAGCCCGCATGGAAGAAGCCGACGGTCACGACGCCCGCATCGATCGGATCGATGTTGCGCGAGACGATGGTCTGGAGCGCCATGACGATGTTCGCGCCGACGACCATGGGATCGAGCGTCGAATGCGGATGGGCGGCATGGCCGCCCCTGCCGGTGATGCGGATATCCCAGCGATCGGCGGCCGCCAGGAGCGGACCGCCCTTGGTGACGATATGGCCGACCGGGACGCCGGGCTTGTTGTGGATCGCGAAAACGGCGTCGCAGGGGAACTTCTCGAACAGCCCGTCCTCGATCATCACCTTGGCGCCGCCGCCGCCCTCTTCGGCCGGCTGGAAGATGAAGTGGACGGCGCCCTCGAAATTGCGCGTCTCGCTGAGCATCTTCGCGGCGCCCAGCAGCATGGCGGTATGACCGTCATGGCCGCAGGCGTGCATGCGGCCGGGACTGGTCGACCGGTGCGCGAAATCGTTGGCTTCGTCCATCGGCAGGCAGTCCATGTCGGCGCGCAGCCCGATCGACTTCAGCGAATTGCCCTTGCGGAGGGTGCCGACCAGGCCGGTCTTGCCCAGGCCGCGCGTCACTTCCAGACCCCATTCCTCCAGCTTGGCCGCCACCACGTCGGAGGTGCGGTTTTCCTCGAAGGCGAGTTCGGGATGGGCGTGGATGTCACGGCGGATTGCCGAGATCTCGCCCTGGATTTCGAGTGCGCGCGGCAGGACAGGCATGGGGTACTCCGGTTGGAACCGCGGCCATCTTAGACCAGAGTAGAAGCATGTTGTCTCTCGACGAGATCGAATCGGCTGCCGCCATCGTGCAGGGCGCCATGCCGCCCACCGCACAGTATGCCTGGCCCCTGCTCGCCCGGCGCACGGGCTGCGAAACCTGGGTCAAGCACGAGAACCACACCCCCACCGGCGCCTTCAAGGTGCGCGGCGGGCTGGTCTTCATGGACCGCCTCAAGCGCAGATCGCCCGGTGCCGGCGGGGTCATCAGCGCGACCCGCGGCAACCACGGCCAGAGCATTGCGCTGGCGGCGGCGCGCAACGGCATCGCCGCCACCATCGTCGTGCCCTACGGCAATTCGGTCGAGAAGAACGCCGCCATGCGGGCTTTCGGGGCCGAACTCGTCGAGGCGGGGCACGATTTCGATGCCGCCAAGGACGCGGCCATGAAGCTGGCCGGCGAGCGCGGCCTTGTCATGGTTCCGTCCTTCCATCGCGACCTGGTGGCCGGCGTCGCCTCCTATGCGCTCGAACTGTTCCGCGCGGCGCCGCCGCTCGACACGGTCTACGTGCCGATCGGGCTGGGCTCCGGCATCTGCGGCACGATCGCCGCCCGCGACGCGCTCGGACTCAAAACGAAGGTGGTCGGGGTCGTTTCGACCGAGGCGCCGGCCTATGCCCTGTCGTTCGCGGCCGGCAAGGTCGTCGCGACCAACCGCGCCGACACGATGGCCGACGGCATGGCCGTACGCGGCCCCGACGCGGAAGCGCTCGAGGTCATCCTGAAGGGGGCGGACCGCATCGTGCAGGTGAGCGATGCCGAGATCGGCGTCGCCATGCGGGCCTACTACGAGGACACGCACCAGCTCACGGAAGGCGCCGGCGCCGCCGCGCTGGCGGCGCTCCTGCAGGAGCGCGGCCGGGTCGCGGGGCAAAGGGTCGGCCTGATCCTGAGCGGCGGCAACATCGACCGGCCGGTTTATCTGCGTGTGTTGGGCGGTGCCTGAGGCGCCCAGGCGAGGTCGCTCTTCACCGCCTGCATGATGAAGGAGGAGCGCGTGCCGCGGACACCGGGCATGCGCAGCAGCGCCTTCATGGCGAACTCGCTGAAGCTCGCGAGGTCCGGCGCCAGGATATGGAGCAGGAAATCCATGTCGCCGGTCACGGCATAACAGGCCACCACCTCGGGGCGGGCGCGGATCGCCGCTTCGAAGGCCTCGACGGTCTTCTCCGAGTGATCGTCGAGCGTCACCTGCACCAGGGCCTGCAGGGCGAGCCCGAGGGTCGGCGGCGAGACCAGAGCGGCGTAACGCTCGATCACGCCCTCTTCTTCCAACCGCTTCACGCGCCGCTGGCAGGGTGTCGGCGACAGGCCCACGCGCTCGGCGAGGTCGACCATCGGCAGCCGGCCCTCGGACTGCAGGGTGGCCACGATGCGCCTGTCGATGTTATCCAGCTCAATCATGGTGATATTCTCTCGAGAATGCCGAATTTCGAGATGATATCTCTAAAGACAGACCACTCGAAGCCCCACTTCGCCGGGATTCACCAGACGTCCGGCCCCATATTGGGCTTATGAACATCGCCCCCCTCGAGAACCTGCGTGGCGACTATGCCGGCATGGCGCCGGACTGGACGGTGCCGCAGCATCCCGACCTGCACTCCGAAGAGGATCAGGCCGTGTGGCGGCTGCTGGTACAACGCCAGCGAGCCCTGGCCGAACGATATGCCTGCGCGGAGTTCCTGGAGGGGCTCGAGGCGATCGGGCTGGGCGACACCATCCCCGATTTCGCGGCGGTGAATGCGCGGCTGGAGCCGCTCACGGGCTGGCGCATCGTCGGCGTGCCCGGACTGATCCCCGATGCGGCCTTCTACGACCATCTCGCCCACCGACGCTTTCCGGTGACGGTGTGGATCCGCAGGCGCGAGGAGATCGACTATCTGGTGGAGCCCGACCTGTTCCACGACTTCTTCGGCCATGTGCCGTTGCTCACCAACCCGGTGTTCGCCGATTACATGCAGGAGTACGGCCGTCGCGGCGTCGAAGCGGGCCCCAACGTGCATCTCCTGGCGCGCCTCTACTGGTTCACCGTCGAGTTCGGCCTGATCCGCACGCCTCAGGGAATGAAGGCGTATGGCGCCGGCATTCTGTCCTCGGCCGCCGAAGTGAAGCACGCGATCGAGGGCGAAGGCGTCGAGCGGGTCCCCTTCGATGCGACCGTGGCGATGAACCGTCCCTACGAGATCGACCGGCTGCAGAACACCTATTTCGTGCTCGACGACTTCCGCCAGCTTATGGACCGGCCGAAGCATTGAAACCCGCCATGAAAACCCTTCGTCTCGACCGAAGCGCCGAAGGCGCGTAGCGGAGAGACGACGTGATTTTTTAACTCAGTACGACCAACCCATCGACGGCGACGACACCCTCGCCTTCGCGCTTCACCAGCAGCGGGTTGATCTCCGCCTCCGCCACGTCGGCAAACTGCCTGTGGGCCAATGCGGAGAACGCGGCGATGGTCTTCGCAAGGGCGGCCACGTCGCCCTTCGGCAGATTGCGATAGCCGCGGACGGTCGCCAGCCCCTTCACTTCGGCAATCATCTGCATCGCCTCCGCTTCGTCGACCGGTGCGAGACGCGTCGAGGCATCCTTGTAGATCTCGGCCAGCACGCCGCCGAGGCCGACGGTAATGGTTGGACCCACCAGCGGATCGCGGCGGTAGCCGAGGATCACCTCGACAAGGCCCCGCTCCATCTTCTGCACGAGGAACCCCTGTAAACGCGCCGCCGGCGCGTAGGCCTTCACACGCTTCTCGATCTCGCGCGCCGCGACGGCGGCGGTCTGGCCATCGGGAATGCCCAACGCCACGCCGCCCGCTTCCGTCTTGTGCGGGATGTCGACGGAAAGGATTTTAAGCACGACCGGCGTGCCGACTTCGTTCACCGCCGCCGCGACGCGCCTTGCGTCGGGTACGGTCGTCGACCTGGCCATCGGCACGCCGAGTGCCCCGAAGAAATCGGCGGCACGGCGCTCGTCGAAGCCGGACGCACCACCGGATTCCAGCGCAGCCAGCGCGTCGATCGATGGTTCGGCAAGACGCGGCACGGGTTGGGGCGGCATGCGCAGCAGGCAGAGTGCCATCGCCTCGGCGCAGGATTCGGGATGGCGAAAGGCCGGCACGCCGGCCGCCGTCAGCAGTGCCAGCGACGTCTCGGCCGACGGCGTCAACGCCACGGCGAACGGCTTCGCCGATCCGGCAAAGCGCAGCAGCGGCTCGACCGCGAGCTCGGGATTGAACTGGGCCGAGGAACCGACCACGAAGATCGCCG
Organism: Reyranella sp.; assembly: GCF_965228225.1. Lineage (GTDB taxonomy): Bacteria > Pseudomonadota > Alphaproteobacteria > Reyranellales > Reyranellaceae > Reyranella. The sequence continues at coordinate 439,879 of NZ_OZ245801.1, read as the reverse complement.
CATCGTTGCCGTCGTCGGCCAGAAGACGCTCGATCGTGCCCGCCACGATCTCGGGCTTGGCGCCGGCCAGGGTGAGATCCACGAGCTTGCCGTCGCCGGCCGCGATGCCGAGCGGCTTCAACCAGTCCACGAGGTTGCGGGGCGGACCGACGATGTCGAGACCGGCCATCGCCATGCTGTCGACCACCATCGCCGCGCCGCCGCCCGTCGTGGTTGCCACCGCGACCCGTCGGCCGCCGCTCCTCGACTTTGCGTGGCCGACCAGCAGCGACGGCACGTCGATCAGCGATTCGAACATCGAGACGCGGCTGATGCCGTGCCGGTGGCAGAAGGCATCGAAGGTCGCATCGGAACCGGCGATGGCGCCGGTGTGCGACTTTGCGAGCTCCTGGCCGATCTCGGAGCGGCCGAGCTTGTAGGCGATCACCGGCTTGCCCGCGTCGTGCGCCCGGCGCGCGGCACGTGCAAGCCGCTCGCCATCGCGAAGCGTTTCCATGAACAGCAGGATGGCTTCGGTCTTCGGATCGTCGACCAGCAGGTCGGCGATTTCGCCGACCGCGAGGTCGACTTCGTTGCCGACCGAGATCAGGCGCGAGAAGCCGATGCCGCGCGCGTCGGCCCGCGACAGCAGTGCGCCGATCAGGCTGCCGCTCTGGCTGACGACGGCCCAGCTGCCGGTGCGCAGCCTGTCCACGGCAAAGGCGGCATTGGCCGTGAGCGCGACGGCGGGATCGGTGCTGACCGTGCCGATGCTGTTGGGACCGACGAGGCGGATGCCGGTTTCGCGCACGACGCTCGCGAGCTCGTCCTGCAGCGAGGCACCGGCTGCGCCTGCATCCGCGAAGCCGCCGGCCAGGATCGACGCCACCTTGACGCCACGCCGGCCGCACTCGGCCAGCGCGCGCACCGCAGCCGCGCCGTTCAAGAGGATATAGGCGTGATCGATTTCGCCCGGGATCGCTTCGAGACCCTTGTAGGCCACCTCTCCCAGTATTTCGCTGCGCGACGGATTGACCGGCAGGATCTCGCCGGCGAAGCCATGCTTGCGCAGGAAGCGCTGGGGCCGAGATGTCGTTTTGGTGACATCCGACGAGGCGCCGATCAACGCGACACGTCGCGGTTCGAAAAGGGCAGAGAACAGGACCTTGGGATCACTCATGGCCCGAGTATACTCCGCACATGCTCAACCGCCGCTCCTTCGTCGCCGCGACGCTCGCCGTCGCCGCCACCCCCGCCGCCGCCCAGACTTCGGGCCAGGCGGCGCCATGGCCCAGCAAGCCCATCAAGCTCGTCGTGCCCTACGCGCCCGGCGGCACCACCGATGTCGTGGCCCGCATGGTGGCCGAGTATCTCGGCCAGAAGCTCGGCCAGAACATCATCGTCGACAACAAGCCTGGGAAGGGCGCGATGGTCGGCACGGCGATCGTGGCCAAGGCACCGCCCGACGGCTACACGCTGCTGATGTCGGTGATCTCCGGCCTGTCGATTTCGCCGACGCTCTATGGCGGCGGCGACTTCGATCCGATGGGCGACTTCATCCATGTCTCCATCGCCTCGACCAACCCGAGCGTCCTGGTCGCCAATCCGAATTTCCAGGCCAAGACCTTCAAGGAGTTCGTCGACTACGCCAAGGCCAATCCCGGCAAGGTCTCCTACGCAACCTCGGGTGCCGGCTCGAGCAACCATCTGCTGGGCGCGCGGCTTGCGCAGGTGATCAGTGCGGAGCTCGTCCACGTCCCCTATCGCGGCGCCGGACCGGCCATGATCGACACGATCGCGGGCAACGTGCCGGTGATGTTCGATTCGCTGCCCTCGGCCGCGCCTCACATCAAGGCCGGCAAGGTGAATGCGCTGGCGGTGAGCGGCGAGACGCGCAGCCCCGCCTTTCCCGACGTGCCGACGATGAAGGAGCTGGGCTACCCCGACCTGATCTCCTATTCCTGGTTCGGCATTTCCGTGCCCGCCAAGACACCGCAGCCGATCGTCGATCGCCTCGCAGCCGAGATGCAGGCCGTGCTGAAGGAGCCTGCCGTCATCAAGCGCTGGGAGGAGATCGGCGCCGAAGGCAGCACCATGACGCCCGCCGAGGTGACGCGCTTCATCCAGTCCGAGATCGACAAGTGGACGCCGGTCGTGAAGTCTTCGGGGGCGAAACCCGGGTAACCACAAGGAGACGCCATGACCATTCGCCGCGTGATCTCACCCGACGTCGCCGAGCCGCCGCCCGAGCGCTGGTCGAACTGCCTCGTGGTCGACGGCGTCGCCTATGTCTCCGGTATGACCGCGCGCGGCGGCGATCCCGAGGCGCTGGGCAGGATGGACGAATACGCCCAGGCGAAGGTCATCTTCGGCAAGATCAAGTCGCTGGTCGAGGCCGCCGGCGGCGCCATGTCCGACGTCGTGAAGATCACGGTGTTCCTCACCCGGATCGCGAACAACACCAAGGTCTGGGAAGCCAGGCGTGAATTCTTCGCCGGCGACTTTCCCGCCTCGACCCTGGTCGAGGTGAGCGCCCTCGCCGCTCCCGAAATCCTCGTCGAGATCGAGGCCATCGCCTACATCGGCAAGGGCCGGCGTTAAGCCAGCTCGATGTCGTAGCGTATGAAGCCGCGGTTCACGGCCATCTTGTCGTAGAGCAGCCGCGCCGTCGTGTTGCTGGCCTGTGTCTGCCAGTAGAGGCGCGGGCACCCTTGCGCCTTCGCCCAGTCGGCGACGGCCTGGATAAGCGCCCGTGCCACGCCCTTGCCGCGCACCTCGGCCGCGGTGAACAGGTCCTGCAGGTAGCAGACATCGTCGGACGAGGTGTTGGCGTGGATCAGGAAGTGCGTGATGCCGACCAGGCGTCCGTCGAGCCGCGCGCCCAGCGCGTGCATGCGCGTGTCCTTGGCGAATTCGTTCCAGGCGCGGTCGTACATCGCCTGGGGCAGCGTGCGCTCATAGAAATCCATGTAGCCGCGGAACAGCACTTCCCACGCCGCGCGGTCGGACGGTTCGAGCTTGCCGATGGTGAGCATCAGGCGTGACTGAACATGGGCTTGCCGGGCACCGGCATCGTGGCCTTGAGGATGGTGCCGGCCTCGACCTTCTCGCTGCGGCGCGACACCACGACATAGAGATCGTGGCCGGAGAAGGCGACGTTGGTGCAGTAGATGTCGTCGCCGCACTCGACGTGGTGCGTCGGCCGCCCCAGAGAATCGAAACGCCAGGCCGTGGTGCTGGGATGGGCGATCACCAGCCCGCCCTCCTCGTCCAGCGCCATGCCGTCGGGACCGGCATGACCGCCGCTCATCTGGATGAACAGCCCGACCTTGCTCGCCGTGCCGTCGCCCATCAGCGGCAGCCGCCACACTGCATTGCCGCGCGTCACGCCGACATAGAGGACGGTCTCGGCCTTGTTCATCACCAGCCCGTTGGGACTGGGCACGGTGTTCACCAGCATCGTGATCCTGCCCGCCGTGTCGTAGCGATAGACGCGGCCCGTCGGGTCGTGCAGGCCGGTCTGGCCCTGGTCGGTGAAATAGAGATCGCCGTTGCCGGCAAAGAACAGGTCGTTCACGCCCTTGAAGCTCTCCGAGCCGCGCGTCTCGAGCAGCGGTGTCACCGTGCCGGTCTCGGGATCGAGCAGGACGATGCCGCGCTTGTAATCGGTGATGAAGATACGGCCGTCCTTGTGGATCTTCAGCCCGTTCGGCCAACCGTCATACTCCGTCACCAGGGCCCACTCGCCTTCGGGGCTGATGCGGAAGACGCGGCCGAACGGAATGTCGGTGACGTAGAGATTGCCCGCGCGGTCGAAGCTCGGCCCTTCGAGGAAGGAATCGAGCAGCTGCCCCACCGCATTGGCATCGCCCCACGACGTGCGCGAGGGCTTGCGGAACCTGTCCGGCAACCGCGTGAACTCGGTCGCGGGAACGGGCTTGGTCATTCCGTACATCGTCATAACTCCTTCCTCCCCCGTCTTACGGGGGAGGTGGCCGAAGGCCGGAGGGGGAAGGCCACAGGCCCGACCTCTCTCCAGCCGAAAATCATCGCGTTGCTCTCCCCCTCCCGGCCTCCCCCGTAAGACGGGGGAGGAGAAAGAAAGGCGCTAAGCCGCTTTCACTTCACGTTCGGCCTTCAGCGCCCGCACCGTCTCGCGCAGCGCGTGGACCGTCTTCTCGATCTCGGCGCCGCCGTGCATGGCCGAGACGAAGCCGCCGGGCGAGCCCATGACGTCGACGCCATGGGTCATCAGGCCCATGCGGATCTTGCCGGTGAGCGGCCCCGCGGCGCGCGCGCCCTTGAGCTTCTCGATCGGCACCTTCAGCGGATCGAAGGTCGCCGGATCGATCGGATCGCCGAACGGATTGGGATAGATCAGGAAGGTCGAGCTCTGGCCGTAGATGCCCCACGGCACGCCTTCCTGCACCAGCACCTCGGTCAGCGCCGCGCGCAGTTCGGCCGCCGTCTTGTTGGCCTTCTCGGCGAGGTCCTCATCGCGCACCAGCGACAGCGCGGTGACCGCCGCGGCGGCCGACAGGGGATTGGCATTGAAGGTGCCGGGATGGAGGATGCGCTCGATCTTGCGGGCCGCGGTCGCGACATGATCGATGCGGTCCATGATTTCGCGCTTGCCCGAGACCGCGCCGCCCGGCAGGCCGCCGGCCACGATCTTGGCCTGGATGCAGAGGTCCGGCGTGATGCCGAACGCCTTCTGCGCGCCGCCCGAGGACCACCGGTAGCCGGTGATGACCTCGTCCATCAGCATGACGACGCCCTTCTTGGCCGTGGCATCGCGCACCGCCTGGATGAAGCCCGGCGGCAGCGGCACCTGGCCCCACGACGCGCCCGACGGTTCGAACATGACGGCGGCGATATCGTCGCGCTCCTCCATCACCTTCACGACGGCGGCGACGTCGCTGCTCGGCATGACGATCGACAGCGAGCTCACCTCCTGCGGTACGCCGGGGGTCGTGCCGCCGTCATAGGTCGCACCCGCACCGGCCGTCACATGGTCGTGCCAGCCGTGGAAGTGGCCAATGAAGCGGAGGATCTTGTCCTTGCCCGTATGGGCGCGCGCGAGGCGAATCGCCATGTGCGACGCCTCCGTGCCCGACGCGGTGAAGCGCACGCGCTCGGCGCAGGGCGTCAGCTCGCACACCAGCTCGGCCCAGCGCACTTCCAGCTCGTGGCTGGAGCCGTAATGCGTGCCGAGTTCGATCTGTCGCTTCACCGCCTCGACGACGGCGGGATGCGAATGGCCGAGCAGCATCGCGCCGTGGCCGCCGAAATAATCGACATACTCGTTGCCGTCGACGTCCCACTTGCGCGCGCCCGCGGCGCGCGAGACGTGGATCGAATAGGGGTCGAGGTAGCGCGCGTCGTGGGTGATGCCGCTCGGCAGCACCTTGTGGGCGCGCTCGAACAGAGCCGCCGATTTGCCCGTCCTGGCCTTGTAGTCGGCGACGACGGCCGAGTTCGTCTGCGATGAATCTTTCTCTTGCACGGTCATACTTGCCCTCAACCCAGCTAATGGCTGAGCATCGCTTGTCTCGCTTGTTTCGCCAAGGGCCTCGCGTCACAGTCCGCCGTCTCAAGGTGGAGGAACGCCGTGAACGCCAAGCCCCGTGGCCGTCAATTCTTCAATAATCCCGGCCCGACCAACATTCCCGACCGTGTGCTTCGTGCCATGGACCGGCCCGTAATCGATTTCATGTCGGATGAGTTCGTGGCCATCCATCACGCCTGCCACAACGGCGTGAAGCGCGTGCTCAAGACCGACCAGAACCTGTTCATGTATTCGTCGACCGGCCATGGCGCCTGGGAAGCCGCTCTCGCCAACCTGTTCTCGCCGGGTGAGACCGTGCTGATGGTCGAGACCGGCTACTTCTCCGAGAGCTGGACCGAGATGGCCCACCATCTCGACATCAAGGTCGAGACGATCCCGGCCGACCAGCGCCAGGGCGCCGACATTTCGCGGATCGCCGAACGCCTCGCCGCCGACAAGGAGCACACGATCAAGGCGGTGCTGACCGTCCACAACGAAACCGCGACCGGCATGGTCCTGCCGCTGGCCGAGGTGCGCCGCGCGATCGACGAGGCCAAGCATCCGGCCCTGCTGCTCAGCGACACGATCTCGTCGCTCGCCAGCATGGAATACAAGATGGACGCCTGGGGCATCGACCTCACCGTCGGCGGCAGCCAGAAGGGCCTGATGCTGCCCACCGGCATGTCGATGACCGGCGTCAGCAACAAGGCGCTGGAAGTGTCGCGCAAGTCCAAGACGCCGCGCCACTACTGGAGCTGGGAGATGATGAGCGGCCGCGCACCGCAGAAGTTCGTCGGCACCGCGCCCGTTCACATGTTCTTCGGCCTGCAGGAATCGCTGAAGATGCTCGAGGAAGAAGGCCTCGACGCCGTGTTCGCGCGCCATGCGCGCCTCGCCGATGCGACCCGCGCCGCGGTGCGCGTGTGGGGGTCCGACGGCAAGGGTCCGCAGCTCTTCTGCCAGAACGAGGGCCGGCTTTCGAACTCGGTGACCGCGGTCGTGATGCCCGAGGGCGTCAGCTCCGACCCGATGCGCAAGGCCGCCGTCGATCGCTTCAACCTGTCGCTGGGCGGCGGGCTGGGCAAGATGATGGGCAAGATGTTCCGCATCGGCCACATGGGCGACCTCAACGAGCCGATGCTGCTGGGCTGCCTCGCCACGACCGAGCTCGCCATGAAGGCCTCGGGCGTGCCGTTCGTGCCGGGCGGCGTCGACGCGGCGATCAAGTCGCTGTCGGCTTAAGTATCTCTTCCACCTCCCCCGTCAAACGGGGGAGGCCGGGAGGGGGAAAGCAACGCGAAGATTGGCTCAAGGACCGCGGCACCAAGGCCGTCGTTCTCAATAGGTCCAATCGAAAACAGCCCCTCCGCTTCGTAAAGAAGGCCTACAAGCAACGGCACCGCATTGAAACGCCTTCTGCCGCTCTAGGACTTCCGCCGCATCGCCACTCGCTACGACAGCCTCGCCAGAAACTTCCTCGCTTCCGTCTGTCTCGTCGCTGCTATCGTAGGGTGGATCTTGTGAGTCTGGACTCTAGTGCCGTCACTGGTTGCATTATTTTCAAGGATTCCCGTTAGTACCTGTATAGCCCCCATCCATTGGTTGCCAACAGGAAGCAATCCATTGAGTAAGGCGCTCCCTCGACCATTGAATGGGCCCGCAGAACGCAATTCCTCTTTGATCCTACCTATGCGCGGGCGAGTGCAGTTGTCCTCAGGCGGAAAGATCAGAAGTTCCTGATACCCAAGAAAGGTTGAACGTAGTAGCCGCCCCTACTCTCGACTGGACGGCGCGTAGAACAATCTGACGAGCAATAAATGGATCAGTCATAGAGCATCCTTCCGGCTAGAGTTGCCAGCGACCGAAGTCGCAAATTTGGCTGTCACATACTTTCAGCGTGAAACGGGGACTCCCGACTGAGAGCGGAGAGTAAAATAGGTCATTCTGTTGACAGTCGATGCGATAGATTTTTGGATCACCGTCATTGGGTTGTACTCGGCATCGCAATCCAAGCTGTTCTGTCACTGGACGCGATGAGAAAATCGCGAAAATTCCATGTGTCAAATCCCACCGAGGATAGGCCGAATTTCGCGCAAGTTCCTCTATGATGGCTATTGGTGATCGTTGCGCGAAGCGGCCTTCAGCTACAGCGACAGTTGCGATTGCGGAAATTAATCCACCTACGACTGCGCCGACGATGAAGGCGAACCAGCGACCTTTGGGATGTTGAGGATGACCGTCATTCATCGGAATTACCCAATTTTCTCTACTCACGGTTCAAGCGATGGCAGTTCAGTTGTTGAGACAAATCCACTAGTGGATGCCGAAAAAGCATCGCAAACGGCTTGAACATCAAATGTATTGTCTCAAGCCGACATCTTCTTGCGCAAGTGCGCACTTTATGGCCTCCACTAGCACCTGTACGTACGAGGGCCGTTGCTCATTTGTGCCGCCCATCGAGAGTGAAAGGGAGAGAGAGGGAGCTATTTCCAATATTGCGAGAGGTCAGACCGGGATTGTTCGCCTCCGGCCTGCGGCCATTCCCCCGCATGACGGGAGGGCAATCGCATGTGAACTTTTCCGTCGTCTCGACCGGAGCGCGCAGCGCGGAGTGGAGAGACCTTTTCTCCACTGATAGCCGTCAATTGGAGGAAGAAAGGTCCCCCACTCCACGCCGCTTCGCTTCGGTCGGGACGACGGGCGATTTGGGCACATGCGATCGCCCTGCGTATGGCGAGGGCGGTAAGATGAAGAGTCAGAACGCCGGCTTCTTCCCCGCGAGGGCAGCGGCAAAGGATTCCGGCTTCAGGGCCGAAAGCGGCGTGCCCCCGGTCACGGCGGCATCGAGCTTGACGCCCTCGACCGCCGCGAACTTCAGTGTCCCGGGGTTGAAGGCGTAGAGCTGGCCGACCGTCAGGTTGAACCACCAGGCATGCAAGGTCAGCGTGCCCGCCTTCACCCGCTCCTCGATCCAGCGATACCCCATCAGGTTGCTTACGCTGTTCACGACGGCGGCCTGCTCGACCGCGCGCACGACTTCGTCGCGCGGGCGATCCTTCAGCTCCTCGACGACGAGGTCGCGCGTCTCCTGCGCGATGCTGGTCCAGGTCGAGAGATAGTCGTAGTGCGCATAAGCGCCACGGCTGCCGTCGACCAGTGCGCCGATGCCGCCGCACAGCGCATGACCCAACACCACGATATGCTCGACGCCGAGGCCGCGGACGGCGAACTCGATGGCGGCCGAGGTGCCGTGGTGGCGCTCGTCGGGAGGAATCTGAGCCGGCGGCACCATCGCCGCCACGTTGCGCACGGTGAAGATGTCACCGGGTTGAGTCTGGGTGAGAATCCCCGGATCGACCCGCGCATCGGAACAGCCGATGATCAGGATCTTGGGCGACTGGCCTTCCGTCGCCAGCTTCTCGAACAGGTCGAGATGCTCCTGATAGTAACCAACCCGGAAATCCGCGAAGCCCTTGAGAAGCCGTTCGAGTGCCATGACCTGCCTATGCCCGTTTGCGGCCCAAGGCGACATAGACGATGATGTCGCGGCGCACAAATCAGCAATATTGGATGACATGACCGAAGAACTGCTTTTCGAGAAGCGCGGCGAAATCGGCTGGGTGACCTTCAACCGGCCGAAGGCCCGCAACGCCCTCACCTTCGCAATGTACGAGGGTCTGGCCGAGATCTGCGCTCGTGTGGGCAAGACCGGCGAGGTCCGCGCCCTGGTGGTTACCGGCGGCGGCGACAAGGCCTTTGCGGCCGGCACCGACATCGCCCAGTTCCAGAGCTTCGAGAGCGGCGACGACGGAATCGCCTACGAGCGCAAGATGGACCGCATCCTGGGTGAGATCGAACGCTGCCCCGTCCCGACCATCGCCGCCATCCACGGCTTCTGCACCGGCGGCGGCGCGGCCATCGCGGCGGTCTGCGACCTCAGGATCGGGTCTGCCAGCGCCCAGTTCGGCTTCCCCATCGCGCGCACCCTCGGCAACTGCCTGTCGATGGCCAACTATGCCCGCCTGGCGGCCCTCATCGGCCCCCAGCGCGTCAAGGAAATGGTCCTGCTGGCCAAGCTGATGGACGCGCCATCGGCGCTGGCCTGCGGGCTGATCAGCGAGCTGCTGCCCGACCAGGCGGCCCTGCTCGCCCGGGCCGAGGAGCTGGCGAACACCGTTGCCGGCCACGCCCCCCTCACGATGCAGGTCACCAAGGAGGCGCTGCGCCGCCTGCAGGCCCGCCTGGGCGACGAGAACATCGACGATCTCGTCAGACTGGCTTACGGTAGCGCCGACTTCCGCGAGGGCATGGCGGCCTTCCTGGGAAAGCGGGCACCCAAATGGTCAGGCGCCTGACAGAGCGATGATACGGAGGACGTGAATGAAGCTGATTGCCACTCTCTCTTTGGTTCTTGGAATGGGCGCTGCCGTCGCCGCCTGCCAGAACCCGCAGCAGGTGATCGCGAACAAGGAAGACATGATGGTGGCGGCGGGCTTCAAGTTCGTGCCCGCGAACACACCGCAGCGCCAGGCCGCGTTCAAGAACCTCCCGCCGCACAAGTTCTCGCGCGAGATCAAGAACGGCCAGGTGTTCTACGTCTACCCGGACCCGACGGTCTGCGTGTGCATCTATGTCGGCAACGCGTCGGCCTACGGCACCTATCGTAACAACATGTTCCAGAAGAACCTCGCGGACGAGCAGCAGATGACGGCCGACGAGAACGCGATGAACGACTGGGATTGGGGCCCCTGGGGCGGCTACCCGTATCCCGGCTGGTACTACTAGGTCTTTCTTCCCAAGAGGAAGAGTGCGATCGCGGCCGCCTGGATCAGGGCGGCCGCGACGAACACCAGCATTCCTTCCGCTGGTGACAGCGTCCGCAGCCAGCCGAACGCAGCCGGCGCGAACGCATAGGTTCCCTGACCGACCGCCACGATCAACGGCACGACGCGCTGAACGTCGGCCTTGCTGAATTCGACCTGCGCGATCAGCGGCGGCAGCGAGGTCGTGTTGCCGATACCGGCGCCGAACAGCAGCACGCCCGCCACCAGCAAGACCACATCCGTCCCGCCCGCGCAGAGCAACGCCAGCGATCCCGCGATCTGCACGACATGGCTCAGGCAGGCGACCAGCCGCCGATCGCTGCTGTGCGGCATCAGCCATCCGACCATCGTCCGGCCTGCGATCGCCGCCGCCGTCGCCAATCCCATGAGGATGCCGGCCGCCGGTCCGCCGAACACCGGCACGAGCAGCGAGAAGAGATGGGCGATCAGGCCGATCTGCGCGAACAGGCCCAGTGCCATCGCCGCGGCGAGGGTCAGGAAGCGACGGTCGCGCCACAGCAGCGCGCCCGGCAGGGTGCGCTCCACCGCTGCACTCGTGCCGGCAGCGGGCGTCAGGATCTCGCCGTCCTGGAGCTGGCCCAGCGACTGCGGCGTATGGGCGAAGACGCGGTCGGCGAGGAACCAGACGGTGACGATCATGATCGCGCCGATGACCGCCGCCGCGACGGGAAAGCCGAAGGCGGCGATGGCCGCAACCCACAATGGAGAAAAGACGACGCCGCCGATGCTGGCGCCGTTATAGGCCATCGACAGGGCCGCCGGTCGCCGCACCACGTACCATGGGGCCACGATGGCGTTGACGGCAGCGGCGCCCATCGCCACCCAGCCGGCCCCGCTCAGGAAAGTGGCGAGCAGGAGCTGCCACGGCTCTTGCGCCACCGCCCACCCGACGATGCCCAGTGCCAGGAGAGCGGCGCCGGCCTTGGTCACCGCCGGCAGGCCGAACCGGCGATAGAGCGCTGGCAGGTTGGCGACCGCGACGGCCCCCACCAGGAAATGCAGGGTGACGGCGGACGAGACCAGCACGACCGACCAGTCCCGTGCCTCGCGCACGGACTGGAGATAGACGGGCGGGCCATAGAAGCCGAGCCCCCAGCCGAACATGGCGAGCACGAAAGCGGCCGCGACGACGCGGCGGCCGAAGAAGGGCGCGGGAGAAGCGAGACTTGTCATGCGGCGGACACTGCCGCCGACAGGCGCGCCGTTGTTACGGCTGCGGCCGAAGCTATCCCGTCGTCCTGAGCTCCGCGAAGGACCTAGCGGACCGACCAGCGCACTCCCTGGCGGGCGTGAGATCCTTCGCTGCGCTCAGGATGACAAGAATTAGAAACTCGCCTCGACGGCACCGAGGCCCACGAACGCGCCGCGCGCGTGCGACCCTGCCGGGAAGTAAAGAAGCCCGGTCCAGGAGCCGGTGGTGATCGCCTGGCCCGCGCGAAGGCCGCCACGATGGCGCACCGCGTGGTCGATCATCCAGGCGAGCGGGCGCAGGGGATCGATCGCACCGAGACCGCCTGTCTGCTCGACGATCACCTTGCCGTCGACCACCAGTCTCACCTGGAGCTTCGGCCAGTCGAGCGCCTTCCAATTGGCGATCGGATCGCCCACCACCAGCGCATGGTTCATCTGGTTGTCGGCCAGCAGCCACTCCGGGGCGGCGCTCTTGAAGTCGGCAAGGCGCGTGTCGACGATCTCCATGCCGACGAAGGCATCGCCGACGGCCGCGAGCGCCTCCTCGCGTTCGACTGGCGCGGCGCGGGCCGCGATGTCGCGCACGATGTGGAAGGAGATCTCGACCTCGACGCCGATCATGTGCATCGCCTTGCCGTCGAAGCGGGCCGGCGACGGCACCAGCGCGCCGGCCAGCAGCGGCGCGGGATTGGGCTCGGCCGTCGGCGTACGCGCACCGACCTTCCAGCCCGCCACCGGACCGCTGGCCGCCGCGACGCCGTCCTGGATCGCATAGACCGCGGCGCGGTCCTTTAAGGCGAAGGGCGGCGTCGCCTGGCGGCCCGTGCGGCGCGCGTCGAGGAGGGTCTGCACCGCATGGGAAATGTCCTGGCTCATGGTAAGCTCTCGCAAAACGACAAGGAATTGGAGGAGACGATGCCCTACGCCAGCGGCCGCGTCATTCACGACGCCGATGCGCACATCATGGAAGTGCCGGGCTTCCTCGAAGAACATCTGGAGGCCCGGCATCGCGCCGCGGTCACCGACCAGGTCCTGTTTCCGCGCCACGAAGGCTTCCACAGCACGCGCCTCAAGGCAGACACTGACACGGCTGGGCCGGCGCAGGATTTCGACGAGGCGCAGATCATGCTGCGCAAGAACTGGGAGGCACTGGGTTCCTCGAACCGCCAGGACCGTCCGCGCTCGATCGACCTGCTGGGCTTCGCCAGCCAACTCATGTTCACCACGGCTCTGCTCAACTACTCGTCGGTGCTGGAAGGCGGATCCGACGTCGAGCTGACCTATGCGGTGGCGCGCGCCCATACGCGCCACATGGTCGAGTTCTGCTCGGTCGACCGGCGCCTGCTGCCGACCGGCTATGTGCCGCTGGTCGATTTCGAGCGCACCGCACAGGCCGCGCGCGAGGCGATCGAGCTCGGCGCCAAGGCGCTGATGATCCCGTCGCGCTGTCCCGACGGCCATTCACCCAGCCATATCGGCTTCGATCCGCTGTGGGTCATCGCCCAGGAAGCCGGCCTGCCGATCGTCTTCCATGTCGGCGGCGGCGGCAAACTGCTGGAGGAGGCTTACTTCAACAACGGCCTGCCACCGGTGCCGGACTTCCATGGCGGCGACGACAATTTCAAGTCGATCGATTACATGGCGATCGCCTATCCGCCGATGAAGGCGCTGACGGCGCTGGTCGTCGACCGTGTGCTCGACCGCTTCCCGGCACTGAAGTTCGGCGTCATCGAGCAGGGCGCGTCGTGGGTGCCGGGCTGGATGCGCAACATGGACAGTGCGCACAACGCCTTCTATCGCAACGAGGAGCGGCTGCAGAAGATGTCGCTGAAGCCCAGCGAGTTCGTGCAGCGCCAGGTCAGGGTCACCCCCTATCCGCATGAGGATACCGGCTGGATCATCGCCAACACCGGCGACGAGGTCTGCCTCTTCTCTTCCGACTATCCGCATGTCGAGGGCGGTCGCCATCCGATCAAGCGCTTCGAGGCGTCGATGGAGAAAGCCGGCATCGGCGAGGCGCAGAAGCAGCGCTTCTATTGCGACAACTTCATCGACCTGATGGGCGCCGGTCTCGCGTCCGAACTCCGTCACCCTGTACAGGCAGCCGCATGACCTATTCGACGCTTCTCACCGAACGCACCGGGCCGGTGCTCAAGATCACGACCAACCGGCCCGAGGTGCTGAACGCGCAGAGCCGTGTCCTGCTCGAGGAACTCGACCATGCCTTCGCGGCGGCGGTCGACGACGACGACGTTCGGGTCATCATCCTGGCCGGCGCCGGCAAGCACTTCTCGGCCGGGCACGATCTCGGCAGCCCGCAGGAAATGGAAGACCAGAAGAAGACGCCGCTGGAGCCCGGTTTCAAGGGCGAGTATCGCCGCCTGTGGGAGCGCTTCTTCGAGAACACGATGCGTTGGCGCGACCTGCCGAAGCCCACCATCGCGCAGGTCCAAGGCTACTGCATCATGGGCGGCATGATGATCGCCTCCGCCTGCGACATCATCATCGCCAGCGAGGATGCCCAGTTCGCCGACCGCGCCGTGAAGTGGGGCGGCAGCCACGTGCAGTATTTCTCGATGCCGTGGGACTTCGGGCCGCGCAAGACGAAGGAGTATCTCTTCACCGGCGACTTCATCAGCGCTGCCGATGCCGAGAAGGCGGGCCTGGTGAACCGCATCGTGTCGCGCGAAAAGCTCGAGGCGGAGACGATGGCGCTGGCCCAGCGGATCGCCGAGCGCGATCCCTATGCGCTGAAGCTCGCCAAGGCCTCGGTCAACGAGACCCAGGACGCGCAGGGCTGGCGGCAGGCGATGGAGAACGCCTTCAAGAACTACATGCTCACCATCCCGCATCGCATCGAGATGGGAACCTACGGCGCGGCCGCCCGCGAGAAGGCGCCGAAGGATCGTTTCGGCGTTCTCAACAAGAAGGCGGTCTGATCAGCGCTTCGGCGTGACGACCGGCGGACGCGTCGGCGCCGCGAGTCCGTCGGGCACCCTGAAGGTGAGGGTCTTGACGAAGCACATCGCGTCGGGCGGCGAGGTTCCGTGCGTCCCTTGCGTGTTGTCGACGACGGCCACCTCGACGGTTAGGGAACAATGCTGAGGCCAACGAGAATGATGAACGGTGTCAATCCGGCTGCAACCAGCATCCATAGCCGGGACCTGTCCATGTGCCATAACGCTGACGAAAAAGAAGATCCAGGGCTGTAGTGGTCATCGGGATCGCTCCACAGACTATTCGCTTGTCGTTGAGTCTAGTTGCTGGCAGCGCTGTACACGCGCCTGAGAAAATCCGTGTGCGTCACTTGACCGGTGTTGAGATCCACGATCGTCAACTCCAGGGGAATCCTTCCACGCCCCAAGCTGCGCACATCTGACAGAGGTCCGGTGTGAAGCCCGAAGGCTGCCGTGGACCCGTCGTCCGAGATGGCACAGTAAGCCATGTAATTTTCCAGGCGCGTCACTTGACGCACGTGCCCGTGCTCCATGACGAAGAGGTCGTATCGATGAACGCCTCCGGACAAATGGGCCTTACGCGCGCTCTCGCTTCCAGACAAACCGATGAACGCGATACGCTCTCCATTGCGGGAAGCCGGCATGAGCAGCGGCAATCCGACCCAATTGGAAAGCCCCCTCTTCACGAAGTCCAAATGAGCAATTTCCGGCCTCGATCCAACTCGAAGGACATAAGGAATGGAAACAGAGGGCGACGTTGCGCCAAGTTTCCTCACGGCCTCCCTTAGCTCCGGATTCCGAGGTCCCGACCCAACAAAGAAAACTGTATCGGCGCTGATGAAGCTTGGTGTGTCGATTGAGTAGAAGCCGTCCTCGGCCGAAAGAAGCGCTCTTGAGTTCCGTGTTTTCAAGTCGA
This sequence comes from Reyranella sp., assembly GCF_965228225.1. GTDB lineage: Bacteria > Pseudomonadota > Alphaproteobacteria > Reyranellales > Reyranellaceae > Reyranella. The sequence goes on along the minus strand of NZ_OZ245801.1, from coordinate 424,444 downwards.
ACAGGAACAGGGTCTCGCCCGATCCCACATACAGGACGGCTCTGCCGTCCGGCCGAAATACAGGGCTTCGAAAGACACCCGTGCTGGAATAAACGGAGAAAGTAACGGTCTTCTGAGTCGCCAGATCAATGATCCCAAGCTGCATCCCTGGCGTCACCTGAGGATGCTGCCGCGCCATTCCTGCGACGCCAACAAGATTCTTGCCGTCTGGGGAACAACTCCCCCAGCCGAAGCCGTCGAAGCCCGCCGGAAGCGGGACGTAGCGCATTTGGCCAGTGCGCCAGTCATATAATCCTGCTCCCTTCGCCCCCCCGTTGACCACAATCGTTCGACCATCCGGAGACAAAGCAAAGTGATGAGGCAGGTTCTGTGTCATCGGTGCTCCCACGCTTGGCGCACAACCAGACAGCATAGTCGCCAGCCCTGCAGTGCCAGCGACCGCAACGAAGTGTCTCCGGGTTGGCCTCGTATGAGTCATCGAAATCTTCCTCTCTCACTGAGGTCAATTGTCTCTTCAAGGACGGTGTTGCAATGGGCCGGGGCGCTACGCCCCCCCGCATCGCGCAGTTACGCAAAAGTCGAGCTGCAGGATGAATCCGAGGCTCACTCTCGCTTGAGCCTCAACACTCGGCAAGCGGTGAGAACGCTGTCTAATGCCACCTGGTCGAGCGGGGCTATCCGATGACGCGGCGGCCGCCCATGGATCGTGGGTGATCAGGATGACTGTGCGGCCTTGCGTGGCAGCGCGCAGGGAGCCGATGAGCCGGCGCGCGGTGGCGGCGTCGAGATTCTGCGTCGGCTCGTCGAGGATCAGGCTGCGGGGATCGCGGAGGAGCGCGCGGGCGGGGACGAGGCCGTGTGCCTGACCGGCCGACAGGCGGGGGCGATCCCTACGCGCTGAAGCTCGCCAAGGCCTCGGTCAACGAGACCCAGGACGCGCAGGGCTGGCGCCAGGCGATGGAGAATGCCTTCAGAACTACATGCTCACCATCCCGCACCGTATCGAGATGGGCACCTACGGACCCGCCGGCCGCGAGAAGGCACCGAAGGATCGCTTCGGCGTGCTCAACAAGAAGGCGGTCTGACCGCTCAGCGCTTCGGCGTCACGACCGGCGAACGCGCGGGTCCTGCAAGTCCGTCGGGTACCTTGAAGGTCAGGATCGTGACGAGCCGCATGCCGTCGTAGGCTGCGGTGCCGTGGGTGCCGGGCGTGTTGTCGACCAGCGAGACTTCGACGGCGTAGGTGCCCTTCCACGGCAGCTCGACCTCGAACGCACCGGCCTCGTCGGTCTTGAGTTCCTTGGTCCAGCCGAACTCGGTGACGACTTCCGCCTTGGCCTTGGGCAGCGGCTTGCCGTCGTAGAAGACCTTGAAGCTGCCCGGCTTGCCGGTCGGCACGATGTCGAGCGGGATCAGCGGCTTGCGCTCGCTGAAATCGGCGACGTAGCGCGCCGAGTAACGGCCGAGCGTGCGCGTCACCTTGTCGTTCTGCTTGCGCTCGGTGACCCGGGCCTGCTCGGCCACCACGCTGCCCGTCGCGTCCGGCGCGCCGGTGAACTGAAAGGAGGTCGGCTTCTTCTCGACCTTCAGCGCCGTGTCGCCCGACGGGCCGAACGCCTTGGCGGCCGGCAACGGCTCGAAGCGGTCGAGAAGGCCCGGCGAGCCCTCCCGCAGATTGTCGCCGAACTCGCCGAAATAGAGCTGGTAGCCGCCCGCGTCCGGCTCGAGCCAGAGCGCATGGGCCGAGGCCGCGCCAGTGAGCGAGAGCCACAGAAGAGCGGCGATGACGAAACGCATGATCGATGTCCTCCGGAAGGGGACATCTAGCACAGATGCAATCAATTACGAGTCGCAATTCGGTATGTGAGCGGAGCAATCGCGCATGCGACGTCACTCCGCGGGCTGGAGCGGCGATGTCCGGTACCCCGCATGCGGGCGACCAGTCGGCCTGTTCCCGCGTTCTGGCACTTCACCCGGCGGCGGGCTATAGGCGGGAGAAATCGTCGGGCACCTGACTCGACGTGCGGGGAGGCGACATGGAACTGCCGAAGGAAGGGCTCGCCTGGCGCGAGATCGAGGCGCTGCTCAACGACGCCAAGAAGGACGACGTCTCGTGGCGGGATGCCCACATGGCGGTCTACTACTACTACCTCGATGACGAACTCGCCGATGTTCAGAAGCGTGCCTATGCCGCCTTTTGGACCGAGAACAGCCTCGGCAAACGCGCCTTCCCGTCCCTGGCGAAGCTCGAGTCCGACGTCGTCGACTTCGGCCTGGCACTGCTGAACGCACCGGACGACGCCGCCGGCACCTTCACGTCGGGCGGCTCGGAAAGCATCTTCCTCGCGGTCCAGACGGCGCGCGACTGGGCCCGCGAGACCAAGGGCATCCGCGAGCCCAATTTCGTCGTCCCACGGACCGCCCACCCGGCCTTCAGCCGCGCCGGCCATGCGCTCGGCATCGATGTGCGCCGGGTGCCCACGACGCGTAACGACTTCAAGGCCGATATCGGCGCCATGGCATCCAGGATCGACGACAACACGATCGGACTCGTGGGCTCGGCGCCCTGCTACCCGTTCGGCGTGTTCGATCCGATCCGCGAACTGGGGGAACTGGCGCTATCGCGTGGCCTCTGGTTGCACGTCGATGCCTGCGTCGGCGGCTTCCTGTCGCCTTACGTCAAGCGGCTGGGTCACGCGCTCCCCGACTGGGATCTTTCAGTACCGGGCGTCATGAGCCTCTCGGCCGACCTGCACAAGCACGGCATGGCCGCCAAAGGCGCCTCGCTCATGCTGCTGCGATCGAAGGAACTGAAGGAAAAGTACCAGACCTTCGATTTCCGCGAATGGGAGCGCGGGCCCTACACCGCCTGGACGATGCAGGGCACGCGGCCCGGCGGCGCGGTCGCCGCCGCATGGGCGACACTCCAGCATCTGGGAGACGCGGGCTACCTGCGCTGTGCCCGGATGATCATGGACACCAAGAAGGCGCTGATCGACGGCATCGGACATATCCCGGGCCTGGCCGTTCTGGAACCAAGCGAACTCTCGATCTTCGTCACCCGTTCGGCCGATCCGGCGCTCGACATCGGTGCGGTATCGGATGCCATGGGCACCCGTGGCTGGCTGATCGGCCGCCAGGTCGAACCGCCTGGCATCCATATGCACCTGAACCCCAGCCACGAACGCATGGTGGACGAATACCTGGCCGATCTCGCCTGGGCCGTCGGCGAGGCCCGACAGAGCGGCGCCCGATCGGGTCACGCCGGGTCGACCTACTGACGAACGGCCCGGCGCTCAAGACAAGAGTCGAGCTCCCAGCCATCCTGCCGCCAAACTGCGGGCCCTCACCCGCTCGATGATCCCCCTGATCTGCCGCTAGAAATGCACCCGTTTTCCATGTGAACGATCTCGTCGGTGAACGCGGCGGCTGCCCGCGGATCGTGGGTGATCAGGATGACGGTGCGGCCTTGCGTTGCGGCGCGCAGGGAGGCGATGAGCTGGCGCGCGGTGCCGGCGTCGAGATTCTCGGTCGGTTCGTCGAGGATCAGGATCCGGGGATCGCGAAGGAGCGCACGGGCCAGCACGAGCCGGCGCGCCTGGCCGGCGGACAGGCGCGCACCCGCCTCGCCGATCCAGGTGTCGAGTCCGTCCGGCAGGCCGCGTACGAATTCGGCGAGCTGCACGACCTCGAGGACATGTTCCAGCGCCGTCACATCCGCGTCCGGCGCCGCCATGAGGAGATTGTCGCGCACCGAGCCATTGAAGAGCTGCGCATCCTGGGTGGCGATGCCGACGATCCGGCGCAGGTCGTCCGGCCGATAGCGGCGCAGATCGTGCCCGCCCAGCCGGATTTCGCCCTCGTAGTCCCAGAAACGTACGAGCAGCCGGCCCAGCGAGCTCTTGCCCGCGCCGCTCGGTCCCAGGATGGCGAGATGCCGGCCATCGGGAATCGCGAGATCGAGCCCATCCAGCGCGGGCGGCGAACCGGGCGCGTAGCGCAATCGCACCGACGAGAAGACGACGCTCGCGTCGCCCGGTACGGGCGAAGGGTCGGGCCCGGCAACGATGGAGGGCGTGCGATCGGCGAGATCGAAGAGGCGGCGGGCCGCGGCCCTCACCTCGCCCCAGCGCTCCATGGCCGCCGGCAGTGGCGCCACCGCCTCGAAGGCCGCCAGGGCCGCGAGCGCGAGCGCCGGAACGAGGGCGGGAGCGAGCTCGTGCAGAAGACTTCCCGCAGCGACGCTCGCCGAGGCGAGCAAAGCGGCGCACCACAGGGCAAGACCGGCCGAAAGGCCGACGGCTGCTTCCGCCACCACCCCCGCCGTCGAGGCGCGGCTCTGACTGTCGACCAGGCGGTCGCCCAGCCCGTCGATGACGGCGAGGTGGCGCTCGACGGCGCCCGCGGCCCGGAGATCCGTCAGGCCCTGAAGCAGGTCCACCGTCGCCACGCGCAGCGCGGCCCGTGACGCGACGGCTTCCGCACCAGGCGCTGCGGCGGCGCGCCGAGCCAGCAACGGCACGACGACACCGGCCACGATCAGCAGCACGGCGAGCGCCAGTGCGGTCGGCGGATGCAGGACGGCCACGACCAGCACGATCGCGACGCTGCAGACCAGCGCGACGGCAATCGGTGAGGCCAGGCGCAGATAGGCATGCTGCAACGTCTCGACGTCGGCCTGCAGGCTGCCCGCAAGATCGCCGCCGCGCCGTGACTGGAGCTGACCCGGCGACAGGAGGATGAGTCGCCGGAACAACCAGAGGCGCAGCCCGGCCAGGAGTCGGAAGGTAGCCTCGTGGCTCAGCAGCCGCTCGCCATAGCGACCGCCGGTCCGCACGATGGCAAAGAACCGAATGCCGGCCGCCGGCAGGAAGTAATTCATCATGCCGGTGGTGACACCGGCAATTCCCATGGCGGCGATGAACCAGCCGGCGACACCCATCAGCGCCACGCTCGCCAGCACCGTCGCGCAGGCGACGAACACCGCGAGCAACATCCAACTCCGCCACGGCCGGGCGAGCGCGAGCAGGCGGCGAACAAGGGCCAGGCCGCTCACGGCGCGAGCCCTGCGTCGCGCAAAAGGCGGGCGAAGCGGCCGTCGTCCGCTTGCAGCGCGGCGCGCGGCCCCTGCTCCACGATGCGCCCCTCTTCGAGGAACACGACGCGGTCGGCGAGGTGCACGGTGGCCAGCCGATGGGTGACGATCAGCGTGGTGCGCCCCGCGGCCAGCCGACGGATGGCGTCGGCCACCGACGCTTCCGTGCCGCGGTCGAGCCCGGCGGTGCCTTCGTCCAAGAGTAGCACGCGGGCCTTCTCCTTGAGAAAGGCCCGCGCCAGTGCGAGGCGCTGTACCTGGCCGCCCGACAGCGTCTCGCCATGCTCGCCGAGCGGCGTGTCGTAGCCGCTGGGCAGCGCTGTGATGAACCCATCGGCGGCGGCCATCCGTGCCGCGGCGCGCACGCGATCGAGACTGGCGTCCGGATCGCCCAGCCTCATGTTGTCGAGCACGCTGCCCTCGAACATGTGCGGCCGCTGCGGCACGACAGCGACATGCCCGAGCCAGTGCGCGGGATCGAGGGTGGCGAGGTCGTGGCCGTTCGCGAGAACTCGTCCCGACTGCGGGTGCAGAAGGCCCATCAGCAACGAGAGCAATGTGCTCTTGCCCGCGCCGCTCGGCCCGACCAGCGCCACGATCTCACCCGGCACGAGGCGCAGCGAGAAGTCCCGGAGGGCGGGCCTGTCCGGCTCCCAGGCGAAGCTCACGCCTTCACATTCGATCGTGAGCGCCGCGCCGAGGTCGGGCCGAGCCCCGCCAGGCTGCATCGGCGTCTCCGCCTGCAGGTCGAGGATGCGCTCAGCTGCCGCCAGGGCTTCCATGCGGGCGTGATAGTCGAGGCCGAGCTGGCGCAGCGGGGCATAGAACTCGGGCGCCAGCAGCAGGACGAAGAACGCGGCCTCGAAGCCCAGCGCGCCGTCGAGCAGCCGGAAGCCGATCAGCACGGCGACCAGGGCGATGCCGACGGTCGCGAAGAACTCGAGCGCCAAGGTCGACAGGAAGGCGACCCGCAGCACCGCCATGGTGCTCCTGCGATAACCCTCAGCTGCTTCGGCGAGACGTTCGGCCTCCCGGTCGCCGGCATTCAGCAGGCGCAGGGTCGTCAGGCGCTGCAGCCCGTCGAGCAGGCGGCCGGACAGGCGCAGCAGGCGCAGCCACTGCCGGCGGTTCAGCTTCTCCGCCCCGAGCCCCAGCAGGACCATGAACAGCGGAATGACCGGCGCCGTCACCAGCAACACGAGCCCGGAAATCCAGTCGCGCGGCAGGACGACGACGAGCACCAGCGGCGGCAGGACGACGAGTACGCCGAGATGGGCGAGGAAGCGCGACACATAGGCGTCGAGCGCGTCGACGCCTTCGAGCACGACCGTGGCAGCCTCGCCCGTGCCGCGGCCTGCGTTGGTTGCAGGTCCAAGCGACGCCAGATGGCGCAGCAGCGCCGAGCGGATGCGGGCCTTCACCCGGCCCGCCGCCGCGAGCGCGGCGCGGCCCGATGCCGTGGCAAGAAAGAAGCGCAGCACCAGCAGCGGAAGGACCGGCAAAAGCCAGGGAAGCGCCGACGAGACGGAGGCCTTTTCCATGACGACCGGGGCGATGGCATGGGCCAGCAGCCAGGCCTGCGGCACGGCAAGGGCCGACGCCAGGGCGCCCAGCACGATCGCGCGCCGCACCCCGCTCCGGGCCGCTTCTGCAATCTCGGCGCGCAGCCAGCGCTCGACGCCGGCGCGCCGACGGCCAGGCGCGTCCGCCTGGATTTCGGTCATGGGAGAGGGATCGTCAGGTCAGCGTGACGGACGGTGCGCGGGCGTGGGCGCGTCGACGGCGCTGGAGACGTCCAGCGGCTCCCCGGGCGGGCGGGCCGCCTTGGCCGCGTCCTCCTGCGCCTCGAACAGCACACCCGCCGAGACCGCGACCAGCACCATGAAGCCGGTGCCGAGGAACCATGACAGGTACCAGGGCCCGTAGTCGCCCAGGATGATGGCGAACAGGATGGCCAGTGCCGCGAGCGTCATGGCGATGATGTAGCGCACGAACATGTCCGATCCCCCTTAGTACGCGTGATCCGAGGTCTCGACGTGCCTCACGCCCACCTTGCCGCGCATCACCCAGAAGGCCCAGCTCGTGTACCAGATGATGAGCGGCATGAAGATCACGACGAAGCCCACCATCCAGGTCAGCGTCACCAGGCTCGAACCGGAGTTCCAGACCGTGAGGCTGTGCGCAGGATTGCTGGACGACGGCATGATGAAGGGGAACATGGCGGCGCCGACCGTGCCGATCACGCCGATCCAGGCCAGAGTCCCCAACCACCAGGCGACGATCGGCCGCCTGATCGTATGGGCCAGCGCGCCGAGCAGCAGCCCGGCATAGACCAGTGCCGGCAGCAGCCACAGCGCAGGGTGCGCGGCGTAGTTCGCCAGAAGCCCGCCGGGCACCCGCGTCACCTGCTGGTGCAGCGGCGTCTGCGCCACGCCGGGATCGGGGCCGGCCACCAGCTTGAAGCCCTCCATCGTCGAGACCCAGAAGCCCGCGACGGTAAAGATCACGAGCGCAGCCAGGCCGCCCACGATCGCGGCCCGCCGGGCGCGCGCGCCGATCGGATCCTCGGCGCCGCTGGCGAGGCAGGAGCCGCCCATGTAGACGGCAAGCGCGACCGACATCAGCCCGCACAGGACGGCAAAGGGGTTGAACAGCCACAGGAAGCTGCCGGTGTAGAACGACGTCAGGCGCCAGTCGAAGTGGAACGGCACGCCCTGCAGGACATTGCCGATCGCCGCGCCGAACACCACCATCGGGACCAGGCCGCTCAGGAACAAGGCCGTGTCCCAGACGGCGCGCCAGGCAGGCGACGGCAGCTTGCTGCGATACTCGAAGCCCAGCGGCCGCAGGATCATGCTCCAGAGCAGCACCAGCATGACGATGTAGAAGCCGGAAAAGGCGGTCGCATAGACCAGCGGCCAGGCCGCGAAGATCGCGCCGCCGCCCAGGATGAACCAGACCTGGTTGCCGTCCCAGTGCGGACCGATGACGTTCAGCGCCACCCGCCGTTCGGAGTCCGTCCGCCCGACATAGCGCAGGAGAGTGCCGACGCCCATGTCCATGCCGACCATGGCGCCGATGCCGGTCAGCAGCACGCCGAGCAGGACCCACCAGACGACCAGGAGAATCATGTAGGTTTCCATGATGTGTCTCCCTCAACGCGTCGCGAGTTTGTGGCCGGCGGAGCCGCCGAAGGCCGCGGCATGGGGGCTGGCGTCATGCTCATCCGGTCCCTTCCGGATGAACAGGAGCATCAGGTACATCTCGACGATCGCGAAGGCGGTGTAGAGCAGGATGAAGCCCGACAGCGAGAAGACCATATAGCCGACGCTGTGGGTCGAGGCCGAGAGCCAGGTCGGCAGCATCTCGTTGACCGTCCAGGGCTGGCGGCCGACCTCGGCGACCAGCCAGCCGAACTCGCAGGCGAGAAACGGCACCGGCACCATCAGCAGGGCCGCCCACTGGAACCAGCGCTGCCGCTCGACCTGGTTGGCGAGCGTCATCAGCGTCGCCAGCACGAGGTAGGCCAGCATCAGCAGGCCGAAGGCCACCATGATGCGGAACGACCAGAAGACGATCGACACGTCCGGAATGGTGTCGCGCGCGGCGCGGGCGATGTCGGCATCGGTGATCTTCGAAAGATCGCCCTCGGGCGCGTAGCGGAGCACCAGGAAGCCGTAGCCGACATCCTTGCCGTGAGCCTTGAACTGGGCGAGCGCGGCCTCGTCGCGCGGGTTCGCGCTCAGTTTCTCCATCGCCTGGACGGCCGGGATGCCGTTGCGGATACGCTCCTGCGCCTGGACCTCGAGCTGGTCGATCGCCGGCACGACTCCGTCGAGAGAATGCGTGACCAGGATCGACAGCATCGCGGGAATCTGGACCGTGAAATAGTTCTTCTGCTCGGCCTGGTTCGGGAAGGCGATGGCGTTGAACGCCATCGGCGCCTTCTCGGCCGTCCACAAGGCCTCCATCGCGGCGAGCTTGGTCGGCTGGACCTTGGCGCCGACATAGCCCAGCGCATCGCCCAGCGTGATGACGCCGCCGCCGCCCAGCATGCCGAACACCGCCGCGACGCGGAACGAGCGCCGCGCGAGATCGAGATGGCGCCCCTTCAGCATGTACCAGGCGCTGATGCCGCAGACGAAGATGGCCGCCGTCACATAGCCCGCCAGCACCGTGTGGACGAACTTCGACTGGGCATCGGAGTTGAAGAACAGCGCGCCGAAGTTCTGCAGCTCCATGCGCATGGTGATGGGATTGAACTCAGCGCCCTGCGGATGCTGCATGAAGCTGTTCGCAACCAGGATCCACAGCGCCGAGAAGTTCGATCCCAGCGCGACGGCGTAGGTCACGATGAGATGCTGCGCCTTGGACATTTTGTCCCAGCCGAACACCATCAGCCCGATGAAGGTCGATTCCAGGAAGAAGGCCATCAGGCCCTCGATCGCCAGCGGCGCGCCGAACGTGTCGCCGACGAAGCTCGAATAGAAGGACCAGTTGGTGCCGAACTGGAACTCCATGGTGAGGCCGGTCGCGACGCCCAGGGCGAAGTTGATCAGCAGCAGGCGGGTCCAGAACTGGGCCATCTGCTTGTAGATCTCGCGGCCCGTGGTGACGTAGATGGTCTCCATCACCGCCAGCAACACGGTGAGACCCAGGGTCAGCGGGACGAACAGGAAATGGTAGAGCGCGGTGGCGGCGAACTGCGCACGCGACAAGTCCACCACGAGATCGTTCACCATCGACAGCCCCTCTCCCCCGCATTCCCCGACAGGGGAACTGCACTAAGCATCGGGAAGATACCGCATTCAGGTGTCAGAATCACTTGACCCTGATCAAATCGCGGACACCCGCCGGCGATGGATGTCGCGCTACTGCCGAGACATCTCGGTCCGCGCGTGCGCCTTGACCTCGCCAGCTGGCAGGGTGCGCGGCACCTCGAACACGACGCGCATGATCTTCCCGGTGTAGGCGAAGGGGGCCGTATAGTCGGCACTCACGGGCGACAGGCTGCGGCCGATGTCCATTCCTTGCGTCGAGACGATGAAGAGCAGCCTGGGCAGGTGACCGGCTCCCGCTGCGGTACCGTCGACCGTCAGCCGCACGTCGGCGCCGCCATCGGCTGTGCGCTCGACTCGCACGCCGATTTCGTGGCGACCGGGCGTCAGCCGGGTATCGCCTGCGATGCGCGTGTGTCGGTGAAAATCATTGTAATCGAACACGGGCACGCCCTCCCTCACATACAGGACGAACCCGCTGTTGAGGCTGCCGCGCGCGACCAGCACCCCGTCTCCACCGCTTGAAGGATGGTCGAGCTCTATCGCGGTGGTCCAGCCGCGCGCCGTGGAGGGACAGTTGTCGGCGATGATGTGGGAGACAGGCGGGTAATAGACGAAACGACTGCGGGTGGCAGGAAGCCCGGGCCTCTGGGCGGCGCGGAACAGCGCCGCCGCCCCACGGTCGTCGAGGGGCAACACGCCATGCTTGTCCGCCTCCGCCCACCAGAGATCGATCATCTCCTTGAGGCGCGCCGGCTCCCGGACAGCGAGATCGTCGCATTCGGAAAAATCCTGCGAGAGATGGTACAGCTCCCAACGGTCGGCATCGAAAGACGCGCCGCTCTTGTGATGGCTGACGGCCTTCCAGCCCTCCCGCCACACGCCGCGGTGTCCGAGCATCTCGAAGTATTGAGCTTCCCTGTCGATCGGTGCGTTCGCGTCATCGAAAGCGGGCACGAGGCTTACCCCGTGAATAGGCATCTGCGGCACGCCCGCGACAACAGCGGGAGCGGCAATGCCGAGCCCATCCAGTAGGGTCGGAAGAATGTCGATGGCGTGACAGAATTGATGTCGCATACCGCCGACACTCTTCAATCGGGCGGGCCAGTGCACGAGCAGCGGATCGCGCACGCCACCGCCATGCGCGTTCTGCTTGTACCATTTGAGCGGCGTGTTGCCCGCCTGCGCCCACCCCCAGGGGATGTTGCTGTGGCTGGCCGGGCCGCCGATATCGTCGAGCCGCGCGACGGCCTCCGCCACATTCTCGGGGATGCCGTTGAAGTACTTGGCCTCGTCCAGCACGCCGGTGGCGCCGCCCTCCTGGCTGGCGCCGTTGTCCGACAGCAGCATGAACAGCGTGTTGTCCCAGCGGCCGATCGACTTCAGAAAGTGGATCAGCCGGCCGACCTGGGCATCCGTGTGATCCAGCATCGCCGCGAAAGCTTCCTGCAGCCGGGCGGCGAAGGCGCGCTCATCGGCGCTGAGCTCGCTCCAGGGTTTAACGCCTGGGTTGTGTGGGGCGAGCTTGGTCTGTCCGGGGACGATGCCCATCGCCTTCTGGCGCGCAAACCACTCCTCGCGGGCCACGTCCCATCCCGCATCGAAGCGTCCGCGGTATTTTTCGAGATAGCGTTGCGGCGCCTGGTGCGGCGCATGCATGGCCCCGAAAGCGAGGTACAGGAAGAACGGCCGCTCGGGCACCAGCGAAACGAGATCGCGGACCATGCCGGCCGATCGGTCGACGATGTCCTCCGACACATGATAGCCATCCTCCGGGCGGCCCGGCGGATCGATGAAATGGTTGTCGATCGTGAGCTCGGGGAAGAACTGGTCGGTCTCACCCTGAAGGAAGCCATAGTACCGGTCGAAGCCCTTCTGCAGCGGCCAGTTCGTGAACGGGCCCGCCGCCGAGCATTCCGACATCGGGGCCAGGTGCCACTTGCCCGCGGCGAAGGTCGCGTAGCCGCTTTCGCGCAGGATTTCCGCCAGCGTCGCCGAACTACGCGGGATGGCGCCGCGCATGTTGGGAAAGCCGGTGTCGAAGTTGGAGACGGCTCGCATGCCCACGGCATGGTGGTTGCGACCCGTCATCAGGCAGGCCCGGGTGGGCGAGCAGAGCGCGGTGGTGTGAAAGCCGGTGAAACGCAGCCCCTTGGCGGCCAGGGCGTCGATGTTCGGCGTCTCAATGGTCGATCCGTAGCAGCCGAGATGGGCAAAGCCCGCATCGTCGAGCACGACGAGGACCACATCGGGCGCGTCCTGCTTGAATTTTGCGGGCGGCCACCACGCTGTCGACTCCTCGACCGTGCGTCCGATGACCCCTCCGAATTCCTCGCCTGCGGGTGATTTTTTCATGTTTTCCATCCCGTTTCAGCAGCCACCAGAACGATGCCGGGCGGCGCATCTTGCACCACGCGTCAAAAGCGCGGACTTCGAATCCCGTAGGCGAAGATAGCCATGCGCGTCGCGAACCCACCGAGCACGGCGAAGCTTATGGTGAAACGGACCCACCACGGTTGGTCGTCTCGCAGGAAGTAAATGATCGCCAGCGTGAGGAGCGCGCCCCACAGAACGCAGACCTCGGCGTAGAACGAGCTGCGCAGGGCGGGACTTTCGTAGCCGCTTCGCAGGAGGTCGCGAAGGATCCCTCCCCCGGCACCGCCGATGGCCGCGGCCAGCGGTCCCCACAGCCAGAGCGGCTCGGCGCCGGCGCCAACCGCAACGGCGACGCCGATGACCGTGAAGGCCGCAAGGCCCGCCGCGTCGGTGACTTCGAGAACAATCCGCGGCGGAAAGAAACCGGCGAACGTGAGGAGAGGTCCCGTGGGCGCCCGTCCGATCCTCTCCCCTATCCTCATGATTGCGTATGCGACGACGACGGTACCAATCACGAGAAAGAGCGGCTGGGGATTTCCCACGATGCCGATCGGCTCGCGGCCGAGCAGCAGATCCCGCACCACGCCGCCGCCGACGGCCGGCAGGCCGGCGAGCACGAACGCGCCGAGCAAGGAAAAACGTTCGGCACGGGCAATCAGAACCCCGGACAAAGCGAAGGCCACGGTGCCCACGACATCGAGCAGGGAGAACCACCAGGTCGCGGTGGCAAAACGGAGCATAACGGGCCGGGCGGCCCGTTCTTCCAACTCGGCAAGGGTCCCATCCTTCGACAGCGAGGTGAGAGCGCCGTCCAGCGCGGCGACCGTCGCCGGTGGCACGTCACGACCGTAGCGGAGGCGAAGTTCGGTCCCACCCAGGCTGACGGCTCGTCGGGCGAAGTGCGATTCGGTCCCCGGCGCCGCAGCGACGGCCGAAAGAATGGCCAGGCGCCGCGCCGCCAGGCATTCCACGGCACCATCGACGATGGCGGCCATCCCTTGGCTTGCATTGGCGAAGGAGACGGTGCGGTCCGCAACGCGGTCGCTCGCCGTCAGTGTTGCGATGTCTAGGCGATACGGGGCATCCCGGACGACGCCAATCCGCCAGCCGCGGCCGTAGGCCTCCTCGAGCGCGGCGACTCCCTGGTGGCCGACCGCCGGCAAGCGGCGCGCGCACAGAAGGACTTCCCGTTCCACCCGGTAAGGGACGGAGCCGGTTCCGGGACCGATCGCGTCGGGAAGAAGCAGTTCGACCCGCCCCTGCGCGAGGTCGGCTTCGGCGGCGGCGCGTCCCATGGGAAGGATGACGATACCCAGGTGAGCGCGACGGGCCGCTTCCCTGAGAATCTGAAGGTCGAGCGGGGTCGCCTCGCCATTGAAGCCGCCGGCTCCGCCGATCAGTCCGGTTTCCGTCGGCACCCACGCGGCGCGAAGTATTCCGCCACCATTGCCCACCTCACGGGCCATCGTCGGCACGGTCAAGACAATGGCCGCCAAGACGACGCAAAAAACCGCGCGAAACAAGCCCCCTCCCCCGGTCTCGTATCGGACGAAGTTGGCACGGGCGTCCGCGCGAACCAAACGGAAAGCTGCGCGCAGGATCTTCCAGACCCAGACGCAAAAACGCCGCCCTCTTGCGAGGACGGCGTTTTTAAGTGCACCGCGTAGGATCGCGCGTGCGGTAATCGTTTATCGGGACTGTATTCCCTAGCGTTCGGAAGATCCGGCAGCGACCTACTCTCCCGTGCCTTAAGACACAGTACCATTGGCGCTGAGAGTTTTCACGTCCGAGTTCGGAATGGGATCGGGTGTACACCTCTCGCTAGAGCCACCGGATCGTCCGAACGCAAGGGATTGAGGTCTAAAGTCGTGCACAAGGCCATGCAGCGGATGTCGACCGCTGCACGGAACGAATGAAGTCAAGCCGATCGAGCTATTAGTACCGCTAAGCTGAATGCATCACTGCACTTGCACATGCGGCCTATCAACGTGGTGGTCTACCACGACTCTCAGCGAGACCTAGTTTTGAGGCGGGTTTCACGCTTAGATGCTTTCAGCGTTTATCCCTTCACTACATAGCTACCCGGCGCTACGGCTGGCGCCATAACCGGTACACCAGAGGTAAGTCCATCCCGGTCCTCTCGTACTAAGGACGGCTCCTCTCAAGTCTCGAACACCCACAGCAGATAGGGACCAAACTGTCTCACGACGTTTTGAACCCAACTCACGTACCACTTTAATCGGCGAACAGCCGAACCCTTGGGACCTGCTCCAGCCCCAGGATGTGATGAGTCGACATCGAGGTGCCAAACACCACCGTCGCTGTGGACGCTTGGGTGGTATCAGCCTGTTATCCCCGGCGTACCTTTTATCCGTTGAGCGATGGCCCACTCACGCGGAACCACCGGATCACTATGGCCGACTTTCGTCCCTGCTCGACTTGTCAGTCTCGCAGTCAGGCGGGCTTGTGCCATTGCACTCAGCAGCCGATTTCCGACCGGCCTGAGCCCACCATCGCGCGCCTCCGTTACTCTTTGGGAGGCGACCGCCCCAGTCAAACTACCCACCATGCAGGGTCCCGGATCTGGATGACAGACCGCGGTTAGACATCAAAGAACAAAAGGGCGGTATTTCAAGGTTGCCTCCACCAGAGCTAGCGCCCCGGTTTCAAAGGCTCCCGCCTATCCTACACATCCATTCTCTAATGCCACTGCAAAGTTGTAGTAAAGGTGCACGGGGTCTTTCCGTCTAACTGCGGGTACCCCGCATCTTCACGGGGAATTCAATTTCGCCGAGCCCATGTTGGAGACAGCGGGGAAGTCGTTACGCCATTCGTGCAGGTCGGAACTTACCCGACAAGGAATTTCGCTACCTTAGGACCGTTATAGTTACGGCCGCCGTTTACCGGGGCTTCAATTCAAGGCTTGCACCTCTCCTCTTAACCTTCCGGCACCGGGCAGGCGTCAGACCCTATACTTCGCCTCACGGCTTAGCAGAGCCCTGTGTTTTTGGTAAACAGTCGCCACCCCCTAGTCTGTGCCCCTCTGACGAGACCGTCAGAGGCCCCCTTATCCCGAAGTTACGGGGGTAAATTGCCTAGTTCCTTCAACATGGTTCCCTCAAGCGCCTTGGTATACTCTACCAGTCCACCTGTGTCGGTTTAGGGTACGGTCTATACGCTGGGGCTATTTCCTGGAACCCTTGGGCCGCCCGAGCATTCGCCAACGAGCTCGGGCCACTTTTCGGATCCGTCACCACCAGCAGGCCCACGAATATTGACGTGGTTCCCATCGTCTACGGCTGTCGCCCTCGACTTAGGGGCCGGCTAACCCTGCGCGGATTGACCTTGCGCAGGAACCCTTGGACTTACGGCGAAAGCGTCTCTCACGCTTTTTATCGCTACTTATGTCAGCATTCTCACTTCCGATACCTCCAGGAGCCCTCACGGGTCTCCCTTCACAGGCTTACGGAACGCTCCGCTACCACTCTTTCGAGTCCGCAGCTTCGGTGCATGGCTTGAGCCCCGGTACATCTTCGGCGCAGGATTTCTTAATTAGACCAGTGAGCTATTACGCTTTCTTTAAAGGATGGCTGCTTCTAAGCCAACCTCCTGGTTGTTTTGGAATTCCCACATCCTTTCCCACTTAGCCATGACTTAGGGACCTTAGCTGGCGGTCTGGGCTGTTTCCCTCTCGACGACGGACCTTAGCACCCGCCGTCTGTCTGCCGCGCTGTACTCGCCGGTATTCGGAGTTTGGTTAGGTTTGGTAAGACTTTGGATCCCCCTAGCCCATCCAGTGCTCTACCCCCGGCGGTAATCACACGACGCACTACCTAAATAGTTTTCGCGGAGAACCAGCTATTTCCGAGTTTGGTTGGCCTTTCACCCCTAATCACAGGTCATCCGATACCTTTGCAACGGTAACCGGTTCGGTCCTCCAGTGCGTGTTACCGCACCTTCAACCTGCCCATGACTAGATCACCCGGTTTCGGGTCTACTCCGTGCAACTAAGCGCCCTATTCAGACTCGCTTTCGCTGCGCCTACACCTATCGGCTTAAGCTTGCTGCACAGAGTAAGTCGCTGACCCATTATACAAAAGGTACGCCGTTAGCCTTGCGGCCTCCGACTGTTTGTAGGCGTTCGGTTTCAGGTCTATTTCACTCCCCTTGTCGGGGTGCTTTTCACCTTTCCCTCACGGTACTTGTTCACTATCGGTCACTGAGGAGTACTTAGGCTTGGAGGGTGATCCCCCCGTGTTCAGACAGGATTTCACGTGTCCCGCCCTACTCGAGTCTCCGACTGCTTTCTACCCGTACGGGGCTATCACCCGCTATGGCCACTCTTTCCAGAGTGTTCCGGTTCTTACAATCGAAGCACTGGCCTAGTCCGCGTTCGCTCGCCACTACTAGCGGAGTCTCTGTTGATGTCCTTTCCTCCAGGTACTGAGATGTTTCAGTTCCCTGGGTTTGCCTCGTTGACCTATGGATTCAGTCAACGATCATCCTGATGGATGGGGTTTCCCCATTCGGAAATCTTCGGATCAAAGTGTGCTGGCAACTCCCCGAAGCTTATCGCAGCCTGCCACGTCCTTCATCGCCTCTCAGTGCCAAGGCATCCGCCAAACGCCCTTATTGTGCTTAACTTCACGTTTTGTCAGCGATGGAACGATCTTGCGATCGCCCTATCGGCTCGTT